>JBEKTF010000104.1:0-18379 GCA_049516355.1 Bryobacteraceae bacterium | reverse complement strand
TGGGCAACGCATAGCAACCGTTGTGCCTGGTGCTAAGTCTATGAAAATACGTTGGTTCTTAGCTACGAACCAGAAGGTCGGGTGTTCGAATCACTCCGGGCGCACCATATAACTCACAACAAGGCTCCGCTAAAATAGTCTCCGGTTGACGCTGCACGCGCCCAATCGAATGCTCTTTTTAGTGATCCGCGCTGCTGATATTCAGGCTCTCGTGGGGGGCCGTTACCGCCCCAAGCGCCCTCGCAGCTCTCTCGTTGTCTTCTTCTTTGAAATAGATCAAATATCCATAGCGCCCGCTGCCATCGGTGACGCCGCTGGAGGCGTAAATTTCAACATCAGCCTCCAGGAGCATCCGCTGGATGTCCGCCAGGGCGCCAAGATTATCGTCGCCCTGGACCAGAAAAGCATGTTGCGGACCGGCCACCACCCACCCCAGCTTTTTGGCAAGCTGAATGAAGTTATCGCTGCGGTCCGGGAAGATGGTCAGCTCGAGGTGATTGGGGCCGAAAGGCACCGCGCTGAAGGCGAGCAGATTGACCTCTGCTGACGCCAACTGCGCGAGAAGCTCATAGGCTTTCTCCGGAGAGTCCTCGATTCTGATGTAGAAGTATTCGGCGTTCCGTACGGTCAGTGCCATCCTGATTATTTGCCCTCGGGGAAAATCCTTATAGTAAACCTGCAGAAGGGGCTGACGTGTGCACTCCTGATCGAATCAGGTCACCCCACTGCGGGCGTTCCCGATGATCCCGGAGGCAGAAGAAGCCCGCGCCTCGTTAGCCCTTAGCTGGCTAACGGCCCCGCCACGGGCTCAATCGCAGGCTTTCAAACTTCACGGACGGCCCGCCCGGTCCTGCGCCGACTGGTTCGGAAGGCCGCCCTTCCGAACCGCCTTCTCATCCTTGTCTGTAATCGTCCGGACAAAGTGCGTGACGGCACCCTGGGAATCCCGGAAGAACTCGACGGTAGCCTGGCTCACACTGGACAGGAAAACCGTCTCCGAACGCGCCACGAACAGCCGATCCAGCGGATTCGCGCTGTCCTCGATCGACAACTGGTCGCCGTGGGCCGTGACCACAACCTCCCGTCCTGTCCCGAACTGGTATATCCCCGCGTACTTCGCGAGGACCTCTGGAGCCAACTTGACCCCGCTTTCCAGGTGCGAACTGTCACGCTCATTCTCGCAGACGTCCTCCATGATCTCGGTATCCGGCGTCAGCGTCTTGTCCATGCGCAGCGTGAACGGTCTGGCAAAGGTCTTCGGATCCTCGAAGGTCACTTCCAGTTCCATATGTCCAAAGTCGCGCCGCCGGTAGCGTTCCGTCAGCCTGAGCGATTCCGTTTGGGGAAGCCCGCCCACGTCCAGCCACCCCCTGTCGTTGAACCCCGCCGTATTCACCACGAGCGTGTCCTGTTCCCAATGCCCGACCGAGTATCCCAGCCACGTGGGATTCATCTGCCTCGGAAGTTCCCGGCCATCCGTGAGGATGGTTCGATGTGGACTGTTTGGGGATTCGTAAATGATCACGATCACTCCCGGCGTCTGCACGATCCTGGACAGCCCGCGGAAATTGAGGAACGGGATGCTCACCGGTCGACACTGCGCCAGCGGACTGTCTTTGCGGAAGTCCTGGACCCGCTGCTCACGCACGGACTCGGCCCAGGGCGTGACGCTCCCCGCCGGTAGGTTTTGGGCGACGTTGTAATCGTACCCGTATTGGCCCGCCCGCCCGGCCTGCCAAATGCCGGACAGGTCCGGCTTGCCATCGGCCGTCCGCGGCGCGGGCGCGGAAAGGTTCGGTTTGCCGTCCGGCAACCGGGGAATTCCCGGCGTCGGGTAGTCGATCCACTGGGCAACGGCGGGAGCGGACAGCGTCACCGCCAGCGCCGCGGCCGCAAGGGGCACAAGGCAAGCCTTCATGTAAGCCTCCGTGGCGACGATTATATGTCATCACGGGCAGACATTGCGCAGCGTTCCTCCGATACGCGCCGAGCCGACCGGTATCAGGCAACAACGGGGTGGCGTCATGCTACTGCAGGAGCGCGGGAAGATGGGCCTGCTTACTTCCTGACTGCCCGCCACATCTGGATTTTTCCTCCGTAGGGAACCTCACCGATAATGATGTCGCCCTTCGAGTCGACTGCAATACTATGCGGGTCCGTCAAATCGCCGCTTTGGTTACCCGGCCGCCCGAATTTTGAGAGCACCTCTCCAGTTGTCCGGTCCAGGATATGAATCACGCTATCGGAACCATTGGCGACATACATGAACTTCTGCGCCGGGTCTGGTGAAAAGCCTACCCAGCCCGCTGTGCCGACTGCATTTTCCGAGTTTGTGCGGTGGGCGGTCTTGCTTTTGATCCAGATGTTCCTCTTGAAATTGCCCATCTTGTCGAAAACCTCAACGCGATCGCCCAGGCGGTCACATACGTAGACCAGTCCGTCGTTCCCGATAACCACGCAGTGCACGGGGCTCAGGAATACGCCGCCAACCCCGGCGTCAGTCTCTGCCTGCGTTGCCTGACGACCCCATTGACGGAGGTAGTGCCCTTCCCGATCAAAGACCACGACGCGTTTGTTCCCGTAACCGTCGGATACGTACACATCGCCGTTGCCCGGGTCGACCGCGACCTGCGTAGGCTTGAAGAGCGAAGTGTGGCTCGCATTCAAGCCTTTGCCGGTGGCGGTACCGTCCGCGCTGTCCTTGACTCCCCTGGTCCCTATCTGCAGCAGCATTTTGCTGCCATCGTGCGTGTACTTCTGAACAATTCCATCATTGTTGCCCGCAGTCCAGAAGTTACCTTCTTTGTCGATGAAGCAACCATGTTGGGTCCTGGCCATCAGGTCCCGGTTTCCCCACGAATTGACCACATTGCCGTCTGCGTCGAACTCGATAACCGGCGGCGCGGGCGTTGCCAGGTTCCTCTCCTTGAGTGCAGGTTCCCCCCTGGTCACCACGAACACATGGTCGCGCGCATCGACGCACACGCTGCCCACCGATCCAAGTACCCACCCATCCGGCAGCGGCCTGGGCCATGATGCATCGTACTGGAACTGTGGCACCTCAACGCCCTGGGCTTTGATCCGGCTGGGCAACCAGCCCCAAATTCCAAGGGCGACGGTAAAAAGCGAGGCGACCAGGATTCCGCGAGCCCACGTTCTATTCCTCATTGCTCACTCCTATGCGTTGGAATCCGATTAACGGATCAAAGAGGTTGTTTTTTAACGATCTCAATAATATCGAATCGCGGAAAGAGTCGAACGCTGCGTTCTTCAAGCGTGTGGTTCATCGCGGCTGCCGTCGGACGAAAGCGCGCCGCATCGGCTAAACGGCTGACGACAGCCTATGATCGGTTTCATTCTTACACCGCGAAGAGAAACCGCACATTCCCAATTCCTAGAAAACAAATTTCATCGCGAGCTGAACAACGCGATAATCGCCGGGCAGCAGCCCGCTGTTCCCGCTGATGTCCTGAAGGATGTGACTGAAGCTCGTGGAGTTGAGGTTAACGCTGCAGCTGCCGGTGCCGCCCGCACAGAAGGTGCCATTCACAGTGTTGGGAAGGTTGAATGCTTCCGCTCGGAGCTGAATGAATCTCTTTTCCCCGATGGGGAAGGTTCGCGACAGCGCAAAGTTCAATTGAAAAACACCGGGGCCCTTCAGATTGTTATAGCCCAGATTGCCGTAAGTACCCAGAGGCGCAGGGGCGAACGCCGAGGCGTTGATCCAGTTGCTGAGGGTCTGATTGGCCGGATATGGATTGGCGCTTACCTGGTTCGGCGGTTGGTTTGCCACCGTGGTCAGAGCCTGGTCCGTGCCGGTGTAGACGCTGAACTCGCCGGCGGACTTGATTACGAGGATCGGCGCGATCTGCCAGTTGCTGCCCACAATCCGCAGCGCTTGATTGGAGAATCGGGGCGTCGTCGCTACCAGGTTCAAGACGAACTGTTGCCGCAAATCGATGCCTATGCAGTTACCCCGGAATTGCCTGCGATTATTCGGAGGCGTAACCGAGGTCGCGGTGGCATTTCCGTTATAAACGTCGCTGATGCAGTGCGACCAGGTATAGTTGGCCTGAGCTGTCACCCCGCGGCTTAACCGCTTCTGGGCAGACAAAAAAAGCCCCTCGAATTCGCCGGTCCCGCCGTCATCGATGGTGCCAACATTCGCGTAATATTGGCCATTGACCGGGTTTTGGAGAGAGAGGAGGCGCCGATTTTGCTGATTCCCCACCGTGGAGCACGTCGTATAATTCACCGGCCCGGCGGCAGTCTGGATGGTGCAGGGGCCGGTTCCAAGGAAGACCGCCGGATTGATGTCTTCGCCGCTAAGCAAGTGGATCGTACTGTTGCCGACATAGTTGGCGGTAACCAACCAATCCTTTCCAAACTGTCGCTGGAGACTCAGGTTCCACTGGTTCATATACATCCCGTGGAAGTTGGCCATGTCATCGGTCACATAGGTGCCGCTGAGCGGAAATGGAATGTTATGCGCGTACACGCCAACCCCCTGGAGAGCTGCGAATGTGGGCATCGGATCTCCGCCTGGATAGGTTAGCCAGGGATTTGTAAGATTCCCACCCGATGCAGTCACAACACTCCCAAATGGCGGAGAAAAATATTTCTGGGTTCCATTGAGCATGCTGGCCCGGTCCCCATACATCCCGAACGCCGCACGGATGGTCATGCGGCCGTTGCCCTGGGGATCCCAGGCCAATCCCACCCGGGGGTAGAATCTGATCCAATTGGGACCGTTAAAGTAATTTCCGCTGGTATATTGCGGATCGCCCGGAAAAACCAACCCTGCGGGAGCGTTCGTGAATACGCTGCTGTGGAATCCCGCGGCAAACAACGAAGGAACGAACGATTCGTTCTCGCCACCGCTGTCGGTGAACGACAGGTACGGTTCCCATCTCAAGCCGTAATTCAACGTCAGACGCGAGGTCACCTTCCAGTTATCCTGGACATACAGCGAATCGTAGTACTGCCGGGCGTAGAACCCATAGATCGTACCCTGGCCAAAGGTCGAGGTAAGCCCCAGCATAAAGTCGCCCAGGATCAATCCGGTATTCTGTCCGGTGAATGTCGCCGTGCCGACGGCATTGCCATATGAGAAATAATTCAGCCCTTGATGATAGATACTCCCGCCGATGGTGATCTGGTGCGAGCCCTTAATCAGGCTGACATCGTCGAAAACCGACCACATCGGTTGACTATGAGACCCCTTTCCCGATGCCGGCCCGGTGCCGAATGTGAACGCGCCGGTCGCAGTGACTGCAAGGATCGTCTGGTTCAAAGGATCGACGTTCGCTCCGACGCTTGCCCAGTTCCCGTAATTATCCTCAATTGTCGAGACGTTGGCCCGGTTCGCTCCCACCCGTAAGGAGTTGATCAGGGTGGGACTGAAGATATGCGTATCTCCCAAAGTGAAACCGTAGTCCAGATCGTGTACGGCGCCCTGGTTAATCGAAAGAGGGTTCTTCCCATCGTACGTTGAAGTTTCATCCAGGTTCCCTGACATGTAGCGGCCGAAAAAGGAGTTCTTGTCGCTGATCTGGTAATCCATCTTGGCCGTTACGAGGGTCTCGTCCTGGTCGGCAACCAACCCGTAGAGTGTTTTGCCGCAGGGATCGGCAGTGACGGGAAATGCCTTCGAGATATTTACGGCGACCGGATTCAGCAGGCTGGACGCGATCGTATTATTCGTGAACCCGAGACTCGCCGGCAGCGTGATTTGTTTGCCGTTATTGCAAGCCGGCGAAGCCAGCGCGGTGAAGTCGCCATTGAGCGAGGCAGGCGTGGGAATAAAAGCGGGGTTCTGGGTGCCGTCCGATCGCAGCGAAGTTTTCTGCGCGCCCGCGAAGAAGAAGAGCTTGTTCTTGAAACGAGGCAGGACGGGACCGCCGACAACGCCGCCGAATTGATTTCGCTTCAGAGTATCGCGTTTGAGCGCGAAGGCGTCGCGGGCGTTCAAATCCCCGTTGCGCAGGAATTCGAACAGGTCGCCGTGATATTCGTTGGTGCCGGATTTGGTAACGGCATTGACCGTCGCGCCCGAGTGGAACCCATACTGCGCCGGCGCCGCGCTGGTCTCCACCTTGAATTCCTGCAGAGCGTCCGGGAAGGGCAGCGGCAGGCTCAGGTTGTTATACGGATCCTGCCACATCACGCCATCCAGCAAATACGCCGTAGTATCGCCCTGGCCGCCCGCCACGGAAACAACCACGGTTGGGTAGTTCCGCACGGAATTCGCCGAGCCGGCGCCAGGGTAGGTCGCCATACCGGCGAGGAAAATCAACTCGTGAGGATCGCGCCCATTGAGGGGCATCTCCGCGACCTGCTGGTTCGTGACCACGCTCCCGATGGCGGTGCTGCGCGTTTCCACCTCGGCCGCATTTGCCTCGACCGACACCTGCTCGCTCACCGCGCCCACTTGCAGACCGACGTCGACTGTTGGGTTGCTATCGACCTGCAGCACGATACCGGTTTGTACGTATCTGCTGAAACCTTCTTTGGTGACTTCAAGCTGATAAGGACCGATCGGAAGATCAGGAAGCACGTAACGGCCGTCCGCCCCGCTGGTCGCATTACGAACCACGCCCGTCGCAGTCTGCGTTACTTTGATCGCGGCACCCGGAATAGCCGAGCCACTTGGATCCTTAATGGTGCCGCTGATCTGAGATGTTTGTGCCCAGCCGACAACAGAACCCAATGCAAGACCCACCGCCATAATTCTGATTACGCTGATTGTGCGCATTCCGCCCCCTGTTTTTTTTGAACCTCGCCTAACCTCTGGCCGGGTAATCGGGATTGATCGTATTCCGTCAAGGCCACGTTGTCAAGGGGATGCAACAGGGATGCAACAGGATGTCGGTGGCTTGACCCCGGATATGGATGGTGTTAACCTTTTCGCCGCTGGGATCGATCCGAAAGGTCCCGTGAATTTTCGAGTACTCCGTGCTGGTCGCTTTATCAACAGTCGGGTTTGCGGGAGGTTCTCATGCGCGCAGTTAAAAGCAATCGGAATAACACCATCCTTGCAGGTGTAATCACCATCGGGATCGGCGTTCTTTACCTGTCCACGGTCGGAACCAGGCCGGAGCCACTGATCGGTTCGGCTCGCCTGATTTCCACGACGGCGATGTCCGAGGTTGGAGATTTGTGTTACCGTCCCGTCAGCGCAGACAAGCAGGAAACGAGTCTGTTTGACTCTTTCGAGCAGACCGCGCACGCGGAGGATACACTGGACGTGACTCGTCCGCCGGTACGCACGATTAAGGATACATATCCCATTTACAGTTCCGTGGCCGTGGACCCGGTGCGTAACGAAATCATCCTTCAGGACACCAACCTGTTCGGTATCAAAGTTTTCAACCGGACGGACAATACTCCGCCCAACGTCGAGTCCACTACGCCGAAGCGCGTGATCCAGGGCAAGGATACTCATTGCGAGTACAACGCCGGGCTTTTCGTCGACGAGAGAAACGGAGAGATATATTCGGTTGCCCTGGACACTGAAGACAACGTGCTCGTGTTTGGCGGAGGGGCCGAAGGAAATACCGCTCCTGAGCGCATTCTGAAAACCCAGCATCGGCTGTTTGCTTCGGAAGTGAACCCTGAGACGAATGAACTCTTTGTTACCCTTCAGCACCCTCCCAAAGTCGCGGTGTGGCGCAGGACGGCCTCGGGAAATGATACGCCTGTACGCGTTCTCTCTGGACCTCACACTTATCTGCATGACACACATGGGATCGCGCTGGACTTTAAGAGAAAGCTGATGTTCGTGGGTTCGTGGGGCAATTCCAGCGACCCGGATGTTGCCGGTTCCGGCCATATCTATCCGCCTTCCATTAACGTCTATCCGATCGATGCGAGTGGTGACGCCGCTCCATTGCGGATCATTGAGGGTCCCAGGACATTGCTCGATTGGCCCGGTGCGATTACGCTCGATCCGGATACGGGTAATCTGTGGGTCGCCAACGATGTGGGCGGCAATATTCTCGTATTCAAAGGGACAGATCAAGGTGACGTGGCGCCGACGCAGATTATCGAAGGAGAAAAAACCGGCCTGAGCCATCCTGCCGGTATCGCTTTCGACGCGAAGAATCGAGAAGTATGGGTTTCCAACATGGGGAACTCCTCTGCGGCCGCTTTCTCGCCTACAGCAAACGGAGACGTGGCGCCGATCAGGACCATCCGCAGCGCGCCCCTGGGCAGAAAGTCGGTCAAGTTTGGCAAGCCTCAGGCAGTGGCTTTTGATAGTAAACGAGATTTATATCTCGTACCGAATTGAGTGAACACGCCGCAGATTGCGGCTTTCGCCAGGCTGGCGAAGGAAGATACACCTCCGGTAAGCGCGCTGGAAGGCCAGAAGACCATGATCAGCCGAACCATGCACGCATTAGAGTATGATCCGATTCACGATGAACTGATCGTGAATAGCCCTCTCAACCAGGCGATCCTGACCTTCCGGGGAGGCGCCAAGGGAGAAGAGCCACCCGTTCGCATGATCATGGGCCCGCATACGCAGATCCAGGGCACTGCTTATGATGGCAACGACAAGATGGCCATGGATCCGGTGAATGGTGAGATTTACATTGGTGTAGCGACGAGTGGAGGCGCCGGCAAGGGTGTCATTTTGGTGTTCGACCGGCTCGCCAATGGAGACACGCCGCCGAAGCGGGTTCTCGGCGGACCGGATACCGGATTTAGATTCCCCACGGCGAGGGGGCAGGGATTCCCCCACATGGGAATCGATCCCGTCAGGAATCTCCTGATCGTCAGTACGGGGGGGAAGCTGATGGTCTTCGATCGTACGGCCAGCGGAAATGCGAAGCCCAAATACGTGATCGGCGGACCGCACACGGAACTCGGTGGCGGCGGCGGGAACGGCGGCAACATAAAGGTCACGTCCACAGGCTGGCTGGTAGGCGGTTGTTCACGGGGATCCATGTGCGCCTGGGCGATTGACAGCAATGGAGATGTCGCGCCACATTGGAAAATCCCGGTGGAACAGATCGCAGGAGTCGCCGGGGGTGGAGTGACGCTGGATCCGATTCATAAAGAGGTGATCACCACCAACGGCGGCAGGAACGTGATCATGACATTTTCCTGGCCCGAAGTGTTCGACACACCGGCGCCGGTTGCACGCCAGTAAGGAAATCGCGGATTCTCCAGAGACCAGAAGCTTTTGGGACGCTGAGAATCGACCGCACGGAGCCGGCTCCAGTCTCCAATGAATGCGGGCGGACGGCGCGCGGGTGGGACGTAGGGGCTACTCTGCCATTCGCGGAATCTCCCTTGGCGTGGACGATTCCGCTCGAGCAGAATAGAGAATAGAAGGATGGACTGGAGCTCGGTCAGGGCGATGGAAGACACTCGATGAAGCGGGTTCTTTCGGTAAATGTGGGCACTCCGAAACAGGTTCCATCCGGTAAGGCGAGCGTGCTGACGAGCATCTTCAAATCGCCGGTCGAAGGAAGGGCGGATATCCGCAGGCACAATGTCGCCGGCGACAGGCAATCCGATCTCACCGTACATGGCGGGCCGAACAAGGCTGTTTATTGTTATCCGATCGAGCACTACCCGTACTGGCAAGAGCAACTGCCCGAAATGGATTTTTCGCCCGGGATGTTTGGCGAGAACCTGACGACCGAAGGAATCACCGAAGAGGCGGTCTTCATCGGCGATCAGTTTCGGGTGGGCTCCGCTCTGCTGCAAGTGACACAGCCGCGAATGCCCTGCTTTAAGCTTGGTATACGTTTTGGGCGCGCGGACATGGTGAAGCGATTCTGGCAAAGCGGCCGATCGGGAATTTACTTCTCGGTGGTGGAAGAAGGCGACGTGGCGGCAGGCGATGCGATTGAAAAGGCCGCTCAGGGTCCGGAAGAGATCAGCGTGGCTGATGTGGTGCGACTGTATCGTGGCGATGAGACGGACGCGGAACTGCTGGGGCGAGCATTGCGGGCGCCTTTGTCGGGCAGCTGGAAGCAGGAACTGCGAGAACGCAGCAGCTCGTAAGCAGCCCGGAATAATGGCTTGGGAGTCAGCGCGAAACCGGCTTCCGGGCGTCTCCACCCTCCGCGCGGTCAGCGCTTGTCGCCGGCCGCGGCGCTCGCTTTGGCGGTCACGGTCACGTCGCGGGTCGAGTATAACTGCCCATCGAACGCCGTGGCGCGAAGTACATAAGTACCGGGCGCGCCAAAACTCACCTTCGATGTCAGCTCCACCGGTTGACCGTAAATGACCGGACTGGCAACCGGATCGAAGGTGACTTTGCCGGGACCCCGGTACTGAATCCATTTGATCTGAACGCCCCGCGGCCGGCGAGGCTCCGAGTCGCGATCCGGGTTCGACGGTGCCCGGAGGTACGGCTTCGGAAGCCCGTCATCCGTAGCCGAGGCGGTCAGCGTCGCCATATTCGGCAGGATGATCGTTTGATCGGGACTCGTCGTCAGGGATGGCGGTTTGTTGGCGGGATCGGGAACCCCGCCCCCATATTCTCAATCACGACGTCTTCGCTCAGTTCCCATTCCGGCTGGAGCCATCCGTTGGCCCGGTCGGTTCGCCCGCGCGAAGTCAGCGTCCACACCACTTTCTGCGTCTTGTCCCAGTCCGCGGGCACCACAACTTTGAACAGAAATCGCTGGCGTCTCGGATAAAAATGCTCAGGTTGCCCCCGATCGCCTCCCGGAGCCACGGTGTTATTGGGGCCGACCGGAATATCGACCTCCTCCTCGTAGTTCCTGTTGAGATACCCGAAGACCATACTGTAGGTTCCATCGGGATTGTGTTCCCATCCCTCAAATACGGGAGCTACATTCTGCCCCGTCGCATATCGGACCTGGGCGCTCACGCAGACGGCGCTGACACTAACAAGAAGAAAGGCGGCGCTCACCGCCCTCCGCGGCTGAAGTCGCGGGTACCACCTGGACCGGGGCACTTACTCCGCCTGCAAAAGCGCTTTCTTCGTCTTGCGCGCTTCTACCTGGAGTTTGTATTCTTCATCGGAGAGAGAGTAGTAGCTGATCCACGCGCCACCCATTTCATCGATGGTCCTCTGTCCGTACGTGATGTTGTTGTCGGGATCGGGGTTCGACTTGTTTCCGGACGAGTTGTCGTACCAGGAAGTGATGTGCAGGATGGTACCGGCCGGCAGCAGCGGCTGTTCGTCGTCGGCGTAGAGATACACCAGATGCCATGCGAACTGGTACTTGCTCACGCAACTCAACATCTCCACCTTGTGCCCGCCGGGGTAGATGGCCTCCATGCACGAGGCTTTCCCGCGGTTATGCATATGAGGCTGGAATGACAACATCCGGGTTGGCTTGGTAAGCGTGTTGTAGGCGTCGAAGCGCACGTTATCGGCGTTGGCCGGAATGTCGAGATCCTTCGGATCCCCGATTTTTTCCGTGGTCTCGGAAAACTTTGGCGTGTACCCCTTTGGATAGAATTTGAGGGCGAGAGCTACGTTCGCGGGCGTCTCCTGGCCCATCGGGTGGAGATGAAGGTTGAAGTTGATTTTGGTTCCTGCCTTGATCAAACGGCCTGCGCCCTCCGGGAACACGTCGGCATTCTTGCCCAGCGCATACTCGTTGAGAAAGATCCCCTGGGCGTTGTCTCCATCCTCGGGATCGTCCTCGTGCTTCATGGAGGTCGTTACGTGGTGGACCGCTTTGAAACCCTTTGTGGGTTTGACTTCGATCCCCTTGATGTATCGATCCTCCGTCAGACCTGTATCCACAAGCACATCCACCCACCGGTCGGAGCCCCGTGCCGGTATCATCTGGTCTTTCGGCAGTTGCACGATCAGATCGGGCTGTTCCATGTGCCACTTGTCGGAATCGTCGAACTGACGCGGCCGTGGCATGTCTGCCGGATTGCCTTTCGGCGCGCCGGCGTCAACCCAGTTCACGATCGTCGCCATCTCCTCGTCGGACAGCGACACGTCATTTCTGAAGTGGCGGACTCCGACGTTCTTGTCGATGTACCACGGCGGCATCTCCCGTGCGAGGACCTTCTGCTTGATCGACTTGGCCCAGGGCCGTACTTCCTCATAGGTCAGTAGCGACATTGGCGCGAACGTATCCGGCCTGTGACACACCTGGCAGCGGTTCTGCAGGAGGGGCGCCACGTCCTTCGTAAACGTGACTTGTGGTTTAACGCCGGCTGACGTGTCGGCCGCCGCCGCCAGAGTCGCAATCGCCGCCGCCAGGGCGACCGATATCGGAAGAATGATTCGCATCTCCTGCCTCCTGATTCCGTGCTGCAAGATGCAGCGATTTTATCAGCTCTTATACTGGATGTCCGGGCCCTCCGTGTCAAGCCA
This sequence comes from Bryobacteraceae bacterium, assembly GCA_049516355.1. Lineage (GTDB taxonomy): Bacteria > Acidobacteriota > Terriglobia > Bryobacterales > Bryobacteraceae > BOG-234. The sequence goes on along the minus strand of JBEKTF010000104.1, from coordinate 6,054 downwards.
CAGCTGGGAGTACAACGAAGGCCGTCGGGCGCACGCTCTTGAAGCCCGTTCCACCAAAGAGGTGGCACAGGCTTCAGCCTGTGGTTTGGAGTTTCTACATTTTGGCTTGGTGAACTGCCAGGTTTGGTGGGGCAGGCGGTTTCGCCTGCCAGGCACAGGCTTCAGCCTGTGGGGTTTCAGGCCCTGTAGAGCCCTTTTTGAGCACCCTCCTGGAAACGGTGAAAGGCCGGGGCGACTCTTTCGGATGCCGTTGGAGATACTAGGCCACGCTTCCCGGGTTTCCAGAGGCGTCCCGTTGAATCAATTCTGCTAAATTGACAAAATCAGGAACGGCTGCTCTCGATCACCGGGGACTGATGAAAAAGTTTGTTCTATCGTGCGTCCTCGGACTCCTTTTCCTTTCGCTGGTGGCTCTCGGAGCCATAGGTTGGGTCGGATCGGAGCGGGCACTGCGTCCTGCCTATCATCGGTACGAGTGGACTCTTGCCACCTTTCCCGACCTGCATCCTGAACACATTCAAGTGCTCGCCGCGGACAAAATCCTGCTGGATGGCCGATTTTTTCGCGGTGATCGCCCGTCGCTCGTAATTCTGGCGAGTGGTTACGGTGATACACAGGACCAGATGCTTTCGATCGCCGAATTCCTCCACCGGGCCGGATTCAGCGTCGTGACATTTAATTCCAGAGCTCGCGCCCCAAGTGGCGGGGAATTTGTGACGCTGGGTGCTCTGGAGCCGCGGGACCTGCTCTCGATTGTCGGCTACGTCGCGGGGCGAAGGGATGTGGATGCAAACCGGATTGGCGTCCTGGGTATCTCGATGGGCGCAGCCACCGCGATTCTTGGTGCTGCCAGGGATAAACGTATCAGCGCCGTTGTGGACGATTCCGGATTCAGCGCTGCGCCGCGAGTGATCGCGGCCAGCTTCGAGCATTTTATTCATCTTCCTGCTTTTCCATTCGCTCCACTCACGATTGCCATCGCCAACTCCAGAGCGGGAATCGACGTAAACCGCGTGCGGCCCATGGATGTTATTGGCGAAATCAGCCCCAGACCAGTGTTAGTCATTCACGAGACCGGCGATTCGGTGGTCCCTGTGGACAACAGCTTGAGAAACTTCGCCGCCGCGCGCCGGCCTAAGGAGCTTTGGCTGGTGCCGGGAAAAGAGCATGGTCGCGCGCACGCGATCGCCAGGTCGGAATACGAGAGCAAAGTAACAGGATTTTTCGAAGCAGCCATCCACTGAAACCCCGCGCAATGATCCTGGACATGGCTACCGGTAATAGCGAATATCGCTCCGCGTTTTCGGCTGGCTCATTATTCCGCCGCAACGATTCCAGTACTCGAAATAGTACTTGGGAACTCGATTTGCATTGGTCACTGCTGCCATGATTAATTCAGCAGGATATGCGGAATCGCTAGCCTTGTCGGTCCAGGAGCCTTACCAGGGAAATAAGCCGTTTTCCAGGTGCTCCGCGAGCTGAAGTAACACGGTCCAGACCGGGAGACGCTGTAATCGAATGCCGTCGATTGGCGGTGTTCGCCAGGAGTAATGCGGGTAAGCTTTCAAAGTGTTTTTTCTGTCTACTTGGGAGGAATTTTCAGACCATCGCGCATGATGATTTCGAACCAGATGTTTTCAGGTAATTCCACCCGCCCCGGGTACTTATTTTTATTGGTCGTTGTTCTGGCTGCTGGAACCGGTTGTTCCCGAAATAACGCCTCACAAGCCAGGGCAGCCACGCCCGCAGCCGCCCCAGTCCTGGTGAGTCCCGCCATGCATGAAGTGAAGCGCGAGGAGTCGGAGTCGGCAGGCGAAATCCCGTCCCAATATTCCAGATGGCGAGTGAGTTTTCCGCCTGAATCGGTCCACGACAGTTCGATCCCTGTGGCCGCCGCGGTAGATTCGGACAGGGCCATACAAACCCTAAGCGGCCCCCGGCTACCCCTTCTGGTCCTGCTCTGCGCCAATCGTGAGCTGCGGGCATACATCGGTGCCCATTCCGCGGCGGAGACGGTATCTGTCGAGGGAGGCCGCCGTGCGGTTCCGATTCAGGTTCAATACGATTCGCAACCGCCGCGAACATTGCTGGCAACACAATCAACCGATTATGAGTCATTTTTCCTGCCCAATCCCAAAAACGAAGTGAGAAGCATCGAGAAGGCGAGTACTCTTCGTGTGTCGTTTAAGCAGTTTCAGGCAAGTAGGGTAGAGTTCTCTTTTGACGTCTCCCTCTTCGAAGACGCCAGAAAGGCGCTGAAGGAGCAGTGTCCGGCAACGCCCTAGCGTCCCGGTCGCTATGCCCACAAGGGCGCCAATAAATTAATGAATCACGTACCAGGCGAGCCACTGCAATTGAGGCTTGGCAGAATGGTACCCGTTAGTACCAGTCTTAGCCTCTAGGCAGGGCACAGTCGCTTTACAATCGGGGTAATGCGAAAGTGCTTCAAGTGCGGCTCCAGGGACCTGCGGTGTTCCAGGCTGCGGAACCGGCTCGAACGCCTCATCAGCCCTGTGATAGCCCCCTATCGCTGCTACGGCTGCGACCGGCGATGCTTCCGATTCAGGTTTATAATACAGCCCCAGGGAAACCGGTTCACTTTTCCTCGCTAAAACCGACGGCCTGCGGGAATTGTAATTTTTCCCGAGCTGACGGGGCGGTCGTTATTCCGCATTATCGTAAGCTATTTTGAGCCTGTCCTCGATGACACGAGACCGGCCGGCCTATACGATGGAGAATGCGAATCGGGCTCCTTTCCGACACCCATGGCTTTCTGGATGACGCTGTGTTCCATCACTTTGCCCAGTGTGATGAGGTATGGCATGCGGGAGATTTTGGGTCGCTGGAAATACTTGATCGATTCAGAGACTTTAAACCCTTGCGCGGAGTTTATGGGAACGTTGACGGCGCGCAACTGCGTGCCGAGCTGCCTCGGGATCTCGCCTGGGAATGCGATGGCATCCGCGTATATATGACGCACATCGGGGGTTATCCAGGCAATTACGACGCGCGGGCCGGGAAGGAGCTGCGGCGGCTGCGGCCGAACCTCTTCATCTGCGGTCACTCCCATATTTTGAAAGTCATGCGGGATCCTGCGCTCGGACTGCTTCACATGAATCCCGGAGCCTGTGGTCATCAGGGATGGCACCTTGTCCGGACCATGCTGCGATTCACAGTGGAGGCAGGCAAAATGTCTGCTGTCCAGGCAATAGAACTTGGTCCGCGCGGGGGACGGCAAACCATCGGCGACCGCCGCATGGGTTGAGGTCCCGGATGGGCTTGCGGCGGCAGATTTCAAAAGGCTGTGTCGGCTCTTGCGTTTGAGATGGTGTCGGTCTCTTTTATGAGCCGCGCGCTTCTCTACTTTTCCGGCGTCTCGTTTGCCGCCAGCAGCCGCTCGATTTTAGTCACGAAATCGCTCGTCTCCTGCTTGTAAACCGGCCCGCTGCCGGCGCTCGGGAATCCGGCGTGGACGGCCTTCACCAGGCCATCACGCCCTACGAAGAACGTCGTCGGCCAGGCGTCCCAGTCCTGCGCGCTCACCAGCTTTTCCTTCGCTGAATTTGTCTCGCCGCCCAGCAGCACCGTGTAATGGATGCCGTACTCCTTCATCAGCGCCTTCAGTCGCACCGGATCCTTCAGCTGATCGGCCTCCTCGAAGTCCAACGCCACTACTTCCAGTCCCTGCGCGTGATATTTGTCGTACAGCTTCGCAAGGAATGGCGATTCGTCGTGGCAGTTCGGGCACCAGCTTCCGGTCACGTTGATCAGCACCACTTTGTTTTTGAACTGCGCATCGATGTTCGAAACCACGTGCCCGTCGAGGTCCGTAAAGCTGAACACGAACGGCTTGGTCAGGTCCTTCACCGTGGTGTGCAGATCGGCGTCCGTCGGCTCCGGCAGCCCTTTGGCCCGGGCGGCTTCCGGCCGCAGCGCCGTCATCGCACCCTCGTGACGCTGCCCGGCGAGTTCGACCGCGAGGCTCCCGTCCGCCTGCGGCGTCACATATAGCAGCGCCGCGCGGGCGCCCGAAAAGTGGCTCAGTTCGAATTTGCCGTCCTGCCAGCTTCCTGTCAGCGTGCCCGTGTCGCCATCCACGCGCAGAATCGCGGCGGCAACGTCCGCGCCCTTCTGGCTCACAATGAACTGCCAGGCATTCTCGTCTTTCTTTGAGCTCCGGACGTTTTCGAGGTACCAGATGCCGTCGATGTTGGGAACGTTCCCGCTCGCTGCTGGCCGGGTTACGCTGCGCGTTGCGTGAATCGTTCCAAAGCGCTTGCCCCGCTGCAGATATTCACCGTCGAATGCGTCTCCCTGGAACGTCCCCTTCAGCTGCGCGGCATAGCTGTCGAAGTTCAGCGCAATGGCGCCATTCTCCAGTTTGCCTGCGTTCGAGATCTCTTTGTCGTCGCCGTTAAAGAACCAGCCTTTGACATCGGAACCGGTCCCGGAAAACCCCATCCGGAACGGAATCTGCGTTCCGCCCAGATCGAGCTTTGCGTCCCAGAGTCCGGCTATCGATTGTGCCCATGCGGCGGGAGCCAGCAGCAATGTAGCTGCGAGCAGAATACGTTTCATAATTCGACTCCTTTTCCGCGCGCTCGGAACGGGGAGTCGGCAGGTCAATTCGCCCATTACAGCACAAATCGCGCACGGATTGTGGGCGGTAAGTGTAGCAATCCGTCATCGCAGTGCGTCACTTGCCGAAAGGGGCGCGATCCGCCCGTGTTCGGCCTTAAGCGCTCTTCGGTGACGGGAACGGGTTCATTTGCCGCAGCCGTGCCTGGCCTGTTCGAACAGATCAAACAGCCGGCCTGCGTTCGGACCCGCGAGGGTGTCCAAACGGTGGGGCTGTCCTTTTTCAACTGTGTACTGTGCGGTCACGCCTCTGGCGCGAAACTCTGACGCCTGCTTCTGCATCAATCCCTGCCACCCCATCGGGTCCAGCTCCCCGACGAACATGTTGATGCACATTTTGGAGATGGCCTGGATGTGCGCCGGAGTTTCCTCCCAAAGATACCCTGGAAACGCAGTGATCGACAGGAAGTACTCAGGATTCAGCGAGGCCACGTGAAACGAGGCGATGCCGCCATTCGACGGCCCGGCGATATGGAACTTATTGTCCTGGATTTTGTAGTCGGCCAGAACCTGTTTCAGAAACTCGGGGAAGATACGCGCCCCGCCTTCGAAGAACAACTGGTCGTTCGGCGCCGCGGGGACCACGACGATGTAGCCGCGCTTCTCCGCCTCATCGCGGAAATTCCTCGCGATGACGTTGTCCACTACATTCATGGTCTGCGGACCGCCGCCAAACCCGAGGACGCCGGGATAGGCTTTGCTTGCATCGTAGTTCTTTGGGAGCACGACCTTGTAATGAACCGTGGTTCCTCCGATCTTCCTGGTCTTGTCGAGAACTTCGGCTTTCACCGGATGGCTGGCCAGGATCACAAGAGCCGCCACGAACGATACGGTGGTCCGTGGGTGTTGTTTCATAGGTGTCCTCCTCGAATCAGCGATGTCAAAAGAGATTTTACTCTGCCGCAGGAGTTCAGCGCATCAAGAACGCAAGGACCAGCATTTTCTGCTGGAGCCGGTCAGGCAATGGCCCCATGATCCGCGCCCACCTGACAGTGCTGCGCTCGATAGGGTCTTGCAGGTTTTGTGGGCTCAATGCTGGCCGCACGTCCGAATATTCGCTTTGGCCGACCACTCGCAGGCAAACTTGGTGACCCTCGTGAAGCACGGTGTCGGAATCCTGGCAGTAAGCGTCAATTACGTAATTCCTGGTTCGAACGTAGTCGGCGCGAGCACGGCCATTGGCTCCAGCGGCGAATGAGATCTTTGATCTGTTCGACGCAGTTCCATCTGTGCCGGGAACCCGCCGGGAATAACGTGTTCTCCACCAGCAGCACGACCTGTATCCACTACTAGCAGCCTGTGGCAGAAGTGGCGCAGGCCAAAAGGCCTCTTCCACAAGGCTTGTAAAGTGCTGATTTCTTATTGTGGAGTAGGCGTTTTCGCCTGCGTCCCGTCTTGTGGTGGGCTTCTGCCACG
>JBEKTF010000103.1:0-18575 GCA_049516355.1 Bryobacteraceae bacterium | reverse complement strand
GTGAGGACTTCATCCGCCAGCAGTAGCGCTCCGTTATTCCACCCGAATTCGAATTTCGTGTCGGCGATGATAATACCGCGCGATTCGGCGTATGCGGAAGCCTTGCCGTAGATCCTCAGAGTCACATCGCGCAGCAACGCGGCGGTCTGACGGCCGATGAGACTCTCGGCGGCTTCGAAGGAGATATTTTCGTCGTGGCCCGATTCCGCCTTCGTGGCAGGGGTGAAGATCGGTTCGGGCAGCCGATCGCTTTCGTGAAGTCCGGCGGGCAATTGTATGCCGCAGATCGCCCCGGTTCTGCGATAGTCTTTCCAGCCGGAGCCGGAGACATAACCGCGCGCGACGCACTCGACCGGCTCCATGCGGCAGCGCTTCACGAGCATCGAGCGGCCTTCCAGCTGGTCGCGATATGCATGCAGCTGGGAAGGGAAGGCGTTCACGTCGGCGGTGATGAGGTGGTTGGGGATGACGCCACGCAGCAGATCGAACCAGAAGAGCGACATCTGCGTCAGGACGCGGCCCTTTCCCGGGATGCCCTGGGGCAGAATGCAATCGAAGGCCGAAATACGGTCGGTTGCGACTATTAAAAGATCACTGCTCAGGGGATCGGGCCCGATGCTGTAGACGTCGCGGACCTTGCCGCTCGCTACCCGCTCGATGCCGGGCAGATTGGTCGTGGTGAGAACAGTATTCACAGTTTCGCCGGGACTTTCGCGGGCGCCGGTTCGGGCATGGTGACCAGATGGCTGTGGTAACGGCTGTAACTGAAGTAAATCGCGAGACCGATCGCCAGCCACACAACCAGGCGGACCCAGGTCCAGACGTCGAGCGATGCCATCATAGCGAAGCATACGACAATGCCGAGAATCGGCACCAGGGGAACGAGCGGTGTCCGGTACGGCCTGGGGAGATCGGGATTGGTCCGCCGCATGATCATGACGCCTCCGCAAACGATGACGAACGCGAGCAGGGTGCCGATGCTGGTCATATCGCCGAGGCTCGAGAGCGGCACCAGGCCTGAAAAGAGGCTGACGAAGACCATGAATGCAAGGTTGCAGCGCCAGGGAGTTCTGTACCTCGGATGAATGTCGGAGAACAGTTTCGGGAGCAGCCCATCGCGCGACATCGAATAGAACACCCGGCTCTGGCCGAGGAGCATGACGAGGATGACGGAGGTATAGCCGGCGAGGATACCGATCACGACGCCGGTCCCGAGCCAGTCGTATCCGATGTTGTGAAGCGCTTCATAGATCGCAGTGTCGGTCATGGTCTTGTAGTTGACGATGCCCGACAACACATACGAGAACCCCACATAGAGCAGGGTGCAGACCGCGAGCGAACCGATGATCCCTATGGGCATATCGCGCTGCGGGTTTTTGGTCTCCTGCGCGGCGGTTGAAACAGCGTCAAAGCCGATATAGGCGAAGAAGATCACGCCCGCGGCGCGCATGACGCCGGACCAGCCAAAGTGACCGAATTCGCCGGTGTTGGGCGGGATGAAGGGCGTGTAATTGGCGCGATTGATATAGGCAAAGCCAAGCCCGATGACCAGCATGACAATGGTGAGCTTCAGGGCGACAATCAAGCCGTTAAACCGCGCGGATTCCGAAATACCGATAATCAGCACAATCGAGATGGCGCAAATGATGAAAATGGCGGGCAGATTGACGACGCCGCCTTCGAATGGCGATTTGGTGAACGCATCGGGGAGGGTGACTCCGAAAGTCCCGAGCAGCCGCAACAGGTACTTCGACCAACTCACCGATACCGTTGCCGCGCCCACGGCGTACTCGAGCACCAGATCCCAGCCGATGATCCAGGCGAGAAGCTCACCCATGGTGGCATAAGCGTAGGTATAGGCGCTTCCGGCGATGGGAATCATGGTGGCGAATTCGCTGTAGCACATGCCGGCGAAGGCGCATCCGAAAGCGGCGATCATGAAAGAGAAGACGACCGCAGGACCGGCGTTATCGTGTGCGGCCTTCGGCGTGAGCGCGAAAAGGCCCGCGCCGATTATGGCGCCAATCCCCAGGGCGATCAGATTCACGGGACCGAGGGTCCGTTTTAATTGATGAGCGCCGCCCTCGCTTTCGCGCATGATGCGGGCTATTGGTTTCGTCGCGAAAAGGCTCAAGATGCAGTATCCTTATCCATTCCCGGCATTCTCCGCAGGGCGGCGCCAGAGGAAGTAAACAGGCACCCCCAGCAATACCAGAATCAGCCCTCGAACAGTGAAGGCGGGCTTATTCACCAACAACAAAATCTCGATGAGACCGGCCACCAGCATATACAGGGCCGGCAGGACCGGATAGCCCACGGCACGATAGGGCCGCGGCATGTCCGGACGCGTGCGGCGAAGCTGGAAGAGCCCGCCGATCGTCAGGATATAGAACAGCAGCACTGCAAAGATAACATAGTCGAGCAGATCGCTGTATTGCCCGCTGAGCGTGAGCAGAATGGTCCATACGCATTGAAGCATGAGGGCGAAGACGGGGGTGTGATGAACGGGATCGAGCGTGCCGGCGCGGCGGAAGAACAGGTTATCCCGGGCCATGGTGAAATAGACGCGCGCACCTGCCATGATCATGCCGTTGCAGCAGCCGAAAGTCGAGATCATGATCGCGACGGCCATGACTTTAGTTGCAACGGGGCCGAACATCATCGAGACCACCGCCGTAGCGACGCGGTCTTCGGGAGCGGTCTGGATCTGGGGCAGAGTGAGCACCGAAATATAGACAAAATTGCAGGCGACGTAGAGGAGCGTGACCGCCCCTACGCCGAATCCGAGCGATAACGGCAAGTTGCGCTTTGGATCCCGAACTTCACCTGCGGTGAACGTGACGTTGTTCCATGCGTCCGCCGAAAAGAGCGGGCCGACCATGGCAGATCCCACGAGCGCAATGGTTGTCCAACTCCAGGTTGCGTTGCGCCAGAAATCGTGGAAATTTGCGGCGATAGCCTGCGGGTTGCGGCCGAGCAGGAGGCCGAGACCGATGAGCCCCAAAACGGATGCCACCTTCACGAAGGTGAACACGTTCTGCACAATTGCGCCCGTGCGGATTCCGCGGGTGTTCACCGCCGTAAGCACTATGACGACCGCGGCCGCCACGAGTTGCTGCGTGGTCAATCCGATTTTGCCGGAGCCGAGCAGGTAGTTGTTCGCGGAGATCGAGGGCAGAATTACGCCGGTATATTTTGCAAAGGCGACGGCGACCGCTGCGATGGTGCCGGTCTGGATAACGGTGAAGAGCGTCCATCCGTACAGGAATCCCCAGAGGCGCCCGAAGGCTTCGCGCAGATAGACGTATTGGCCTCCGGCGTGTGGCATGGCGGCGGCGAGTTCACCATAGCTGAGAGCTGCGCTGGTGGCGAGCACCGCGCCGATGAGCCAGCAGAGAATCAGCAGGCCGGGCGATTTCACCTGGCGGGCAATGTCGGCGCTGACAATGAAGATGCCGGAGCCGATCATGGAGCCCATGACGAGCGTGGTGGCGGAGGTGAGGCCGAGGCCTTTGACGAAACCGGGTTGAGCCAAATCAGCGGGCTGCTGTGCGGGCGTCATTTATTTATTGTTTCTGAGTATGGCAGGTCGTGCGGGCCAGATCCCGAGGGTGGGTTCGTTTTGGAACGCGGTCCTTTGTTCTCAGTGATTTGTTGGGTTCGTTCCGTCAATATTTTCTTTTGCGGGAATTGAGTGCGAAGTTCGTTGAGGCATTTGAAGACGGGGAGATGTTCGCGGGTGCAGCGCGAATCGAAGCGGCTCAGGGTCAAGGTACGGGCCAGAATGGCCGGTTCTCGTTTCGAGGGTTGGGTCCAGCGCCAAACCGATAAAGCTATGGTTTCGACGAGTGCCAGTTCGATTTCGGTCTGGAGCTGGAGTTCGCGAACATAAGAGGCGAGGAGATCGTTCCAGTCACGGTCGGATTCGTGATCGGCGAAAAGGACCTGAGCCGTGACGGGTCCGCGGAATATTGAGCCGTTGGCGCGCGACGCCTGGATTTGACGTTCGGAACGCATACGACTCTATGTTGCATGAGAGAGGAAAGGATTTTAACGGATTGAGTGAGCGGCTGTTGATTCGAGGGCGATTATAGAATTTTTGCTCTGTGACCGAGGCTCCGAACAGGATGAGATCAGGCGGCAGTACGGGTTCAACGCACACGGCTCGGTAATGACGATACAACACAACCCCCGTGACCCAAGCATAGCGTCACGGGGGCTTAAAACTCTGTTAACTCCGACTATTTCAGGCGAGCTTTCTCCGGAAAAAGTACGCCAACGAGATCAGTGCAATGCCGATCAACGCGAAAGTACCTGGCTCTGGAGTCGAGCTCGTTGTCTGAATAGGTTCAATGGCGAAATCCGCAACCTCGTTGTTCTCCCCTTGCCCTACGACGATCGCAAACCCAATAGCTTGGCCGATTTGCGTACCGGTCGGCGTGAAAGTCATTGTAGCCAACGGCACATTATACCACATGCCTGGTGTAGCCTCCGGCGTGATAGAAATTGAGTCTAGTACAGCCCCACTATTTCCCAGGAATTCGGCTGTTATTTGGCCTGACGGGCCTGCCCCGGGATTGGTAAGCGGCGATCCTTGTAGAAGGTCGAATATCGTGAGTGGCGTACCGACCCACAAGTTGACCGCATAACTATCGGTGCCGTCGTAGGTACCCAAGCTGGTCTGCGTTATTGTCCCGTTGCCTTCATGATCCGGTACCTGGGCCGCCCATGTACCCAAACCACCGTTGGGAGTGATGAATGTCGAGCCCAAACTACTCAAACCGTCTGAGCCTGCAACATACTGGGTGGTGATGTCAGCTCCAGCCGAGCACCCTGGACACGCCGGACCACTTACAACCGGGTTCGCCGGCGGAGGGTCGTTTGGCTGGTATGAGGTGCCCCCGGGCGAAATACCGCTGGTACTGCACGCCCAACCAATCGGGCAACCCACGCCATCACCCGGAAGGGGGGCTACATTCCCCGACTGGAAATTAGCATTTGTCAGAAGCCCGGACATGTCAATGGTCCCGGCCCTGACAGTTGCGGAACCGATGAGCCCGATGAGGGCCAGGGAAAAGAGGGACAGACACGCCATCCCGAACGACTTCAAGCCCAGTGAGCGGCTGTCGGAACCACCCCCATTTTTCAGTGCGATTACTTTGTCTCGCATCATAATTTTTTCCTCCTAAGTCCCAATCCTTGTCCGGCTGCTAACCGAGCAACTCGGATGCGAAGTGTCGCACTCCGCCCCAACTCTAATAGCATGCAGTCACACCCGCAGGTAGTCAATGGGCATAGTACTGACTTAAAACGTCGGGTACTCAGTTACAGGCGCACCAAGAGGGATGTTTGTGAAGAAAGTAACATTTCGTAAGTCGATTTCGGCGCGCGGGATAGTACCCAGGGTACTCTCATGTTCTGGTTTACACGGCCTGTGACCAGCCGAAGGTAATAATATAGTTGCGTAACCGAGGTAAAGCGCACTACCCTGCGAGTCGCGTGACAGGCCATTCAGGCGGATGAATTTTTCGCCCGCTTCTTCCCCGTCTCCGAGCGCTTCCACTTTTTCTCCTGCCGATCGATGGCCGCTTTCGGCTTGGAAATCACGATCCTGAACAGGTGATCCATCCTCTCGGCTTCCATACCCTGAGGGAGTGGCAGCGGCGTCAATGCTGGCTTCATATTTGCTCCATCATAACCCCGGCAGCGTGTGCACGGAGGTGCTTCTCTGCCGGCGGCTGGAGTCGCAGCCCGCGTTTTCTCTCGTGATCCGTTGGCGGTCTCCGGCTCACCAGCGCCGTGGTGTCCGGAATTGTTTCCTTATCGCGCGCAGCCTTCCACCCCGGAAACAAATGCGATTGATCGCTGATTTCCCTGGCGCTCAGTTTCCAGAAGTTCTCAACGGTCTGACGGAGCAACGCGATGTTCGGCCCAGGGAATTTCGAAGTGTCGGCGGTACGCAGGGCGATTGGTTTTTTCTGCGTTTGTCCGTAGTATGGGACCTCTTGCCATGGAAAGTCGCCCTTCTTTCTCATTTGCTCGGTGGTGGCCTTTCGACGGCGACGGCGCTGGGCCCTGCGGAAGCTTGAGGTATTCCTTCCCAGCGATCGGTTCTCCGTGCGTCAGGAAGGCGGAAAAATCAGCATGGAACAGGAGTTTGTTCAGTTTGATCGCGCCGAACTTCGGATCAGCCTGGCGCCGCTCCGAGATGAGCAAAATCATCTCTCGGAGCTTTTCGTCGTTCGGGCGGGTCGTGTGTGGTGTGGCGCCATAGCACACGTCCTTCCTCGATTCAGGTATACCGTGATTGTCAATTGATACGTAAAGTCCGTGGACTCATTGTCATCAAAATGATCTGATTGTGCCGATGAGCAAGCGACGCGAAGCGCAAGTTCAAAAGCGCTTCGGCGAGCGGGTCCGCGAACTTCGAAAGCAGAAAGGGCTTTCCCAGGAAGCGCTCGCGCTCACCTGCGATCTCGACCGCACCTATATCGGCGGCGTTGAACGCGGCGAACGAAACATCAGCCTCATAAACATCTACAAGATCGCTGAGGCCTTGGGGATCAGCGCCAAGGTGCTGTTCGAGGACTCGCCTCATGGCTGAACTGCCTGAGAAGTTCCTCAAAATCCTACATGGCATAACGGCCAAACGTGCGAAAACGGTGATCGACCATATCCTTGTAAAAGGGCATATCACCACTGAAGAACTGAAGGAGCAGTACGGCTACGCTCACCCTCCGCGCGGAGCCAGGGACGTTCGGGAACAGGGAATTCCCCTTGAGACTTTCAAAGTGAAAGGAGCCGATGGGCGATCTATAGCCGCTTACCGGTTCGCGGACCTTTCGAAGATTGAGGGGCATAAACTCGGAGGACGGCGGGTTTTCTCAAAGCAGTTGAGCATCGATCTTTATGAGCGACAGGAAGGCCGCTGTGGAATCTGTTATCAAGCCTACGAAAGGCGATATCTACAGGTCGATCATCGAGTTCCCTATCAGGTCATCGGAGATCAGGTCGCTGACGAGTCGAAGCGATCCGCCTTCATGCTTATCTGCGGCTCATGCCAACGAGGCAAATCGTGGACGTGCGAGCATTGCGAAAACTGGCTTGAACAAAAACAACCGAAGACATGCCGCTCTTGCTATTGGGCCGATCCGATCGCTTACGAACACGTGGCCATGCAGCCTCAGCGACGCGCGGACATTGTTTGGGCTGGACGTGAGGTCGCAGACTTCGAGCGGCTGCGCTACACGGCGAAGGAGCACGATAGAAGCGTGTCGGACGAAATTAAAGCCATCGTGAAAAAGCTGTCAGACAAATAGAATTGCCTGATTTGGCGCCATCGCGAAATCCCGAAGCGAAAGCGATTTTGGTTTTTCGCTGACAGGAAGCAGGTGGGACACGTACAGGGATTCGACGGTAACGTCGTCACGACCATTGAGGGTCGCCTGACTGGAGCGCCCAACATCCAGGAGAATTCGACGGGCCACCGTTTCAGGCAGAGGCTCGCCATAATCCGTTTCCCCGCACGAACCGTCGTAGCTGAGAACAAAAGGAATCCGTTTTTCGTTCAGCATCGATAGACCCTCTATCATTCGATCGCGGCTGACGCCAGCGATGTACCGCCGGTCACGACCGCCGCTTGTTCCCTGATAGGGAGGGTCCAGGTAAAAAAAGTCCCCTTCTTGCGCCTGCGAAAACAAAGTCAAAAAATCAGCGTGCATCGCTCGGCACTTTCCAGCGAGAATCCGATGCGCCCCGAATAGCTCCGCTCTCATCGTTTTTGGTTTTGTACCAGTGCGCCGTTTGTCGGGTGACTGATTAAATTCTCCGGCGGGATTGAAGCGAACGGCGTTTTTTACGCACCTCGCCAGCAGGTACAGCAATTTCGCTGGATCTCGATCCAAGTTGAATTCAGAACGAATTTCATAATACGCCTGAATGGGACTCGCGCGTTCCCTCTGCCAGAGCGTCTCGTACTGCCGGGCAACCGGCCCCGGATCGTCAATAATCATCTGCCATAGCTGAATAAGCGGTTCGAGTGCGTCCCCCACGATGTAGGCGCGAAAGGTCTTTTGATAGGCCGCTGCCAGCGTAACGGCGGAGGAACCGCCGAATGGCTCAATCAATCGACCGTATTGGTTCGGAGGGACGTGGCTGAGAATCGCTGTCGCGAGTCTGCGTTTGCTGCCCTGGTATGGAATCGGGTGGGGAACGGAGAACCGCGATTTTTTCATCGGTTATTGGCTCCCATGATACACAAAGTCATCATGCCGATTCTATCGGCGTTTTCCGCGTGAAGGTTTACGGTAGGGAAGCCTTCGCGCCCTGAACCAGCCCGGTTACGCAACTATATTATTGCCCCAGCCGATGAGCTCCTGGGGCGTGGTCATCATAACGAGGTGGAATTCTGGCGAATCGATTCGATCATGGGCCCGCACCGGAGGCTTAACCACTCGCTCATCCGATCGCGTATCGCCCGACTTGAACATGGAATGGGGAACAGATCGGCAATGATAGCCACCGAGTCGGCGCCAGCGCTCCAGCAGATTGCGGCGTTGTCTCTGGTGATGCCTCCGATAGCAGCAAGAGGTTTTGTGGTGAGGGCCCGGACGGTGCGGAGTCCTTCAATGCCGACTGTCGGATCCGGCCGCTCTTTCGAAGCCGTCTGGAAGACAGGGCCGAAGGCCACATAGTCGATGGGTTCGGATTGGGCGGCGCACATTTGATCCGGGTTGTGGGTGGAGAAACCGATGATGGAGTTGGGTCCGATGACGCGGCGGGCGTCGGCAGGAAGGAGATCTTCCTGGCCCAGGTGAAGGCCCGCGTGGAGGAGGCTGGCGTAATCGGCGCGGTCGTTGACGATGAAGAGGGCACCGGCGTTGTGGCAAAGGGCTGCGATTTCCTGGGCCTGCGCGAAGATTTCGCGACTCCAGAATGTTTTGTGGCGAAACTGGAGGATGTGTGCACCACCTTCGAGAAGGGCCGACGCGGCTTTGACAGGGTCGAGGCTCAGGCGTTGCAAGGTTGCGGTGTCGAGGATTGGATAAACACGGGGGAGATTCAAAGGATGATCGTACCGCGCTGGAAATGAGGTGTAAGCTGAAACAAGCTCCGCGTAACGCAAGGAGACCAATTGGACGAGGAACTGAAAGAGCACCTGCAGCAGATGGAAGGCCGCACGAACGCTCGGCTCGATGAGCTTCGAGCATACGTAGAGCGCGTGGAAACAACGCTCCTGACAGAGTTCCACAAGTGGGCGAGCCCGGCTGAAATGCGAGCGCGCAGTCATTCTGCCGCCTTGCGCGCTATGGATATCGAAATCGAAGCCCTGTCGGAACGCGTGGAAAAGCTGGAAAAACCTGGACAGCAGCACTGATCCAACTCCTCCGCTTGTCTTGCGCGTTGCAATCCCCGCGATAAACTGAAGAATCCACATGCAATTAGAGAAGGTGTATGAGCCTCAGCGGTTCGAGCCGCGTTGGGCTCAATGGTGGGTCGAGAGCGGGATTTACCATGCCAAATGGCAGCCCGACCGCCCTGTATTTTCGCTCGTCATACCGCCGCCGAACGTCACGGGGTCGCT
Organism: Bryobacteraceae bacterium; assembly: GCA_049516355.1. Taxonomy (GTDB): domain Bacteria; phylum Acidobacteriota; class Terriglobia; order Bryobacterales; family Bryobacteraceae; genus BOG-234. The sequence continues at coordinate 8,992 of JBEKTF010000103.1, read as the reverse complement.
CCATATGGGCCATATGCTGGAGCACACGGAAATTGACGTTACCGTCCGCTGGCACAGAATGCGCGGGGATATCACGCTGTGGCTTCCGGGTACGGACCACGCCGGTATTGCGACGCAGATGGTGGTCGAGCGCCAGCTTGCTGAAGAAGGCTTAGACCGCCGGGCCATGGGACGCGAGGCTTTCGAAGCGCGCGTCTGGAAGTGGAAGGCCGAATCCGGGGGGACGATCAAGCGGCAGATGATCCAGATCGGGGCTTCCTGCGACTGGTCCCGCGAGCGCTTCACGCTGGATCCGGGGCTTTCCCGCGCTGTCCGCGAGACGTTCGTCAGCCTATACGAGAAGGGTTTGATTTATCGCGGCGAGTACATGGTCAACTGGTGTCCGCGCTGCCAGACGGCCATCTCCGATCTCGAAACGGCGCACGAGGAAACCGCCGGCCACCTCTGGCATATTCGTTACCCGGTGACCGGAACCGCCCGGTATCTGATCGTCGCTACTACGCGTCCCGAAACCATGCTGGGCGATACCGCGGTCGCTATCAACGCCCGGGATGAACGCTATACCGACCTGCATGGCAAAACTGTGCGCTTGCCGCTGATGGACCGTGAAATCCCGATCATCCTCGATGACATGGCCGATCCCGAATTCGGCACTGGCGTTGTAAAGGTAACTCCGGCGCACGACTTAAACGATTTCGAAGCAGGGAAGCGGCACAGCCTGCCGATGATTCAGGTGATAAACGAAGACGCGAGAATTACTGGTCGGGGTGGCGCCTACATTGGACTCGACCGCTACGAAGCGCGCAAGCGCGTGGTGGAAGATCTGGAAAAGCTCGGCTTGCTCGACAGCATCCAGGATTACAACCTCAGCGTCGGCAAATGCTCGCGCTGCAAGACAGTGGTCGAGCCACTGGTTTCGAAACAATGGTTCGTAAAGACGAAGCCATTAGCTGCCAAGGCAATCGCTGCCGTTGACGAAAAGCGCATCGAAATCATCCCCGAGAACTGGGTCAAGACCTGGAACGAATGGATGCACAATATCCGCGATTGGTGCGTGTCCCGGCAGCTCTGGTGGGGGCATCGCATTCCGGCGTGGTATTGCGACGCGTGCGGCGAAACCATCGTCTCGCGCACCGATCCGGTATCGTGTTCGAAATGCGGCGGTGCGTTGCGCCAGGATCAGGATGTCCTCGATACCTGGTTCAGTTCCGGGCTTTGGCCCTTCTCGACGCTCGGGTGGCCGGATCAGACGGACGATCTCAAACACTTCTACCCCACGACGCTGTTGATTACCGGCTTCGACATTCTCTTTTTCTGGGTCGCCCGCATGTCGATGCTCGGGATCGAATTCATGGGCGACGTTCCTTTTCGGCAGGTCTATATCCACGGCCTTGTGCGGGACGCCGAGAAGCAGAAGATGTCGAAGACCAAAGGCAATGTGATCGATCCGCTGGTGGTCACCGAAGAGTACGGCACCGACGCGGTCCGGATGGCCCTGCTGACCGGGGCCGCCCCCGGCACGGACATTGTGTTTACGGTGGATCGTATCGATAGCGCTCGCGCCTTCGCGAATAAGATCTGGAATGCCGCGCGGTTCATCTTCCTCAACATGGAAAGATGCGGCGTTGAACCGTGGATGGCCGAGGACGTGAACGCATATCTTCCTGACGCGGCCGCGCCGGCGGAAGATCGCTGGATCTTCAGCCGCCTGAACGAATGCGCGCAGCAGATGAATCGCGCCATCGAACAGTACCGCTATCACGAGGCCGCCCAGACGGTCTGGCACTTCATCTACGACGATTTCTGCGACTGGTATATCGAGCTCAAGAAGCTCCGTTTTGTCGAGGGCTCAGGACTGAACGAGGAATGGCGCAACCTGCTTGCCGTGTTTGAAAGCGCTCTACGATTGCTGCATCCTGTAATGCCATTTCTCACCGAGGAACTTTGGCACCGGCTGGGGGCGGAGGAAGGCGCCTCGATTTCGCTCGCGGCTTTTCCGCAGTTCGACCCGGCGCGCTATGACTCCGAAGCAGAGCGCGAAGTGGGCTTGCTGCAAGCAGTCATCACGGCGGCACGAGGTATTCGCGCGGATCTCAGCCTCGATCCGAAGCTACCCCTTGAGGGACTCATCTCGCGGCCCGTGGACTTCCAGGCGGTGAAACGGCTTGCCGTCGTTACTTTGACGGTTGGCGAGGTTCCGAAGACCGGGGCCATTCGTTCCACTCCGGATTTCGATCTTTCCCTCGATGTCCCTCACGGACAACTCGAAGCGCAGCGCAAGCGGCTCGAAAAAGAACGCGACCAGCTGATGAAGAACATCGCCAATTCGCAGCGCCAACTCGCGGACGATGTTTTCCTGAGTAAGGCGCCCGCGAAAGTTGTCGACAGCATCCGCGCGAAGCTCGTGGAGTACGAGACGCAACTGGCCAAAGTGAATGCACTCTGAAATCATCGAGGCCGTCCATCGAGCTCTGGCGGAAGACATCGGGTCCGGTGACGTAACCTCCGAGGCCTGCGTTCCGATGGATCGACGCGCATCCGGGTACTTCCTCGCGCGGCATTCGATGGTGCTGGCCGGCTCCGAACTTCTGCAGGAAATTTACAAGGCACGCGGGGGAGTTGAAGAGCTCATCGTGCTTCACAAAGACGGCGATCATCTGGAAGAAGGCGAGCGGATTGCGACCGTCCACGGGCGCGCGCGCACACTCCTTGAGTGCGAACGTGTGGCTCTCAATTTTCTCCAGAGGCTTTCGGGCGTGGCCACTCTGGCGCATCAATTCTCTTCCGTCGTCGAAGGAACGAAGTGCCGCGTTCTTGATACGCGCAAAACCACTCCCGGTCTGCGCCGTCTTGAAAAAGCTGCGGCGGCCGCAGGGGGCGTGACGAACCACCGCATGGGACTCTTCGACGCAATCCTGATCAAGAACAACCACATCGCGGCTGCAGGCGGAGTTCGGCAGGCCCTTGAGAGCGCGCGCCGCTGTGGGCTACCAATCGAGATCGAGGTCCGCGCCATCGATGAGTTGAACGAAGCCCTCGCCAGCGGCGCCACACATCTGCTGCTCGATAACCTTTCCCCGCAGCAAGCGGCGGAGTGGGTGCGGATTATCGACGGCCGAGCTACTGTGGAACTTTCGGGCGGTATTATTCTCGATAACGTGCGCTCTTATGCCGAGACCGGCGCGGACTTTGTCTCCGTCGGCGCCATCACACATTCCGCACCAGCAGTCGACATCAGTTTTCGCCTCGATTTAATATGACGGTCTGGCTACGATCAACGGGCTCCACGATGAAAGATGCGGCGAAACTGGCGGCGCGCGGCGAGGCTCACGGAACCGTCGTAGTCGCGGAAGAGCAGACAGCCGGGATCGGGCGTCACGGCCACTCATGGCACTCCGAATTCGGTGGTGGGCTTTACCTGTCGATCATCCTTCGCTCGCTGCTTTCCCCGGACGCAATACCGGTGCTTACGATGGCGCTCGGCCTCGCAACGCAGCGCGCGATCGAAGATCTGTGCGGCGTTCATTGCGACATACGATGGCCGAACGACGTCCTGCTCAATGGGAGGAAACTGGCCGGCATCCTGGTACAGGCTCCTGAAAAAGGCGTGTTGATCGCAGGCATCGGAGTTAACGTGAACCAGACTGTTTTCCCGGAAGAACTGCGGTCGATTGCTACGTCGCTCTGCATCGAGACGGGACGTGAGCACCCGAAAGAAGCGCTGCTCGATCGTATTGTCGCGGAATCCCTGCAATATACGGCGCTGCTGGGGGATGTGGGCAAAGGCGCCATCGTGAAACAATTCGAGGCTCAGTCCAGCTATGCGCGCGGAAAGGTTGTGGAAGTTTCGGATGGCAACCGCGTGTTTTCCGGCATGACGGCAGGTCTGGATGAGAACGGCTTCCTTCGCGTGGAGACGGCGACCGGCGTCGAGACGGTGATGGCGGGCGGTGTTCGGGCGGTTACCGCTTAGTCGTCCGTTTCATAAGTTCGCTAACGTGTCCAAATCCTCTGTCGAGCTGCGCTCGACCGTACGGGCTGAAGCCCATACCCACCAGCGGTATCGAAGTGGCCCTAACGCTTAGGCTGAACCAGTTTTTGTAATTTGGCGAAGGCCTTTTCGAGCTTTTGCGGTTTGGTCAGGACGCCGTTGAAAAGATCACCGAGGTGCGCGAACCGCTCGGGCGCGTTCCGGATGTCGAATTGGGATGGATGCAATCCTGATTTCACTTCGTCCCATGCGAGCGGCGTTGAGACAGGCGCGCCAGGATAAGCGCGCGCCACGTAGGGCGCGGAGACGGTCTTGCTTTCCGCGATCTGCAGGTAATCGAAATAGACCCGGTTCTTTTCGCGCTTCTCGACGGCGCGCGGAGTGGTAAACAGATCAGGCCGCTCGGCCGCGAGCATGCGCGCGATTATTTCGGCGAAGGTTCGTGCCTGTTCGTACGAGTAATGCGGCTCGAGCGGGATGTAGATATGCATTCCGTCCCCACCGGTGGTTTTGGGATAGCCCGTGAGCCCGATGGCGTCCAGCTTTGCTTTAACGAGGAGGGCGGCTTCAACGATCTTGTCGAACTCGGATAGCTGCGGATCGAGATCGATCAGAATGAAGTCGGGGCAATCGAGGGACCCGACGCGGCTCATCCAGGGGTTCTGGTCAACGCAGCCGAGGTTTGTGAGATAGAGGAGGCTCGCGCGGTTATCGGCAAGCACGTACCGGATCTTATCGATGGTCTCAGTGCGGAGCCACGAGGGATAGCCGGCGGGCGTGTTTTTTTGGAAAAAGAACTCTTCGTGAATGCCGTTCGGATAGCGTTTGAGTGAAAGAGGACGATCCTTCAGATAAGGCAGCAATAGTGGCGCGACTGAGTCGTAATAGTTCAGCAGATCGCGTTTTGTGTAACCATCTTCCGGATAGTAAACCTTGTCGAGGTTGGTGAACTTGAGGCTGTGGCCATCGATTTCAGTGGTAACTTCCTTTTTGTCCATAGAAAGGAAACCTGGGGCGGGAACTTCTTCGCGGCTGACTTCGGCGGGCGGCTTGTCATCGCGGAGGCCAAGAAAGACGGGGGCCCGAAGCTTCTTGTCATCGGTCCAATTGGCGAACTTGATCTGTGCGACAAGGTCAGGTTTGACCCAGAGCGTGCCGCGCGGAATCTTATCGGCCTTCGCGAATGGGTTCTTTGAAGTCTTCAGCGGTTCGAGGAGGGACCATAGCTCGGCGAGATTGCGGGCATTGAAGCCGGTCCCTACGTTTCCCGCGTAGTGCAGTTTTCCGGCTTCGTAAAAGCCGAGCGCGAGCGATCCGAAGTAATCGCGCTCGCCGGGCGTGTAGCCGGCGATGACGAATTCCTGTTCGAAAGTCAGCTTCAGCTTGAGCCAGTTTGGGCTGCGGCGCGATTCGTAGACGCTTGTCGCGCATTTGGCGATCAGCCCTTCGAGCCCACTCTGGCGCGCCGCTTCGAGAAGTTCCTCGCCGGAATTGTCGAAGTGTTCCGATACGCGAAGTAATGTGAATGGCTTTACAATTTTCTGCAAAAGCTGTTTTCGTTCGATCAGCGGCACACGCCTGAGATCGAAGCCGTTCAGGTACAGCAGATCGAAGACGTACAGGTGAACAGGGTTCTTTTGCGCCATCTTCGCGATGGCATTCGCATCCTTACTGTGAATGCGGGACTGGATCAATTCGAAATGCGATACGCCGCCGGCATCCAGCACGACAATCTCGCCGTCCAGGATAGCCTGTTCCGCATCGATGTAATGAGGCAGGACTTGTAGCTCGGGGTATTGCGTTTCACAGCGGTTGTTGTTCCGGGTATGGATATGGAGCGTTCCGTTGTCCAGGTAAAGCAGGCCGCGAACGCCGTCCCATTTCACTTCGAAGATCCAGTCTTTCCCTTTCGGAAGACGCTCCGTCAGATTGGCGCCCATCGGAGCGAAGAAACCCGGCATGGGTGCCCGGACAGCTCCCCGCAGGTTCTCAGGATTTACTGCCGATACTTTTTTTTTACGCGTGTCTGTTTTCTTCGCGGGCAGATCGGCGGCGATTTCTTCCTGCGTGCGGCCGGTCTTGACGCTGTACGCAAGGTCCTCGATATTCCAGGGAGCTTGCGCGGCATCGTCCTTTTTCTTGATGATCAGCCACTCGTTGCCTTTGCCGCGGTTTTTCATGTGGACAACTGCCCACGTTCCATTCAACTTCTCGCCGTGCAACTGGAACTTCAGGTCGCCGCGGGCGATCTGCGCCGCGCCCGATTCGTCGCCGATCAAGTCGAAAGTCCCGCAGTCCCAGAGCATGACGCTGCCGCCGCCATAGTTGCCCTTCGGGATGTTGCCTTCGAAGTCTCCGTAGTCGAGCGGATGGTCCTCGACCATGGCGGCGAGATGTTTCACGGAAGGGTCAAGCGACGGACCTTTCGGAATGGCCCATGATTTCAGAGTGCCGTCGATTTCCAGGCGGAAGTCATAGTGCAGGCGCGTCGCGTTATGCCGCTGGATGAAAAATCGCCCGGCATGCAACTCGCTTTTTGCAGGCTTTCCGGGCCTGGGTTCGGGCGTCCGGCTGAAGTCGCGTTTCCGTGCATATTCCTGCAGTGACATAAATCGTTGGAAATGTTCCTGATTCCATGTTATAGCTTGAACATGGCGACTAGCGTCTGGAAGGGTCATTTGACGTTCGGGTTGGTTTCGCTGCCTGTGCGATTATTCACAGCGGCGCGCAGCGAGAGTCTTAGCTTCAACCAACTTCATAAAACCGACAACTCACGCGTCAAGCAGGTGCTTTACTGCCAGGCGGAGGATAAGCCGATTCCCCGCGACGAGATCGTGAAGGGCTATGAGTATGAAAAGGGGAAGTACGTCGTTATCCAGGACGAAGACATCAAGAAGGTCGCGCCCAAAACGGCCAAGGTGATGGAGATTCAGGAATTCGTCAAGGCCGGCGACGTGGATCCCGTTTATCTGGAGAGTTCTTACTATATGGCGCCGGATGAGGGCGGTGAGAAACCATACGCGCTCTTATTCGAGGCCCTCAAGGAAACCAAGTATTACGCGGTAGCGAAGATTGCCATGCACAATCGGGAGCACGTCGTGATCGTGCGTCCGGGTGAACGCGGCATGTTGCTCCATACGATGTATTACGCGGATGAAGTCCGGCGCACGGACGAGTTCCGCACCGATACGAGCAAGGTTTCAGAGCGAGAAATGAATCTTGCAAAGATGCTGGTGGAATCGCTTGCCGCGGAGTTCGAGCCTGAGAAGTATCACGACAGCTATCGCGATAATCTGCGGAAGATGATCGAGGCCAAAGTCGAGGGCCATAAAGTGGTGGAGACGCCCGAGCCGCATGTCGCACCGGTGATCGACATCATGGAAGCTTTGAAGAAGAGCCTCGAGGCGAGGAAGCCTCCGAAGACCGCGAAGACCGCGGCGGGATCGGCTAGTGAAGAAGAGTCCGCAGAGGCTGTTGCGGAACAGCCGAAGCGCAAGCGCGCGTCCCGCAAGGTCAAAACGGCGTAGTTGGTTTGCACGGTTCGTTTTGTGGCCGCCCAGTCACAACGCGAGTAGACTCGCCGGTTGACTCAGCTCTTTGCTGGAATAGACGTATGAACCGGAGTGAGCTTATCCGACAGATGGTCTTGAACGAGATCTCCGATGACTACGAGAACGTGGATCAGGTGATCCTTCGGGCTATCGCGAAAGATGGGACTAAGCTCGGATTCGCCGTTGAGCGCTCCGAGATTGTGGACGCATTAGCCAAGCTGATCGAGGACGGACTGGCCAGGGCGTATCTCTTGTCCGGTACGACACAGAAAGAACTTCAGGGCATGCCGCCGCTCGACGCCGTCGAGGAGAACTTCGAGACCTACTTCTATATCACGAAGAAGGGAATGGAAGCTCCACCTGTCCGACGACACATGGTGGCCTTTCGACGATAAAGGTCAGCCGCGAGGATCGATGCCTCGATGACGATTCCGATTATTCCTGACAACATCGAAGAGTCGACGGACGCTGTTTCAGAAATCCACTGTGCTAATTGACTTAGTTCACTTCCTGGTTCACAATATAGTTGTGAAGCGAGTCAATATTCACGATGCAAAAACAAATCTGTCGCGCTATCTGGCCGAACTGACGCCCGGCGAGCCGTTAGTGCTCTGCAACCGCAATCAGCCGGTGGCGGAACTCCGATTGCTTCGCAAGAAGGCGGTCCGTAAGCCGCGGATCGGCGCAGCCAGGGGCCAGTTCGTGGTTCCCGATTCGTTCTTCGAACCCTTGCCCGACGAGATCCTCAAAGCCTTCAGTGGCAAGTGACGGTTCCTGTCGCCATGAAGATTCTCGTGGATACGTGCACTTTCCTCTGGATCGCTTCTGAATCCCCGCGGTTGAGCAAGACGGCTGCCGCAGTCTTTCTGGATCGGAACAACGAACGTTACCTGAGCGCCGCCTCTGCCTGGGAGATCAGCATCAAACACGCTGCCGGGCGCCTTCCCCTTCCTGAAAGGCCGGATATTTTCATCCCGGCGGTCCGCGACGCGAGCGGCATTGAGTCATTGGAGATTGATGAGGAATCCGCTCTCCACGCAGGCCGACTGCCCGGGCTCCACTCGGATCCGTTCGATCGGATGCTGGTCGCGCAGGCCATCGTGCATGGGATGACGATTCTAACGCCTGACCCGGAGATCGAACAGTATGCAGTGCGCGTCTTGTGGTGACGCCGGTTGGCGTTGCGTTGGGTCTGTCGACAGGGATGGCGATGACCACTTGTCCCATGAGGGCCAGTCCGAATCATCTGGGTACATAGTCATCCGTTTTCATAAGTTCGCTAACATAATTCCAATCCCCTGTCGAGCTGCGCTCGACCGTACAGGCTGAAGCCCAATGCCACTCGTTTTTCGATTTGTGGGGCGGACCCCCGGGTCTGCGCGGGGCCCCCGGACCCGCTCTTGCCTGTGAAATCAACCTTTTCGAACCAAGAGCAGGCCGACGGGGGCGT
>JBEKTF010000102.1:0-18600 GCA_049516355.1 Bryobacteraceae bacterium | reverse complement strand
GGATTTCAATTCGGAAAGCACCTTCTTCACGCTTGCCGACCGGATCGTGCTCAGAATGCGATTCTGCTGCAGGATCTCCCGGCTGACATTGAGCGGCAGATCCTCGCTGTCCATGATCCCGCGCAGGAAGCGCAGCCAGGTAGGGAGCAGTTCCTTCGAGTCGTCGGTAATAAAAATCCGCTTCACGTAAAGCTTCACGCCGGGCTTATAGTTCGCCTGGTAGAGATCCATCGGCGCCTTCGACGGGACGAAAAACAGCGTGGTGTATTCCAGCGTTCCTTCCGCCTTCGTATGGAACCAGAACATCGGATCTTCCCAGTCCCCCGAGATCGTCTTATAGAGTTCCTTGTAGTCTTCGTCCTTTAGCTCGCTCTTGGGACGCTTCCACATCGCGCTGGCGGAATTGATCTGCTCGGTGACCCGCTTTTTGACAGACTTCTTTTCGGCTTCATCCCACTCGCTCTTATCCGCGGTGAGATAGATCGGAAAGGCGATGTGGTTGGAATACTTCTTGATAATTTCGCGCAGCTTCCAGCTGTTGGAATACTCTTTTCCGTCCTCGTTCAGATAGAGAGTGACCGTAGTGCCCTGCTGCGCGCGCTCCGCGGGTTCAATCTCGAACCCGGACTTCCCGTCGCTTGTCCAGCGCCAGGCGCGTTCTTCCCCGGCTTTCCTCGAGACGACCTCCACCCGGTCCGAGACCATAAATACGCTGTAGAATCCAACCCCAAATTGTCCGATGAGATTGGAATCGCGTTTTGCGTCGCCCGACAAACTGGATAGAAAGTTTTTCGTACCCGAGCGCGCAATGGTGCCCAGATGGCTGGCCAGGTCCTCATCGTTCATCCCGATGCCTGTATCGCTGACCGTGAGCTTATGCTGCTCTTCATCCAGCTCCAGGTCGATCCTGGGCTCGAAAGTCAGCGATTTATACGGCTCCTCGGTCAGAGTCAGGTACTTGAGCTTATCGAGCGCATCGGATGCATTCGAGACCAGCTCGCGCAGAAAAATTTCCGGATGGGAATAGAGAGAGTGAACAATCAGGTGCAGAAGCTGGCTGACTTCCGTCTGGAATTCGCGTGTTGACATGAAACGCTATTTTAAAGGATCGGGCATCGTCGTCAGAGTCCGTACTCCTCTTGGTACCGGGGGTATTGCCCGGCAATCCTCCGGTACCCCTATAATCGTGATAGTGCTGAATCTCCTCGATGAGATCCAGTTCCGCGACCCCGTTCGTGCGCGCCCGGAACTTATCTATCTCGGAAAACTTTCTTCGGCTGCGGCCCGAAGCGTATCCGCGCTGCTGCCGTCGCTACCCAATCCCGACGATTCCATCCATTTCCTCAATCGCCTGATCGCGGAGAGGCCTGACGCTGCACGGCAAATAACGGACGATGCCGCCGCCCTTCGCTACGCGCTGACGATTTTCTCTTACAGCCGTTTTCTCGCTGATTCCGTGATTCGTTATCCGGAATCGCTCCTCGAAATTGCTCTCGCGCGAGACCTTCATCGCGGCTTTCTCGCCGAGCAATATGAAGATCTCCTCACCCGCTTCTTGCCGCCCGACGGCGTGCCCCGCCCGGTCGACCTCGCACTTTTTCGCCGCAGGCAACTGCTTCGGATCGTGCTGCGCGACGCCCTCCGGTTCGCTGATCTCTCTGAAACTACGGAAGATCTTTCCAATCTCGCCGATGCCATTCTGAATGCCTCCTGCCGCGCGGTCCGCCGGCAGCTTTCCCGCGAGCGTGGCGGGCATTCCCGCGACGGCGAGTTTTCCGGCGAGTTTTCAATTGTGGCGCTGGGTAAACTCGGCGGCCGCGAGCTCAACTACAGTTCCGACATCGATCTGATGTTCGTCTATTCCGGGGGTACTGCGGATTCCGGGGAGTTTTTCAAAATCGCAGCCAATCGGATCACGGACATGCTCTCCACCTATACGCCGGAGGGTATGTGCTACAGGGTCGACCTCCGCCTGCGGCCCGATGGGCGCTTCGGAGAAGTTTGCCACTCTCTCGAAGGAGCCAAACAGTATTACGCCTCCCGGGGACGCGACTGGGAGCTCCAGATGTTGATCAAGGCGCGGGTCGCCGCCGGCGATCCCGGGCCCGGCCGCGAGTTGCTCAATTTCGTCGAGCCGCTGATCTACAAAACGACCATCGATTTCCGCACCGTGGAAGCGGTCTCGGAAACACGCGCTCGCATCCATGAAAAACTACATCTGGAAAAGCAACGCCACGGCAAGCCCACGGGCGCCGATGTGAAGCTTGCCAGAGGCGGTATTCGCGATATCGAATTCCTCGTGCAATGCCTGCAGCGCCTCCACGGCGGCCGGGACCCCTGGGTGCGGCACGGCGGCACCCTCCTCGCTCTCTCGAGGCTGCGCGACAAGGAACTTTTATCGCCCCTCGAATACGCCCGGCTAGCCTCGGCCTACCAGTTCATGCGGCACCTCGAGCACCGGCTGCAGTTCGACGAAGACCGCCAGACGCATACTCTGCCGCAAGCCAAAGACCAGCTCGATATGCTGGCGCGCAAAATGCCGCAGGGTTCGCATTGGCTGCCGAGCGCCGGAAGCCTCGAGCGCGAACTCGACCATCATTTCACCAGCGTGCAGGATCTTTACGACCGCGTGATTCACTCCCGTCTCGCCCCTCCTACAGCTCCGGTTCAGGAAGAAGCCGCAACCAGTTCGGAGCGCGCCGAGTTCCCTTCCGGAAATCTGCGCCGCTACCTCGATGTGCGGGCGCCTGCATTCGCGCAACTGATCGCAAACAGCCGGATCGCCTCTTCATTGAACAACGACGCCTTCGAATCCTTTCTCGAAAAGGCCGTGGCCAATCCGGCATGGCTGGAAATGCTGGAAAACAACACGGAGTTGGCAAAGTGCACCCTGGACGTTTTCGAGCACAGCCAGTATTTCGCGGACCAGCTTGTCAGCCATACCGAATTGCTGAGCGAAGTCAGCGCCGCCTGCGGTGAAAAGCAGGGGCGCACCGGCTTCGTCGCGCCGCGGGATCCCGATGGCCTGCGACGCTACTTCCGCCGCCAGATGGTACGGATTCAAAGCGATAGCGTCTATCATCGGGCGCCTGTTTTCAAGACCCTCAAACGAACCTCGGAGCTGGCCGAATCGATCGTTACCGCGGCTTACGAAATTGCACTCGCCGAGGCTTGCGCGAGCGCTCCCCCGCTGAGCTCCTGGTACGCGCCCACGAATCAGATGATCGTCGTGGCGCTCGGCCGGCTCGGAATGCTCGAATTCGACCTGGCGTCGGATGCCGACCTCGTCTTCGTTCTCCCCGACGACGATGCGCACGAAATTTTGTTCTGGACCGGCGTCGCCGAACGCATGATCAGCGTGATCAGCGCCTACACCGGCGACGGCGTTGTTTTCACCATCGATACGCGGCTACGGCCCAACGGGCGCGAAGGTGCGCTGGTGCAAACCGAAAGCGCCTACAAGGATTATTTCGCCAATCACGCCGAAGCCTGGGAAGGAATCTCGTACATGAAAGCGCGCGCCATCGCCGGGAATGTCGAGCGCGCCACGGAATTTCTGGGTGAACTGCAGGAAATCGACTGGCGTCGCTATGGCCAGAACGGGCGCTCGCGCACCGAACTGGCGCAGATGCGAGCGCGGCTGGAACGCGAACAAGGCTCCCGAACACCCCTCAAAGCCGCGCCAGGCGGTTATTACGATATCGATTTCGCCCTGATGTACCTGCGGCTGCGAAGCGCCGGGTTCTTCTTCAAGGTTCTGAACACGCCCGAGCGCATCGATATCGTCGAAAAGATGGGCCATCTTGATCGCGAGGATGCCCTGCTCCTGCGGGACGCCGCTACGTTTTACCGTGCGGTCGATCACGGTCTGCGTATTTCGACCGGGCATGCCGAAGGCCGGCTCCCCACCAACCGGGAACAGATCGAGGTCCTCACCGAACTGGTGCATCGGTGGACCCCGGCCACTCTGCACGAGGGCAGCCTCGGTTCCGTTTCCAAACGTATCCGGCAGGAAACACGGGCCTTTTTCGAACGTCTTTTCGGCAAGCCTTCTTGATGAGGGCTTTCGCACGATAAAATAACACCAGCAGAATGATTCGCGACGGAATTTACTACGCCCTTGCATTTACCGCGGCGGGGGCGCTGGTTTCCTGGCTGGTCGGCCCATGGTCCGCGCTGCCGTTTTTTCTGCTGGGCGCTTTCTGCGCCTGGTTTTTCCGCGATCCGGAACGCCTGCTTCCCGTGGGTCCGGTGGCTCTTTCGCCCGCCGACGGCCGCGTCATGTGCGTCGTCCCGGAGGCTGACCAGCATACTCGAATCAGTATCTTCCTCAGCATTTTGGACGTCCATGTAAATCGGTCGCCCATTTCCGGCGTAATCACTGATGTCACTTACCAGCGCGGTGAGTTTCTGGTCGCGAGCCGCGCCATCGCGTCCGCAAAGAACGAGCAGAATATCATCACGATCCGCGCGGAGGATGGGACAACGGTTGTGGTCAAACAGATTGCAGGCTTGATCGCACGCCGCATCGTCTGTACGAAAAAGGTGGGCGATTCCGTGCAGGCCGGCGAGCGCGTGGGCCTGATTAAATTCGGCTCGCGCGTGGATGTCATCTTCGGTCCGGAATGGCGGGTGGAGGTTTCCGTGGGATCGCACGTCAGTGCAGGTTCAAGCGTTCTGGCACGCCGGGGAGGCGCTGTCGAACTGGCCATGCCACTCGCGGCCGGCATCGAGGAGGCGGCTCTCTGCAGGACATAGAACAGACAGCGCCGCGTGAAGCGGTTCCGCGCAAGAGACCGCCGCGCGCGGCCTATGCGCTGCCGACCCTCTTTACGGCGGGTAATATTTTTCTGGGCTTTCTGTCGATCCTCCGCTCGATCCACGGCGTCATGAATTTCGCCACCAATCCCAGCCTGGCGGCGGCCGATTTCGAAGTTGCCGCAAAAACCATCGGCCTGGCGGCGGGAATGGACTGGCTCGATGGAGGCATCGCGCGCCTGACGAACACCACCAGCGAATTCGGCCGCGAGCTCGATTCCCTCTCCGATATCATCAGCTTCGGAATCGCACCCGCCATCCTCGCTTATACCTGGGGCATACAGTTCGTGGGCAGTTCTCTGAGCGCGCCCGCGCTCGATCAGTTCCGCCGCTGGGGCACGTTTTTCGCGTTCCTGTTTCTGGTATGCGGAGCGGCTCGCCTGGCGCGGTTCAACATCCAGAAGAATCCGAAGCCCAGGAATCCCGGCCCTCCGAATCGCAAATATTTTGTCGGACTGCCGATTCCGGCAGCGGCGAGTATGATCGCCGCGGTGGTGTACGCGTTCGATAGCTACCCGATCACCGACATCGTTCCGGCCATCCTCTGGCTGACGCTTCTCGCCCTGCTTTCATTCCTGATGATCAGCACCTGGCGCTACTGGAGTTTCAAGGACCTCAACCTGCTTCGTCCCCGCACGCCGTTGATTCTGGTTGTCATGGGCGGTGTAATTTACGGAATCGTTTACTGGTCCCAACCGGTGCTCGTGATCCTTGCGGCCATCTATGTCGGCAGCGGCATCGCGATCCGGGTGGGCGGTAGTCTGCGGCGCCATTTGCGGCACACTCCCAAAGTGAATCCGGAGACTCAGGTTGGCTGAAACAATCGCGTTGGTCGGCGGCGAAACACTGCTCGGCAAAGAAGTGCGCGACGTTCTCGGCGAAACGGCGTTGGGTCAGCAATTGCGGCTCGTCGCCAGTGCGGAAGAAGAAACGGGCACGTTGACCGAAATCGGAGGCAGTCCCGCGTTCCTCGCCAAGCTGGATCCGGACGCGGTGGAAGATGCGGCGGTCGTGATCCTCGCAGGCTCGGCGGGATCTTCAAAGGCTGCGCTTGAGGCTCATCCCTCGGGCCTTATCATCGATCTGACGTACGCGGCCGAACACGATCCCTCGGCGCGCATTCGCGCTCCACAAGCCGAAGGCGTGGAATACGAAGTGGATCATACGGGTCCGCAGATTGTGGCGCACCCGGCCGCGACGGCGATCGCGATGGTGCTGAAGCGGCTCCACGCGAATTATCCTATTGCGCGCAGCGTGGTGCATATTTTTGAGCCGGCCAGCGAATACGGGACCGCCGGAATCGAAGAGTTACAACAGCAGACCGTTAATCTGCTCTCGTTTCAGCAGGTGCCGAAGAAGGTGTTCGATACCCAACTGGCGTACGCGTTGCTTGCGCAGCTGGGCTCCGAAGCGCCGGTCCCGTTAAATGAACTCGAGGACCGGATCGAGCGGCACCTCGCAAGCCTGCTGGAGCGCACGGAGGGCGTGCCGATGCCTTCGCTGCGTTTGATTCAGGCGCCGGTTTTTCACGGCTACAGTTTTTCGTTCTGGATTGAATTCGAAGAAGCGCCTGGCGCGTCCGACATAGAAGACGCGATGAACCAGGAAATGTTCGATGTACGCGCCGGCGACCTCGAGCCGCCGAACAACGTCGGGGTGGCCGGGCAAAGCGGAATCGCCGTCGGCGCGATTACGCCCGACCGCAATAACGCGAGCGCGTTCTGGGTGTGGGCGGCGATGGACAATCTGCGGCTTGCCGCGGAAAGCGCGGCTCTCATCGCGGGGGAGGCGGTATGAAACGATGTAACGCCGGCGATCTTGTCGCCGGTACGGAACCACGTAGCGTGCGCGTTTCCGCCCTGACGCTCCTGGCCTTATCCATAGCAGTTACCGGCTGCGGTTACCAGGTGGCAGGCACCGCCAATGCTCTGCCCGCCGAAGTGCATACCATCGCCGTGCTTCCCTGGAACAACGTCAGCACGCAATACAAACTTTCGGACTACATCGCCGAAGCCATCTCCCGCGAACTCATCACGCGCACGCGATACACGGTGGTTGCCGATCCCGCCAGGGCGGACGCGGTGCTTTCCGGCGCGATCGCGAATATGTTCTCGGGGGCTACGGTCTCCGATCCGATCAAAGGCGCCACCGGAGCCCAAATGGTGGTTCTGATACAAGTCAAACTGATCGACAAGAACGGCAAGGTCCTTTTCGAGCGGCCGAATGTGGAATTTCGCGAACGGTATGAGATCAGCGTCGACCCAAAACAATACTTCGACGAAAGTCAGATGGCGGCTAAGCGGCTCAGCACCGATGTGGGCCACTCCATCGTCAGCGCCATTCTTGAAAGCTTCTGAAAAAGCGAGCTTCTGAAAAGCATGACTCCGGCCCAGTTTGTTGCGCGCGTGAAGCGTAAGGAAATTCCGCCCGTATGCTTGTTCCTCGGGCAGGAAGGCTACAACCGCAAACGGTGCCGCGAAGCTTTGATCGCTGCTGCTCCGGGAGTGGAGCCCGAGCAGTACGACCTATCCGAAACGCCCCTTGCCGCGATCGTCGACGATGCCCGCGCCATGTCATTGTTCGCCTCCGAGCGTCTGATCTTTGTGATTGGCGCGGAGGCAGCAATACCCCGCACGATGAGATCCGATGACGATGAGGAAGGTGTCGGAGGTCCAATCGGGGGGGCGGATGTTCTCGAAGCTTACGTGAAGAGCCCGACGCCCGGCGTAACCCTGGTCTTCGAGGCCACGCGCTGGGATTTCGAGGGCGACGACAAAACGAAGAACGAACGCGCGCGAAAGTTCTACGGCGCCATTACCGATATAGTGGAATTTCGGCGCTTCACTGTGGACGAGGCGCGTGGAGAACTGGATCGCATCGCACGCTCAGCCAATGTGAAGCTGGATCCCGCGGCGGCCGAAGCGCTGGTCGAAGCGTTGGCGGCCGATGTGTCCCGCATTGCGATCGAGATCGAGAAGCTATCGCTCTACGGAAAGCCAATCACCGTCAACGATCTTCCGTTGCTCGTCCCCGACGCGCGGCAGAGCACGATCTTCGCCCTGGTGAGTGCGCTGGGCCGGAGAGATCGGGCGCGATCCCTGGAGACGCTCGATGCGCTGGTGCGCGAAGGCGAGTATCTGCCGCTCGCGTTGACTTTTCTCGCCACGCAATTCCGCATGGCGCTGGTGGCGAAAGAAGCGAATCTGCGGGCGGCGTCGCAGGTGCAGGGGCACTTTCAGCGTGCCGGCATACAGATGTGGGGCTCTCGCGCCGAGCAGGTTTCGGTCACTGCGGGGAAGTTTTCGAAAGAACAATTAGAGCGCGGATTGAAATTAATTTTCGAGACAGACCGCGACCTTCGTAGTGCGAGACCGGACGACCGTACGGTCGTCGAAAATTTTGTGATAAAGCTCTGCGCGTAAATCGTAACTCCTCTGAAACCATCCTGCCCGATTCGGCATCCATGGGCTAAGATCAATCTTCAGGAAATTCCAGCAGAGTGCAAAAAAAAGAAATCATAAAGGCCTGGGGCAAAATACTCAACGGCGATCGGCCGTCTCTTTCACTTGAGATCACGCGGGAATGCCCGCTGCGTTGTCCCGGATGTTACGCGTATGATCCGGCACATTTGGGCGACAGCGGCGTAACGCTCCGCGACCTTAACGATCTCAAAGGGCAGGCTTTGGTGGATCGGGTTCTCGGCATCGTCGATAAGGTGAAGCCACTACATCTGTCTCTGGTGGGAGGCGACCCGCTGGTGCGCTATCGCGAGTTACAAACGATGGCGCCCCAGCTTGTGTCGCGCGGTATTCATGTTCAGATCGTGACCAGCGCGTTCCGGGAAATACCGGCGGAATGGAAGGCCATGCCGCGCATCACCGTCGTCGTGTCGATTGATGGCCTGCAGCCGGAGCACGATGTCCGCCGCGCGCCTGCGACCTATCAGCGAATTCTGAAAAACATCGCGGGACAGAAAGTCACGATCCATTGCACCATCACCGGACAGATGATGAAGCGCGACGGATATCTCGCGGAGTTCCTCGACTTCTGGACCCCGCGGCCTGAGATTCAAAGAGTCTGGTTCAGTTTATTCACTCCGCAAATCGGCGACCAGTTGCCGGAGATGCTTACTCGCGCCGAGCGTGCGCGCGTGATAGCCGAAATGCTGGAGCTGCGGAAGCGCTATCCCAAACTGGAAATGCCGGAGCCGATGATTCGGCAGTTTTCCAATCCCCCGGCCAGTCCCGAAGACTGCGTATTCGCGTCCACGACGGCAAGTCTTTCTGCGGACCTCAGTACCCCGATCACACCCTGCCAGTTCGGCGGGAATCCCGATTGTTCATCCTGCGGGTGTATCGCTTCCATGGGCCTCGCCGCGATCGCAAGCCATAAGCTGGGCGGCCTGATACCGGTCGGGGCCTTGCTGAAAGCTTCCGTCGCGATTGGCCGGATGAGGACACGGCGTGCGGACCCGCCGGGACCGCAGAGCGTTGGGAGCACCGGCGATCGCGTTTTGCCGCCGGTTCTTCAATAGTCAGAGTTGGTTCAGTTCAACCGTTGTGAAAAAGAATTTCAATTCTTCCGCGGCCGTTTCCGGAGCGTCCGAACCATGGATCGCATTCCGCTCGATGCTCTCCGCATAGAGCTTCCGCACGGTACCTTCCGCCGCGTTGGCCGGGTTAGTCGCACCCATGACTTCGCGCAATTTCTTCACCGCGCCCTCGCGCTCGAGAGCCATCACGATCACCGGCCCCTCGGTCATGAACTTCACCAGGCTTTGATAAAACGGCCGCTCGCGGTGCACCGCATAGAAACCCTCCGCCTGTGACTGGCTCAACTTCGTCATTCTGAGCCCCACAATCCGGAACCCGTTGTCTTCGAGCAGAGAAAGAATTTTGCCCGCTTTGCCGGAGGCAACCGCATCCGGCTTGATTATGGAAAACGTCTTCTGCAATTCGCTCATTATTTCTTCAATCGTTTCTGAATATTTTCGCCGATTTGCGCGGGCGAAGAGCAGACGGTAATTCCTGCTTTCTCCATCGCGCGGATCTTATCTGGCGCCGCGCCCGAACCACCCGAGATGATCGCGCCCGCGTGGCCCATGCGGCGTCCCGGAGGAGCCGTTTGTCCCGCGATAAATCCCACCACCGGCTTTTTCACATTCGCGCCGATGTAAGCCGCCGCGGTCTCTTCCGCATTGCCGCCGATCTCGCCGATCATCACGATCGCGTGCGTGTCCTTATCGGCATCCAACAGTTTGATCGCATCGAGGAACGTCGTCCCGATGATCGGATCACCGCCGATTCCAATGCACGTCGACTGGCCGATATTGAGCTTCGTCAACTGGCCCACAGCCTCATAAGTCAGCGTGCCCGAGCGCGAAACCACGCCCACGTTGCCCTGCAAATGAATATGGCCCGGCATGATACCGATCTTGCATTTACCGGGTGAAATTACGCCGGGGCAGTTCGGACCCACCAGGCGCGATTTCTTCCCTTTCAAAAACTCCCAGGCCTTCACCATGTCGATCACTGGAATGCCTTCGGTGATACAGACGATCAACGCAATGCCTGCATCCGCCGCTTCCATGATTGCGTCCGCCGCATAGGGCGGAGGAACAAAAATCACGGTCGCATTCGCGCCGGTATCTTTCGCGGCTTGCGCGACCGTATTGAAAACCGGCCGATCCAGATGAGAAGCTCCGCCTTTGCCCGGCGTGACCCCGCCCACCACGTTCGTGCCATAAGCAATCGCCTGCTGCGCGTGGAAAGTGCCTTCTTTCCCCGTGAAACCCTGCACCAGCAGACGCGTATTTTGATCTACCAGTACGCTCACTTTTTGCCTCCCGCGCTGGCCTTGGCAAGAGCGACGACCTTTTCGGCCGCGTCCTTCATGCCGTCCGCAACGGTGAAATTGAAACCGGATTCTTCCAGCACCTTGCGCCCGAGTTCCACGTTCGTGCCTTCCATGCGGATCACGATCGGCACCTTGATGCCCAGATCGCGCGCCGCCGCGACTACGCCGTTCGCCAGAGTGTCGCAGCGCAGAATCCCGCCGAAAATATTGATCAGGACCGCCTTCACACCCGGGTCCGAGAGCAGGATGCGGAAGGCGTTCTTTACCTGTTCCGCGTTCGCGCCGCCGCCGACATCGAGGAAGTTCGCAGGGCTACCGCCCGCGTACTTGATGATGTCCATGGTGCCCATCGCGAGGCCCGCGCCGTTCACCATGCAGGCGATGTCGCCATCGAGCTTGATGTAGTTCAGGCCGAACTTCGAGGCTTCCACTTCCAGCGGATCTTCTTCGTTCAAATCGCGCAGCTCCACAATTTCCTTATGGCGGAACAGCGCGTTATCGTCGAAGTTGATCTTGGCATCGAGCGCGTAGACTTTGTTGTCCTTCGTGAGAATGAACGGATTGATCTCGGCCAGCGAAGCGTCCATCTCGATGCACGCCTTCGCCAGCGCGATCATCGCGGCCACCGCGCCGTTGATCGCCGGTGCCGGAATGCCGATCCCGAATGCAAGGTTCCTAGCCTGATAGGGCATGAGCCCAAGCCCCGGTTCGATGAACTCTTTCAGAATGGCTTCGGGCGTGTGCGCCGCCACTTCTTCGATCTCCATGCCGCCCGCCGCCGATGCCATGAAGGTGATCTTCCCGGCCGCGCGATCGAGCACGATTCCGAGATAAAGTTCGCGGTCGATCGGAAGAGTCTCTTCCACCAGCACTCGCTGCACCACGCGCCCCTCAGGCCCGGTCTGGTGCGTGATGAGCGTCATGCCCAGAATTTTCTCGGCAATCAAGGCAGCCTCATCAGAATTTTTCGCGACCTTGACGCCTCCGCCTTTGCCGCGGCCTCCTGCATGAATCTGCGCCTTGATAACGACGCTTCCGCCGATATTCTTCGCTGCCGTCTCGGCTTCGGCGACTGTGAATGCCACCTCCCCGCGAGGCACGGGGACATTGTATTTGGCCAGGATGGTCTTGGCCTGGTACTCGTGAATTTTCATTTTGGGGCGGTTGTTACTAAATCCGGTTGTTACTAGATCCGGCTGTTACTATACTTTGAGTCGCACGCACGCGCGGTCGCGCGTGTAAACCGAACAGGTGTACACCAAACTTTCAACTTTATCATGACCCCCCTGCCCATCCTGACGATTCTTCATACGGTTGTGGAAGGGTGTTCGCTCACCGAATCCCAGGCGGAGGCGGCGATGCGCGCTTTGCTCGCGGGCGAATCCACTCCAGTGCTTACAGCCGCGCTCCTGACCGCGCTTCGCATGAAAGGCGAAACGGTGGATGAACTCGCCGGATTCGCGCGCGCCATGCGCGACGCCGCGCGTGTGGTTCCCATCGAGGACAGCTATCGTCCCGTGCTCGATACATGCGGCACGGGCGGCAACGGCACGTCCACGTTTAACATTTCAACCGTCGCTGCTTTCGTTGTCGCCGGTGCGGGCGTCCGCGTGGCCAAGCACGGCAATCGTTCGATTTCGAGCCGGTGCGGTAGCGCGGATGTTCTTGAAGCCCTCGGCGTGCGCACCGCCATTGAGCCGGAAATGGTCGCGCGCGCAATTCGCGAGATCGGAATTGGTTTTCTCTTTGCTCCCCTGTTTCACGGCGCGACTCGCAACGTGCAACCGATCCGGCTCGAATTGAAAATGCGCACCGCTTTTAATTACCTCGGTCCGCTGACGAATCCCGCGCGCGCCGAAATACAGGTGGCGGGCACGTGGTCGGACGAAGCTGCGGAGAAAATTGCCGGCGCGATGGCGCGCCTCGGTTCGCATCGCGGCTACGTAGTGCACGGCTCGGATGGCTTGGGGGAATTGACCATCACCGGGCCATCCACCGTCTTTGCGATCCAGCACGGTGCGGTTACACGCATCGAGCTTTCTCCCGCCGATTTCGGCCTCGCAACGCAATCCGGAGAGGCTATCCAAGGCGGCGATATCGAAAGTAACCGCATCATTGCCGAATCCGTTTTGGATGGTGATCGCGGGGCGCCGCGCGATATTGTTCTCATGAATGCCGCCCTGGCTTTGGTTGCGGCGGGTAAAGCCCTGGACTTTCGCGATGGCGTCACCCGCGCGGAGGAATCCATCGACTCCGGAGCAGCCAAAGACAAGCTCAATCGCCTGCGTGAACTTGTTGGGAGACGTAGTGCTCCAGAATAGCCGTCAGATTTTGCGCAAAAACAGATCGGGGCACAACCGTATCGCAGCCGATATCCTGCGCCTTTCGCTTCAAGTCGGTTTGCACATGGGAGATAAATCCCACGGTGCCGATCGAAGCCGTCGCGGGATTTTCCTTCATCGCCTTGATGAGGCCAAGCGGGTCGGCGGAAGTGCAATTCAAATCGAAGATCACCAAAGCCGGATTTAATTTCAACTGTTCGAGCGCCACGGCTTTGTCTTTCACGAACACCACGGTCATGCCGAGCTTTTTCACCGCGTCATTGATCCTGGCCGAAAAGAACAAATCGCTCATGACGGCAAGAACTTTTTTCATTGTCTACAACTGTATCAGTGGGTCCCCGCCTGAAGTTGTTTTTCCAGGTGATAACCCGAATACAAAACTTCTTCGTTCAAACTCTTGCCGTAGACCATCATCACTCGCACCAAACCAGCGACCGTGAGGCGTTTCGGCATCCAGAGCCCGTTCGCGACGCGCGTTTGTTCAAAGGTGAAATGCGCTCCCGGCCCGATTCGCGCGACGATCCAGCCGATGCTCACTGTATGGATAGCCCGGGCGTCTGCTTTGATCCACTGCAGGTCTTCCTTATCGATCCAGAGTTTACCTTCGAAGTGTTCCAGCAGGGCGGCGTGCGCGGCCGTGGGAACGAATCCCGCGCGCGGCGTCATCTGTATCAGCCACGCTGCGCGCCCATCAATGTTTTCCTCGCCCAACAGGCTGAAACTGTAGGCCCCGGGGATATCTTTAATGAACGCTCGTTCGTTTTCGTATTTGCGAATGCGGGCCTCGCGCTCGGAAGCCGGCTCGTTCTCACGCTGGTTCAGCGCCCTCTCGAATTTGCGATCTTCCTTGCGCTGTTCCTCCGGTGTGAGAGGACGCCCATCCTTCTTAATCACGCGCTCAAACGGCGTCCCTCCGAGAGGCACCATTTCCGAGACCGTGACCTCTTTTTTGTAATCGGCCATGGAAATATCGGTCTGCGTCCAGGCCCAACTCATACTGGCCCGCCAGTCCCGTTCGCAGTTTTCAATCGATTTGCGCACGATGTCGTTCGGGTCAAGCTGCCCCCAGGTCGCCTGGCCCCAGGCTGCCGGAACGAGAGCGAAATAAAGCAAAACGGAGCGTTTCACCGCCCTTAAGTCAGGCACGGCGTGTGCCAAATGGCGATTTGTGATTTTTATTACAATCCCGCAGTAAGTTCAGCGAAGCGCGTTCCAGCGCGCAGAATCGTTTCGGTTCGCTCAGGTCCCGTCGAAATGCACCCGACTTCCACGCCGGACTTGCGTTCGAGGAAAAGCAAATATTGCTGTGCAGCGGCGGGCAACTCCTCCCACCTGGATACTCCCCTCGTGGACGTCTTCCAGCCGGGCAAACGTTCATAAACCGGCTCCGCCTTCGCCAGTTCGCGGCAAGTCGCCGGGATCTCGCAGGTAGCCGCGCCATCGATTCGATACGCCACGCAAACGGGTATCTCATCGAGTTCATCCATCACATCGAGCTTCGTCAACACCATGCTGTCGAATCCGTTAATGGCCGCTGAATAACGGATCACCGGCACGTCGAACCAGCCGCAACGCCGGGGACGCCCGGTCACGGAGCCGAATTCGTTACCGCGATTGCGAATCAGATCGCCCATGGCGTCGAGCGCCTCCGATGGGAACGGGCCACCGCCGACGCGAGTGGTGTAAGCCTTCGAAATGCCGATCACGCCGTTGATCTTCGTGGGAGGAACACCGGTCCCGGTGCACGCCCCGCCCGCCGAAGCACTGGATGAAGTGACATAAGGATAAGTGCCGTGGTCCAGATCAAGCATCGTCCCCTGGGCGCCTTCGAACAGCAGGTTCTTGCCCGCGGCCATCGCGTCGGCAAGCAGCCGCACCGTATCGCAAACCAACGGCCGGATCCGCTCCGCTGCTTCGCGGTACTTCGTGACGATTTCTTCGACATCGATCGCGGCGCTGTCGGCTTCGAGCCCGAATGCCCGCGCACGGATGCGATGATCCTCAATCAGAGCGCGCAGCGCGCCGGGAAAATAGTCCCGGTCGAGAAGATCGGCAATGCGAATTCCGCGCCGTGCCGCCTTATCTTCATAGCAGGGGCCGATGCCGCGCGAAGTAGTGCCGATCGGGGTTTTGCCGGGAATCGCTTCCGTGATTTTTTCCAGCAACCGATGAGAAGGCAGCAGAACCTGCGCGCGCCTGCCGATGCGCAGCTGATTTGGGACATCCACCCCGGCCGCTGTCAGTTGCCCCACTTCCTCCAGCAGCGCCAGCGGATCGACAACGAGACCGTTGCCGATCACCGCGATCTTGCCGGGGTGCAGAATGCCGCTCGGCACCAGGCGCAGTACGAATTTCCGGTCGCCGATCTGGATCGTATGACCAGCATTGTGCCCGCCCTGGTAGCGCACGATATAGTCGAAGCCGTCGGCAAGCAGATCCACCAGCTTGCCCTTGCCTTCGTCGCCCCATTGCGCGCCGAGGATGATAATATTGCTCATCGTTTATTGGTCTTGAGACCGTAATTAGCCAAACGGGTTATTGTAACGCATTGTGTTACGCTGGCCTCTTATGCAGCTTTCGGGCGTGTTTCTGCAACTCGGCGAAGAGCGCCTGCCGCACCTGTTGCGCGGTATTTCCATCGGAAAACTGAAGACCTATCAGCTCTATGAGCGGTTCAAGACTCGCACGCATCTCGCCAAGGTAAATACCGAGAGTCTTCGCAAGGCGGCGCCTCGCTTCTGGCAGCGGCTGAATGAGCAGGATGAGGAGTTCGCCACCGACCTCGCGCAGGCCATTCTGATTTCGCACATGGACATGATCGCGGCGGTCCTGAATCTTCTCGGCGTTCCGAATGAAGAAGGTTTCTTCGCGAAGGACCTCGATGCGAAGCAGTACCTGACCGAGGACTGGCAAACGCGCGCCTACGAGCGCTTCAAGTCTGAGTATCCCGAAGATCTCCTGCTGTTTTATCTCAATCATCTGGGCTGGGAGCTGGGCGGGGCACAGCAGGCCTATCTGCCCGCGGCCTAGCGTATCTCAATGCAGGATCTTGTTGATAGCGCCCTGGCGCGAATCCAGGCGGCTGCAACCGCGGACGATCTGGAAGCGGTGCGCGTTGAAGTGCTCGGCCGCAAAGGCGTCCTGACGCAGCTCAGCAAAGACATGGGCAAGCTCGCTCCCGAAGAGCGCGCGAGCCGCGGCAAGTTCATCAACACAGCGAAACAAACGCTCGAATCCGCATACGAGCATCGCAAGTCAGAGTTCGAACGCGCCGCGCTGTCGAAACGTCTTGATGCCGAGTGGGTGGATCTCACCGTTCCCGCACCTGGCGTGCGTCCCGGCAGCCTGCATCCCATCACGCAGATTCAGTGGGAAATCGAGGACCTGTTCCGCTCTCTCGGTTTTACCGTTCTCGATGGGCCCGAGGTCGAAACCGAATTTCACAACTTCGACGCCCTGAATATTCCCGCCGACCATCCCGCGCGCGACATGCAGGACACGTTCTGGCTGGAAGGCGGCTATCTCCTTCGTACCCACACATCGCCCGTGCAGGTGCGCGGCATGGAAAAACACGGGGCCCCGCTGCGCATGATTGCTCCCGGCCGCGTCTTCCGTAATGAAAGCGTGGATGCCTCGCACGAGCACACGTTCCATCAGCTCGAAGGCATGATGATCGATCGGAACGTGTCGGTGGGAAATCTGATCTATTTCATGAAGACGCTGCTCACGGCGATCTTCAAGCGCGATGTGACCGTGCGCCTCCGCCCGGGATTTTTTCCTTTCGTCGAACCTGGATTCGAGCTCGATATCCGCTGCCTGATCTGCGGCGGCAGTGGATGCCCGGTGTGCAAACAGAGCGGCTGGGTGGAGTTGTTGCCCTGCGGTCTGGTGAACCCGTACGTGCTCCGAATGAGCGGCATCGATCCCGCGGAGTGGAACGGCTTCGCGTTCGGGCTGGGTCTCACCCGCCTCGTGATGATGCGTTATGCGATCGACGATATCCGGTGGCTGCAGAGCGGCGACTTGCGATTCCTGAGGCAGTTTTGAAATTCTCCTATAACTGGATTCGCGGATTTGTCGACGGCCTGGACGTGCCCGCCGAGGCACTCGAGCGTCTCATCACCATGAAAACCGCCGAGTGCGAAAGCGTCGAAAAGGTGGGCGCGCTCTTGGCGGATGCAGTGGCGGCAACGGTGGAAAGCGTCGAGCCAATTCCGGGCGGCCATAACGTGAAAGCCATCGTCGATGCGGGTCGCTATGGAAAGAAAACCGTGGTCTGCGGAGCGCCAAATTGCCGCGCCGGTATCCGGACTGTGTATGTTCCTCTCAGCGTGAAAACGGTATCCGGGGTGGAAAGCGACGGCATGCTCGCGAGCGCAGCCGAGCTCGGCATCAATCGCGACAATGCCGGGATTATCGAACTCCAACCCGGCCAGGAAATCCCCCCTCCGGATACCGTCATCGAAATCGATAACAAGAGCATCACGCACCGGCCCGATCTCTGGGGACACCACGGGATGGCACGTGAAGTAGCCGCGATCACGGGCAAGCAACTGCGCGATCCCGTCGCGCCGGGCACATTACCTCATCTCGCCAGCCCGGTGAAAATCGAAATCGAAGACCTCGCCTTGTGCCCCCGGTACTCCGCGCTCGTGTTTGAGAACGTTACGGTGCAGCCTTCGCCGCCGTGGCTGCAAGCGCGGCTAACGGCTGTCGGTCTGAACCCAATCAACAATATCGTCGATCTGACGAACTACATCATGGCGGAACTCGCGCAGCCGATGCACGCGTTCGATCGGGCCAAGCTGACAGGAGACACCATCTGGGCACGTCCCGCCCGCACCGCCGAGCGAATCGTTGCGCTCAACGATCAGGAGTATGAACTCGCGCCCTCGAACCTGGTCATCGCCGATGCAGCCGGACCCATCGCAATCGCGGGCGTAATCGGCGGCCGCGACAGTGCAATTTCCGATACCACCACTTCCATCGTTCTCGAAAGCGCCAACTTCAACGCCGCAAGCGTTCGCAAGACTTCCGCCGCGCTCAAGCTGCGAACCGATGCATCGATGCGTTTCGAAAAAGCGCAGGACCCGCACAACACAGTCCGCGGACTGGCCCGCGCGATGGATCTTTTGCCGCTGCTTTCACCAGGCGTCCGGCTCGTAGGCGGCCTCGCCGACCGCTCGGACCGTTTGCGCGAACCCGCCCCCGTGACGCTCGACCTTGATTGGCTCGCGCGAAAACTCGGCCGCGAACTCGAACCTTACCAGGTAACCAGCATTCTCGAAAGCCTTCAATTCAGCGTGACTGAAGTCGGCCCGAAGGTCCTCTCTGTAACAGTACCGTCCTGGCGCGCCACGAAAGACGTCGCAATGCCGGAGGATCTCGTCGAAGAAGTGGGGCGCATGATTGGCTACGATTCCATCGAGCCCACGCCGCCGCTTGTTCCCTGCGCGCCGTCGTTCGATCCACCGGAGCGCGAATTCCTGCGCGGCGTCAGGCGGATGATGGTCGCCCAGGGCTACACCGAAGTCTCGAACTATTCGTTTATCAGTGAGGAGGAAGCCCGGCGCTTCGGATTCGC
>JBEKTF010000101.1:0-18643 GCA_049516355.1 Bryobacteraceae bacterium | reverse complement strand
AACGAGCCCCTGGCGCAGGACAGCCTCCGCGCCGGGGCCAATCTGATTTCATTCAGCGGCGACAAGTTGTTGGGCGGTCCGCAGGCGGGAATCATCGCGGGCGACGCCGATCTCGTCGCGCGGGTCAGGCGCAATCCGCTCTTTCGGGCCTTGCGCCAGGACAAGCTTTTTCATCGGGCCATGGAAACCACGCTGCGGCATATTCTGCTCGGAGAATACGATTGCGTTCCGGCCCTGCGAATGATCCGCATGACCGCGGCGGAGATCCGTCAGCGCGCGGAATTGTTGGTGGGCCGCATTCGCGCGGACGTCAAGATCCGCGAAGGGGAATCGGTGATCGGCGGCGGCGCAACGCCGGAGCAATCGCTCCCCACCAGCCTGATCGTCATCGAAAGCAAAGATGCAGTCGCGGAAGAGCGGCGGCTGCGGTTCAACGATCCGCCGATTATCGCTCGTATCGAGCGCGACCAGGTGGTGCTGGATCTGCGAACGGTTTTCCCGGAAGAGGAAGACGCGATCGTTCAGGCTCTTTCCTGACCCTACGCGCATGCCAGGTGGGTACGGGCTTCAGCCGGCTTCAGCCTGTACGGTCGAGCGCAGCTCGACAGGGGATCTAAAATACGTTACCGAACTTACGAAACGGACGACTAAGCTCTCTCCTGATACGTCCCTTCCGACGTATTCACCCGGATCTTTTCGCCTTCGCTGATGAAAGGCGGTACCTGCACCACCAGTCCCGTCTCCATCTTCGCGGGCTTGGTCACGTTCGACACCGTCGCACCCTTGAGACCGGGTTCCGTCTCGACCACCGTCATATCCACGGTCGCGGGCAGTTCCACGCTGATCGGCTTGCCCTCGTAAAACTCGACCGACACTTTCAATTGCGGGATCAGATACTCCGTGGCATCGCCGAGCAGTTCCTTCGTCAGGTGCATCTGCTCGTAGTTTTCGGTGTTCATGAAGTAGTAGTATTCGCCGTCGTCATACAGATACTCCATTTCCTGCTCGTCGAGGATCGCTTTCTCAACCTTGTCTTCGGATGAGAAGCGATGCTCGGTCATCGAGCCGGTGCGGAGGCTGCGCATCTTCGCCTGCACGAAACCCCGCAGATTGCCCGGCGTGCGGTGGGTCATGCTGAAGACGGAATACAACTCGTTGTTGAATTTGATCACCATTCCTGGGCGCAGCTGTGTTGCGGAAAGCATTCGTGTTTTGGGGCTCCGGATTACGAAATTCGGGAAAAAGCTATTGTATCAGCCGTTACAGCCGGCTTTTTATCTTCGGGCAAAACCGCCAGATAACCGAGGCACATGATGGCAAGAAACATCGTGAGCACTTCGGTGTCGCCCAGGTTTTTCTCAAACAATCCCCCGGTCATCGTACCGATGAGGCAAGCAATAGCGGCGTGCAACAGGAAACGGCGGATCGAGCGTCCCGGCGGGAGGGTTTTCAGAGCGCGACGGAAGTCGAAGAGCCCCATCACGAGCGCGGCGGTCAGGAAGATCGCCGCGGGCACGCCGCACTCGGCCGCATAGTGGATATAGATGTTGTGCAAGTGCTCATAATCGCCCTCGGGCAGCGGCCGGTGGATAGTGGGCGGCAGATAGGCATAAAACACCGCGGGCTTCCGGATCTCTTCCGGTCCGACGCCCACGATCGGGTGCGCTTTGATCATCTGCCAGCCCGTGCGCCAGACGATCAACCGATGTTCGTTGGAATCGGTCTCGGCCTCGGGCGCAACGAAGGATCGTGCGCGCTCCTGAATCACGCCGGGCGCGACTTGTAACAGAAGCGCGAGCACCACCGGCATTACGACGGCCGCCCACTTCTTCCATTCCCACAGCAGATAGAAGCTCGCAGCCACTGCCGCCACCCAGACCGTCCGGGTCTGGCTCAAAACCAGCGCCAGAAACACGGCCTCGAAGCATGGCAGCAACAGCCAGAGGTACCGCTTGACGTGCGGTGCA
Organism: Bryobacteraceae bacterium; assembly: GCA_049516355.1. Taxonomy (GTDB): domain Bacteria; phylum Acidobacteriota; class Terriglobia; order Bryobacterales; family Bryobacteraceae; genus BOG-234. The sequence goes on along the minus strand of JBEKTF010000101.1, from coordinate 16,676 downwards.
TATAGCAGAACAGCGAGAGTGAGCAGCAGGATATAAAGTTCCTGGCCGGAGAACGTCATCCAGTGGCTCATGAAACCGCGGATCCGGTCGGCGATGTAGAAATGGTAGAAATCCTCGTGCGCCGCGCGCGCTCCGGCGATGTCGGCCATGTATTGCACGAGCCCCCGGCCCGCCGTGAAGGTTCCGACGCCGATCCATGCGAGCACCAGCCATCGCGCCTCCGCCAGAGTCCGGATCGACGAGTACACGATCAACAGCATCAGGTAAACCACCATCTTGCGTACCGACGGGAGTCCGAAGCCGGGATCGGGCGAGAACGCAAGCGCGACCAGGGTCCATGCGAGAAACAGGCCGAGAGGAATCGAAATACGCGGCCACCGGAGGGGTAATCCCGAAAGCAAAAGAACCACCAGCGCCAGCGCCAGCAAAATCTGGGATACGGCGATCGAGAGAAGAATCGCGACCGCCGATGCGCATGCAAGCCAGAGAGCGAGCCTTTTCAGAAAAGGAGGGGGGACCAAACTCTGAGTATCGCGCGGATGGTACTAGTCATTGGGCCGTACTTTGTCTTTGCCACCACTTTGCGCCACGGTGTACGATGGGGTGAACGCATGAAGATGCTGGAAGCGCTCGCTCCGGGGGATCGGGATCGCGAGTTGGCGTTGGCCCTCGATCCTGCGGGAATTCCGGCCCATATCGCCATCATCATGGACGGCAATGGCCGGTGGGCGAAGCGGCGCGGGCTGCCTCGCATCGCGGGCCATAAGGTTGGCGTCGCGACCGTGCGTTCGGTCGTGGAAGACTGCGCGAACCTCGGCGTCCAGGCGTTGACCCTCTACGCGTTCTCAGCCGAGAACTGGAAGCGTCCACGCGCCGAAATCGATATGCTCTGGCGGCTGCTGCGATTCTATCTGCGGCACGAACTGGAAGACCTGCAGCGCAATAATATCCGCCTCCAATCGATCGGGCACGTCGAGGCGTTACCGGAAAAGGCATACGAGGAACTGCGCGCCGTGGAACGGGCCACCGCGCGAAACCAGGGTATGCGGTTGAATCTCGCGATCAATTACAGCGCACGCATCGAACTGGTGGATGCGGTCAACGCGATCGTCGATGAAGCCCGGATCGAGGGCCGCCTTTCCGATCTGACGATCGATGAAAAAATGATTTCGCGGCGTCTTTATACCGCCGGCCTCCCCGAACCGGATCTGTTGATCCGCACGTCGGGAGAGATGAGAATCAGCAACTTTCTGCTGTGGCAGATCGCGTATGCGGAACTCTACGTTACCGAGACGCTTTGGCCCGATTTCAACCGCACGGAGCTGCTGCGGGCCATTCTCGATTTCCAAAAGCGCGAGCGCCGGTTCGGTGGTCTTTCCAATGCGGCGCCATGTGACGATGCAAGCAGGGGAGCACAACAGCCTGGCGAAGATCTGGAGATAGCCGGGATCGTCGTCTCCTCGCAATGAATCGCATCGTCACCGCACTTTTTCTCGTTCCCGTCGCCGTTTACTCCGCACTATTCGCTCCCTGGTGGTTATTCTTTGCGGTCGTGGCGGTCGTGGCGATGCTCTCGATGCGCGAGTATGCGCGCATCACGCAATCGTTCGCGCCGCTCGGATATGGAGCGGGAATCCTGATTCTTCTCGCCCCGCCGCGTGAAGTGGTCCTGCTGATTATCCTGAGTACGCTGGCCGCGATGTGCCTGATGCTTTCGGCGGAGAGCCTCGATAAGGGTTTCGCGCGGGCGGCAGCGCTGGTGCTTGGGATCGTCTACATTTTTGGTTCGTGGAAGACCGGGATACTGCTGCACGACAGCGCCGCTCAACCGGCGGCGTTCGGAATCAGCGCCGGGCACCACTGGCTGATGTTCGGTTTAATGCTGAACTGGATCGGCGATACGGGCGCGTACTATGTGGGAAAGAATTTCGGACGTCACAAGCTTGCGCCGGCCGTCAGCCCGGGGAAGAGTTGGGAAGGCGCGGCCGCATCGGCGGTTACGGGAGTTGCGTTCGGCCTGATTTATCTGCCGCTCGCGATCAAGGGAACGTCGCTCCTTATGGCGGGGCTCTTTGCACTGGTGGTGAATGTGGCCGGGCAGGTGGGCGATCTGGCGGAGTCGGTTATCAAGCGGGGCGCGGGCGTCAAGGACAGCGGCAGTCTTTTGCCTGGACATGGGGGAATACTGGACCGGGTGGATAGCACGATGTTCGCCCTGCCGGTTTTATACACCCTTTCGACCCTTCTGGCCCCGGCTCACTTTTGACCGGTGCGCCAACCTGTTGCGTACGATGTCCGTGCAACCTGGGAGTAAGGCACAGGGCTGACAATCGCCCGGATTTCGGTTTGCACGTGGCGTTCGACCACCGGCTTCGCCGATCCTCCGCCTTCTTCCCCCCAGACGAGCGTGACTTCGGTACCCGGCTCGCTGTGTTCGATATCGACGATAGCGAGCGAAAGCATCGAGCTTTCATTGGAACTATAGCCCGAGAACGTCGATACCCCGACCATTCTGCCGTCGCGCAACACTTTGTCATTCGGCAATGTCGAATAGTTGGACAAGGGCAGATCGATGTACTTGGCCCTGTCTCCTTTTTTGAACATGGTTCCAATCGCACGGGTAACATCGTCGCCGTCCCAGGCCAGCGTCACTTTCTTGCGCTTCGGATTGGCGGCTATTTTCTCGAGGGCTGCCCTGCCGACAAAATCGTGGTCGAACTTGACGTGAGGCCCATAGCCGAGATCGTAGGGTGTCATGTAGTAGTCCGTGACGTTGTCGGAGTAAAAGCTGCCCCCGAGCGAAGCCGTGGCTTCATACCAGTCGGCGGGTAGCCACTGCCTGTATGCCTTCATCTTTTCGCCGCTGTAGATCGCCGGAAACGGGCAGGGAATCCAGCCCGATTCGAGGGTATTGGTGGCGTAAACCCGGGCGCCGACCTGTCGAAGCCCATAGTCCTTACCCGCTTCGACAACGGCGGCCCTGACGATATCGCCTTCCGCCCACGGGCCGAACAGCTCCAGTCCGGGCACACCCGACATTCCATGGTGCAACGCCCGGACTTTTAGGCCCGCGATGGTGACTTCACCCATATTAAAAAATTTGATTTTGGGTAAGGGCCCGCCCGTGGCCTTCTCCAGAACCTTGAGAGCAGTGGGACCCTGCACCTGGTACCTGTAGAGCTTTCTCCCGGTCCGGTTAACGGCGCTCCTCTCGTCCCGCTCGACCTTTACGTTGTAGCCGCCGGTCTCTGCATTGTATTGGACCCAATTCATCGCGGACGGGCGCCCCACCAGACTGACTCTGTTCTCACTCAGACCAAACAGAATGGCGTCTCCGATCACATACCCGTCATGATTACAGGCAACAAATTGCTTGGCTTTATCGACCGCGAAATTGGTAAGAGTATTTACACCCAGATCGGAAAGTAATCTGATGACATCAGGTCCCTCAAAATAGACATCAGTCATATGGTGAGACTGGTCGAAGAGGGCGCAGGTCTCCCGCCAGGCATGTTGTTCATCTCTCCAGTTCGTGAACTCCGCCGGCACCTTCGGATAGACATAGGGCCCTATATTCGAATTGCGCAAAAGCTTAACCGGACTGCCTGCGGCCTTCAGCAAATCTTCCAGGCTTTGTTGACTCATGGTTGCTGGTAATCCCTTTCCGTTTGACGTTGCCCTGAACGCAAGCGGCCCAGTCTATCACAGGGTAAAGGCGTCGGCCCGGACCAGCCGGAACGCCTGGGAAACTGCACTGTGCTCGGGGACCCGGACTTTTACATCTTTGTTACACAAACGCCCGGCGAACATGCTATTGTGAACTACCGAAGCGAGGCTCCATGAACGTGCGCTGCATGGTTCTACCGCTCTTTTTGGCCGCGGGTCTCTTTGCGAACGAGGCAGTCGACCGCGCCCACAAGTACGAAGACGCCGGCGATTTCGCGGCGCTCCGGGAGGTTTATGCCAAAGCTTTGCAAGCTTCCCCCGCCGATCCCGAACTTCTCTACGGTTACGCGCAAGCGCTTGAGCGGTATCGGGATCCGGGGGCACGCGAAGCTTACCGCAAAGGCGCCGGCCTCTGGAAGAGCTCCGGCCGCACGCAGGAAGCCCTGGCTGCGGAACGGCGCGCCGTACTGCTCGATCTGATCGCCGGCGATCGGCCGGCGGCCGAAAAGGATCTCGAGGAATACCGGTCGCTCGGGGGACGCGATCTGCAGCTGCCGGGATCTGCCGCAACGGGATCTGCTGCGAGCAGCGCCAGGCGAGAAACCGTTCAGATTCCCGGGCCATTGCATTCCTTCGCCCGGATGGCCGCCATCTCCCCGGACGCCGACCCTGACGATATACTAACCGCGCTCGCCCGCAACGTAGTAACGAACGGCTATCAGGCATCCCGCGCCAACGAACTGCTGGAGGAAACCGAGTATCTCAAACTGGTTCACCGCTACCTTTCGCAGGCCCGGGAACTGGATAAACTGACCGGTCCGGATAAATTCATCCGCATCGCGAACTGCGAATCGACGCAAACCAACGACTTGCTCCGCGTGCTCGGCTACCGGATGCGTGGAGGGTGCGGCAGTGAAGTGGTTCTCGAAACCGTGAACGCCCCGCGCGCCTTCATTACCAGCGACTCCGGATTTCCACTGGCCGAACTGGAACAGGCGCTACGCACCGAACAGCCCTTCTCGTACGATTACCATCCCGCCCTGGCCACTATTCTTTACACAACCGATTACTGGCTCACCGCGAGGGAAAAGACGCAGGGCGATTTCATCGATGCCTTTTTGGACGACCCCGGTCTCTGCCGCTTCTACCTGGGGATGGCCAAACTGGATCCGGAAACCGCTGAGACTTTGAAGAACAACATCCAGCCCGCGAGACTGCGCGCGAATGCCAGCGTGCTGGATTTCTTCGGCGGTAACTTCGAAATCCGCCAGGGCAGGGCGCTGGTGCCCGGCGGCCCGAAATCTGCGGCGGCGTGGGCGGAACTCGCCGGTGCCTCACCGGACAAAGGAAGCGAATTCATCGATAGATTGATGGTGAAGGATGACGGCTGGCTCGCCAGCTTGTACGATTCCCTGGCCCGTATCCAGGGCCCGGCGCAGGATTACCTCACCGATCCGGTGCGCATGAAGCGCCTGTACACGGCCGTGCGCGGCCGGGTAACGACGCCCGGTCCGGCACGCCCGGTGTTCCGCTCCAACACCGAAATGATGCTCCTGACGACGCGATTGCGCATCAATCCGGATGGCAAGGTTCACATCCCCGGCGATCTGGAAGCCTGGCGGCAGTTGTTCGAGAAAAACCCCAAAGGCAAGTATGATGCGAGGCTCAGCAAGGCCGCGGCTAACTGGAAAGATCCCGACGACGTGATCGAGGCCCTGTTCGCTCTTTGCCGCAAAGTGACGGATAACGAGCCGCTGATGATCTTCATGGCTCTGAGCGACCTCGATCGCAACCGGGCCCAGCCGCTCAAGCCTGAAACCGTGCAGAGGATGATCCGCGGCTGGAACGTTTACGGTGCGCAGTACATGATCTTCAACGATGCGCCCTCGTTGACCGACAAAACCATCGTTGCGTGGCTGGACGTGGCGGAAGCTGTCGATAAGCACCGCGATCCCTTGTTCCGCCAGGATGTGATTGCGACGATGCAGGGGCTAACGGGAATCTGGCAGATCTTTTGCCGCCAGGGAAGCATAGCGCCGGCGAAGGCCGACGAAGCGCTGTCAGCTCTGGTCGCGCTGTTCGCTTCTGTCAGGAGCACCCGTGAGCTTTTCGATGCCGGCCGCGCCGGCGTGGACACGCTGCTCAAAAACACCGGAGCGAAAGTCGACGTCAAACCTGGCGAGAACTCCGCGCACGAACGAATGCTGGCGCTTCTGGCGGGAGGCCCGCGGCCTGACGACTCGGAAACGCGCGCGGAGCTGGTTCAGCAGGAGCAGCGAATCTTCGAAGCGCAGAAGCTGCTTCCCGTCGATTTTCTCTTTAGCCTCGCCGACAACCTGCAAGGCATTGCGAAGGGCGAGAAGCTGAGCGCGCAGCTCGCTTCGCGGCTGGCGGCGCGGGTAGCCGATATTCAGCTTCCGCGAAACTCGATGAGCGGTGCCGAAAAAAACGCGTCGGGCTCCGGTTATTTCGTCGACAAGCACGTCGACGATGAACGCAAGCTCAACCTGCGGGCCATCATCGACAAGGCGGCGAAAGATCCGGAGAAGCTGAAGGACATTCGCGGGCAACTGGCTCCCACTCTGCGCGACACGATCGTTGGATACAACTATCTGCATTACGCCCCGCCTGGAGCGCAGATTCTGGTTACGAACCCGCTGTTCGTGCGCGGGCACGATTTTCTCGGCATCGCAGAGGGCAATCATAGCTGGAGCAGGACTGAAATCTACGGGACCGGCTGGCCTACAAACGCGGGCGGGCGGCTGGTAGGCTCGCTCTCCGGTTTGCCTTATGCGCTGGCCGCGGCGGAACAGAATTTCCTCGTACCGGCGCAGAGGCAGGCGTTGATCTGGAGCGATCTGGCGCCGGAGATGATCCTGACAGCGAGGGCCGCACGGTTCTGGACCGTAACCCCCGCGCAGATGCACTGGGTAGGGATGCACATGCGCCTGGCCGAAGACGTGATCGCCGAAGCGACAGTCGCTAACCCGGCAACGGCGCCAGCCGCGCGCGGCGAGTTGTCCCAGGCGGTCGACCGGGTTGCCAGCCCTTTGCGGGCTGCAGTCGTAATGCGCCTGATTGCCGACGGAAACACGCGGGCTGCGATCGACGCGCTGACGCCGTCTGAGATGTACACGTTGGCTGCGATGTATACAACCGCAACAGGGAGTGCGGCCGCACGCGGAGTCGACGTGCACGGCAGCCCGGAGTTCGCCGAGATAGGCCACTTCAAATCGCTCGTTCCCGATCAGGTGAGCGACATGGCGATTTCGCGAGCATGGGGAACGGCAAAACCGACACTGGCTAATTCTTACCGTCCCGAGCTTTTGAACCTGAGAACCTTTCCCAGCCTGATGGGTTATTCCAGCCGGATACTGGCGGAGAGCTGGGAATCGAATCTTCTCTACTGGGCTGATGTGGGCGACCAGGCCGGGGTACAGCCGGCTCAGTTGAACGTTCTCGTCCCGGAGTGGACGCAGAAAGTCGTGGAGCGGATCTTCGCATCGCATCTGGAAGATTGGCCTGCGCTGCTCAAAAGTTTGCGGTCGGTAGGAGAAGAAGTTCGGACGCAAGGTACTCAAATCGCGGTTGCAAATGCCGCAAAGCCTGAGAGTGCACGGTAAGGGGAAACGGGATGAGGGTTTTGTCGCTCAAAGCTTACACGCGTTTTGGATTACTGGCAGGCGGACTGGCATCCGTCGGCGGAGGGATCTGGTTGTTTGCCCAGGAGGCGCGCCAGCCCGTATTCAAATCGAGCGTGGATCTGGTGGTCCTCAGCTTCACGGTCACGGACAACAAAGGCAAGTACGTGAATGGCCTGAAACCGTCCGATTTCCGGATTCTTGAAGACGGGATCAAAGAGAAACTCTCAACGTTCTCGGAAGGCAACCGCCCGGCGATGGAGATCGCGGACGACGGTTCGCTCAAGCCGCTGCAACCGCGCGAGGGGCCGGAGGGCGACCGCACGATCACCCTCGGCGCCCCGGCAGCAGGCGATGCGTTCGTAGGGACGAATGTGTTCGTGCTGTTCGACACGAGTAACTTCATGTATCACGGGTTCGTGTATGCCGAGGATGCGATCGTCGATTTCGTCAGAGGTCTCGATCGCGCCGATTCCGTCGCAGTCTATACGTTCAGCCGCAATATGTCGCGTGCGGCCTCATTGACCCATGACCGCAATGAGGCGATCTTTGGACTGCGGAAATCGGTGGCAGGGGATGACACAGCTTTGTATAACGGGCTGCTGCTGACTTTGCGCGACGCGGCGAAAGTGCCGGGACGCAAGGTGGTCATCGTATTCTCGAACGGTCCGGACAACGCGAGCATGGTGGCGCCGGATGACGTTCGCGCTGTGGCTGAAGATGAAGGGATTCCGATTTACGTGATCTCGACCAACGATGTCAGTAAAGACCCGATTTCGAGTAATGTCTTTAAACGCATCGCCACTCAGACAGGCGGGAAGGCTTACTGGGCGCGGACGTGGCAGAAGCAGGTCGAAGCGTTTGAGGCGATTCGCGAAGATCTGGGAAATTCCTACACCGTGACTTACTATCCCGCGCCGAACCCGAATGAGGGCTTCCGGAAAATCGATATCCAGATAGTAAGCGATGTCGGAAAGCATTACCGGGTGAGGTCGCGGCCCGGCTACCGTCCGCGCTCCTATTAGCCTGGCCCGAACCTTCCTGCTTATGTTGCTCCACGGACCCGAGCGGGCACATGAGCGGGTATGATGTCTCCTAACTCGTGCAGCAACGGGGCCAGACCGGCTTCGTAATTGCGCCAGCGCTCAAGCGAGCTGCGGAACAGCGGTTTGCGCACTTGAACATTGCTGGCGGTTCTGACGCTTCGGCTGGTTTTGTGAAAGCTGACGCAGCGATCGTCCCAGGGCAGGCCGCAATAATCGATCAAGCGCCGCGCCTGACCTTCGAGGTTGTCGACCACGTCCTCGTAGGAGACGTCAAGCATGGCGTCCGGCGGCAGAACGGTTCGCCAGTGAGTCATCAGCGCGTTGTAGCAGCCGTAATAGTGGCCCAACTCCACCAGATCATAGCTGAACTGTTGACCGACCGTGAATAGTTTGGAATAGCAGGACACGCAGGTATCGATCGGGTGGCGCATAGTATGGATAATCCTTGCATTGGGCAGGATCAGACGTATCAGTCCGATTCTGAGGAAGTTGTCCGGCAGCTTGTCGACGATCCGGACTTTTCCCTCGGCAAGAGATGGCAGACTGGCCAGATAGGACTGGCCGATTCGCCTCAAGGTAAGGGCGTCCGGAGTGGGAATACACTCCGGAAACGGAACGGGCGGATTGCAGGCATTTAACACCGTGCTGGCCGCTTTCTCAAGATTTCCCAGTTCGCCGGCCCCGTGAATTTGCGGATGACTGGCAAGAATCTGCTCGACCAGCGTACTGCCGGAACGCGGCATGCCGACCACAAAAATCGGAACCGATGAAAGTTCGCCCGCTACTTCGCGCTCGAACAACCTTCTGTCGAATACAGTGGAAATGCGCCGGAACATATCGAGAACACGCGGCTCATCATATTCGATCTGGCTGCGTTTCGAAGCATTGCCCTTGCGCATATGTTCAAAGGCCCGTACGTAATCGCCTGTGTCTTCGAGGGCTTTAGACAACGCGAAATGGATATACGGCGCCTTGCTAACGGGCAAATCATTCCTGCCGGCCAGCCCTTCAAGCGCAGCCAGATCGTCATCACCATGTTGGAAGGTCTTGATTTCCGCGCGATTGAAGTGAGCCGCCGCGTAGTCCGGCCTGATTGTGATCGCCCGTCCATAGTGAGCCACTGCGTCATCGAACTTACCTTGCTCCTTGAAGATGTTGCCCAGGTTGTTGTGAGCCGTGGCGTGATCGGGATCGATGGCGAGCGCCCGCTTGTAATGCGCCATCGCATCATCGATTCTGCCTTGCTCCGCAAGCGCGAAGCCGAGATTGGTATGGGCATTAACGTCGTTGGGCTGAAGGGCGAGGGCGCGATTGGAATGCGCCACGGCCTCATCGATTCTCCCTCGCGCCAGGAGCGCAACGCTCAGATTGTTGTGGGCGCCAGGATGGTCAGGGTTAAGGGCGAGGGCACGTTCGTAATGCACCACGGCCTCATCGATTCTGCCTAGCTGTGCGAGCGCCATCCCCAGATTGCTCCGCGCATTAGCATCGTCAGGATTAAGGACGAGAGCGCGTTCGTAGTGGGTTATTGCCTCCACCATCCTGCCTTGTGCTACCAGTGCGACGCCCAGGTTGTTGTAGGTATCGGCGTGATCGGGCTTAAGGAAAAGGACGCGCTCATATAGCGCCACGGCTTCATCGATCCGTCCAGCCTGATAGTGCCGCAAGGCATCATCGTAGATACTACGAGCGTTCCGAAGCGCATTCGGGCTTCGAAGCGGAGTCTTCGCCGTTCGGTGCTCCTGGCGATTCTCAGACAATACATCCGGCTCCGCCTCAATTCCTCCCCGGCTTGTCTCAGCGAACTCGGGACCAGCGGTTAATGGACCTTGTCCGACGGCGGTTTGAGTCTCTCCTTCGTCGATTTCGGTCACCTCGTAATGGATCTGCATCCGGTACTGCCGCCTTCGCAACGTCACCGGCAGGGAGAATCGGTCGTCGAACCAGTCCGACATTCGGGGTGGCCTTGGGCCCTCCATCGTACTGCGGACGTTGTCCGCCTCGCTCCCCATTGATGCCAGCTGATTCGATACGCCGAAGAGAACTCCGTGAGGCGCATTCAACGCTCCGAGGGCGAATTGCGCACAGGCAAACGTCCGGTGATAGCCGCGCAGAAGCAGCGCACGATTGGCATGAAATGCCACAGTGACGAAACCATCTGCCTCGGAGACACGCATTTGCTCATTGGGTTGCAATGGACCAGCCAGAAAGAATTCGGAGTGAGGGAGGTCGAAGATAATCGTGTTGCCCTCGCGCCGCGACTTCAATCCGGAATTCGAAGGCGGATCGAGAAGTGCGGTTTGAAGCCATTTGTCAGGCGCCACCCTGTCCCGGTAACCGTCGGCAATAGCTGTTGAAACCCAGAGCTGGTGAACAATCAGATCCATGGGGTTCAGCCTGACGAAATCAACCACGTAGTGCGCATCCGGATGCTTGCTGCGGAACTTTCGGGCCGCCTTCAGGTCCGCTGCGCTCAATGGCAGTTTGCGCGCCGGGAGTATTTCCTCGGAAGGTAGATTTTCGACAATTGCTTTGCGGGACTCCCAAATCTCCTCGGCGGCGCGGAGGGTGAGTGGGGTGGAAAACCGGCAGTCTTCCATCAGGAATTTGAGGGCTTGTTCCCGGGCCATCCATCCCAGGAGCGCACGCGCGGATAAACCGGACGCATCAGCCGGAAGGTTTTCTTCTGGCCGCCGCAAAAAAGCAGAAGCGGGCATTTCCTATTTTCTTTATGAGCGCTTTATATTGTCAAGTGGTTAGGCTTTTTTGTCAAAAATCCATTCCTTTGCGGCTAAGAAAGTACGGGTTAATACAGAAAATAGGGGCTACGGTTGATTGAACCGTTCAATCGGCTCCCGGTGTCGGCTCCACCTGTCGGCGGGCAGATCGTTGGAGCCAGCTCAATTTGGCGCAACTCGATGTCTGCTGGAACGGATTACGCCTCAGTGGCCCGGTTCCAGAACTTCCTCATACACAGCGTGGGTTTCGCGCGCAGTCCGGCTCCACGAAAAAGCGCTGGCGCGCTGCAGTCCGCACCCGCGCAGCACGTTGCGCAAGCGCGGGTCCGACGCGATGGCCCGCATGGCATCCGCAATCTCCTGCGGGGAAGATGCATGGATGGCCGCGCCGCCAGACACTTCCATAACCGCTGGATCGCGTGACGTGATCACCGGGCATCCGCACTGCATCGCCTCCAGCACCGGCAGTCCGAAGCCCTCATAATGGGTCGGATAGACGAACGCGAGCGCATCGGAATAGAGGCGCGGCAATTCCTGATCGGGCACCTCGCCCAGAAAATGCATGCCGTCGCACGCCGGAATTTCCCCAAAATCGGCCCGATTACGGCCCGCAATCACCAGATCGGCATTCGTTTCTTCACGCGATTCACGCCATCCCTCCACCAGCCCCGCAACATTCTTGCGCGGTTCCAGCGTCGCGACAAATAGAAAGAAAGGCTTCTGGGCGGGGGAAGTCGGCGCCAGCGGGCGAAAGTGACTGGACGCGGCCAGGGGCACCGCGCGGACGCGCTCCGGCGGCACGCCGAAGTGTTCGATCACCTCCCCGCGCACGGCTTCGCTGACCGTGAGAATCATGCGCGCGCGCCGCAACCGCACGAGCCAGGGCGTCCGCCATCGAACACGATCGGCCTCCGCGTTATGGGTGTGAAGCTGCCACGATTTTTCCCGCCATGGAGACAAATCGTGAATTGTCAGGATCGCGGGCGTCGACCCAAGATAGGGCACTTCGAAGTTCGTACCGTGAAACAGCTGCGCGCCTGTCTGCCGGATCGCTTGTTGGACGCCCCACAACCACCATCGGCGCTCCGCAGCACTGTGCGGCTGGCGTCCGCGGACCAGGTTGACGGGCGCGCGCTCCGGCATCGGAAACGGCTGATCGGAAAGCAGCGAGTAGATATCTTCCGGGAACTCCCGGGCCAAAGCGATCGAGAGTTCGGTGACGTAGCGCGGAAGTCCGCCCGAAGACAGAGTTAACGGCGTGGCATCGAGAGCGACGCGCACTTACTTATGCTGCAGTTCCCAGTCGTAGTTCAGGCTGGGATCGTTGTAAGGTATGCGGCCTTCGTCGACCGGGTTGTAAAAGCGATCGGTGGCGTAGATCAAAAGCGAAGGCCCGGTCCCGACCACTTTGTAACCGTGGGCCACGCCCGGTGGAATCAGAATTTGCCAGGGCCGCAGATTTCCGGCGTAGATCGTATTGCGGGCGCCGAACGTCGGCGATTCGGGCCGGAGATCGACCAGCGCGATCTGAAGCATATTCATGGCGGGCGTCCAGCAATCCGTCTGATGGCGGTGGAAGTGAAATGCCTTGATGATCCCCGGGTAATTGAGCGCCGCGGAAATCTGCGTTGTCTCTCTGGAGAATCCCTCCACCAGACCCTGGCCGAAACGCTGCACCTCGAGAAAGTACCCGCGATCGTCGGGCCAAAGCGTGACGGGAGCGCATTTTACGCCCGCAATCAGCTTGGGAGAATCCGGCGCGAGAATCACGTCTCCGATGCCTTTCTCGCACTTCGGCACGCTGATGTTGATCTGCGTAACGGTCATGCATGCACCGTCCGTGGTTCGGCCGCCGCGTGGCGGCTCTCTGCAACGAGATTGGCGGCGCGCAGGAGCGATTCGAAAGTGCCGGCGTCCGTCCACCAGCCGTCGAGGAATGAGAAAGTCATCGTGCCTTCGCGTATATAGGCATTGTTGACATCGGTAATTTCCAGCTCATTGCGGCCGGAAGGCTTGCAGGTGTGAATCTTATCGAACACCGTCGCGTCATACATATAAATGCCGGTGACTGCGTAATTCGATTTCGGATGCGCGGGCTTTTCTTCGATTCCGACGATGCGGTCGCCGTCGAACTCGGCCACGCCGAAGCGCTCCGCGTCGGTAACTTTCTTCAGCAGAATTCGCGCTCCCCTTTCCTGCGCGCGAAACGAATCGACGGCGCTCCGGATATTCTTCTCGATAATGTTGTCGCCGAGAACCACACAGATTTTCTGCCCGTCCGCAAAGTGTTCGCAGAGATTGAGTGCGTCCGCAATGCCGCCTTCGCCTTCCTGATAGGTATAGGCGATATGTTTGAGCCCGAAGTGCTTTCCATTGGCCAGCAGCCGCAGAAAGTCGCCCGAATTCTTACCGCCGGTCACCACCATGATGTCGGTGATTCCGGCATCGACCAGGGTCTGGATCGGGTAATAGATCATCGGCTTGTCGTAAATCGGAAGCAGATGTTTGTTGGTTATTTTGGTGAGGGGGAAGAGCCGGCTGCCGGTCCCGCCCGCGAGGACGATGCCTTTCATATGCAACAAATAGGATACTGCTTGCATGGAGCGCTATAACTGGTCCGCGATTGCGGAAGAGAAAATGAACCCGTTGCTGAGCCGCCGGGTCATCCATACGGAGCAGATGACGATCGCTAGTTTGTGGATTGGGAAAGGGGCCGTGGTGCCCCTTCATCATCACGTTAATCAGCAGGTCACGATGGTGAAATCGGGCGCGCTGCAGTTCGATATGGGCGGCGAGAGTTTTGTTGTGCGTGCAGGTGAAGTGCTGGTGATTCCCCCGGATATGCCGCACCGGGTCGAAGCACTCGAGGAATCGCTTGCAACGGATTTGTTCACGCCGGCGCGGGAAGATTGGATTCGCGGCGATGACGCGTACTTAAGAAAGTAGTAACGCCGGCGGTCGCCTTTTGCCCCCGGTTCTTTATAGTCAGACGCGGGCGTTTATTGCGGCGGCGCAATATCGCCACCGAAATTCCAGTTCCCGCCGAGCGGATCGGGACCGTTCTGCGGCGCCGCCCGAAGAATCGGATCCACTCCGGCAACAAGCGTCATGGCCCGCATTCTCGACATGTCGTTAGCGGCTGCGCCTACCACGACGACAGGTTCACCGGCTTTGAGATCGGCCAGTGTGATCGCAGGCTGTTGCTCAATTACCTTGCCGATATCAAGATTCCGGCCGCCGCCGCGTCCACCCCTGCCCTGCCCACCGCCCGGGGCAGCGTCGCCTTCTGCGGCTGCAGCTCCTTCACGGCCGCCCGCGCCCCGTCCGCCGCCTTGAAAAGTGGGATTCAGTCGCCGGGCCATCTGCAGCGCCGTCGCGTCGTCCAGCTTTTTCATGGCGGTGTCGGGTTTGACGTTGATGGTGATGGGCTTCTTGCTGGCCAGATCGATCGCGAGAATTTGCCCGGCCGCGGCATCGATCGATTTGATCTGCACCGGGAGTGTCTTGAACAAGCCGGACATGATTGCCTCGACCTTGATCGCAGTCTGATCGGCGTTCTTCTGGCCCAGCACGCGCACCTGATCCCCGGCTTGAATCGACACCAGGGCGTCTGGTTCGTACTTACCGCTATCCGGGCTGTACCGCTGGTATTCCACCGGGCCGCTGATATCGAGGGTTACGTCTTTCGGCGGACCGGCGCCTCGAACCGAAATCGCAATCTGTTTCGCGCCTGCATCCACGCTCTTCACCAGACCCGCGACGCCATCCTTTTGCCACTCCTCAAGGGTTTTCTCTTTGCGTTGGGCGAGATCGTTTTGCTTGGTGAAATACAGGAACACCGCGGGTTGTCCCTCTTCACCGGCGCGGAGCCTGGCTATCACCCGGTCCCCCACCGATACATCCGATGCGGCCGCGCGCGTCGCCTTCTTTGCATCTGTTTCTCCGGCGGGGAGCCGTAGGAACTGAGTCTTGTCGTCAAACGCGACCGAGGCGTCGCCGGCCTTGTCGGGTTTGATAGTCAGAACCTTACCGGAGGCGTCGGCTTTCTCCACCGTGCCGATCAGACTCACATACCGTGGCCTGGCTGGCTGGCCGGCGTCCTGCGCCATCACAACGGCCGTTAAGGCGAGCAATAAACCGGGCACACCGATTCGCATGTCCATAGTATAGGTCGCTGGGAACGTGGGCGACAGGCTATCGCAACGCCTGGTTTTCAGCTCATTTTTGGCAGCTGGCGATGGAGCCGGACCGGCTCCGATGCAGGCACGGGCCGTTCACGCAGTTCTTCCAGCGCTCTGGCGCAGGCGCGGGCATCCCTCGCGCCGCGTTGTAGCGCGGCGTTCTCCATCGCAATACAACTCCAGAGCGCCACGACGGAGATCGTCATGGCCAGCAAACCGGGCTTTGTAATACCAAACAATCGCACGATGCTGCTGGAGCATTCGCCATTCCAATTGAGCCGCGTTTAATTTAAAGATCTTATGCGCGCACGGGTGCTCCCGCTGCGCCCGAGTGTGAAACAGAAGCACAGTTTATCGGGGATTACGCTTGCATCCGGCGTTCGAGTGCGTCATAAGTTGGGTGGCATGGAGATTGCAACATTCCGGAAAGGAGTTTGCGGGATGAAACACTTCGTAATAATCCTGGGTCTCGCAGGCCTGCTTCCGGCCCCTGGAACCGCAGCCTTGGGATTTCCCTGGTTCCGCACCCATCCCAAGCCAGTGCTCCTCGATCCACTGCCGCCCGCTTCCGAGGAGCAACATCGCGTTGCCTGGCACGGCACCGCGGTTTATCCTTCATCCGGGCGTCTTTATTTCAAGGATTCTTACGACCACTTCGCAACGAAATCGCGCCCGGCGAACGCCCGCGGCGGTTCTCGCACCGCGCTCCCAAAACGCAACCAGTAGCGGCCCCCAACGCCACTACACGGGAAATTGCGCCGTAATCCGTGGTTTCGTCTGGCCGTCGCGGTAAGGGGTCAGAATGATAGTCAAATCCAGCTCCGTAACCTTGTCACCCAACCGCACCACCAGCTTGCGAAAATTCGGATTCGCCGACTGTGGCGGGGACGAACGGACGGGCGCAATATCAAACACAGCATGCCGGGGCGTACGGATCTCCGCCGCGAGATTCCATCCATTCTTCCGCAAAACCGCAGTCTGTCCCGTGACCGCAATCTCCGCGTCCGTCATCATTCCCCAAATGATTTCGACCGGCTGATCGCAGCGTACGGAATCTCCTATCAGGACAGCCTGTCGCTGCGCCATGGCAAAACGCCGCAGCCACTGTTTCACCTTGCCCGGGTTAGCGCGGGATAAGTCGATCTGCACCCAACTGAAGTCAGGCGCGAACTCCTGCCGCGTGATACGGGCTTCGGCGCGCAGATCCTGATTCTGATCGTCGATGAGCAGCGTGTTATGGGCTTCGGTCCGGGTCCGATAGTACGACCAGCGTTGCCTCGCGAAGTATCCGGGAAGATCGTAATCGTCCGGCCCCAGGTCGGCTGCCCAGCGAACTCCGCCCGCGTCCAGCACGAAAGTGCCGAGATCCAGATCGGCATGAGGCGCCTTGTTGTCCCCACCTTT
>JBEKTF010000100.1:0-18842 GCA_049516355.1 Bryobacteraceae bacterium | reverse complement strand
GGGCGTGGTATCCCGTCGTGATCAAGGACATCACTGGCAACGGCCTCGGCGACACGAACGTCCGCAACGCAAGCAAAAAAGGACCGCAGCTGGTCGAGAAAGTAATTCAGGTTCAGATGCTGCCCTGGGCGCAGAAGTTCCTGGACGTGGCCGTCGGCAACCTCTCCAAAGACGATCCGGAAGGGCTCTGTTTGCCGCCCGGTATTCCGCGCATGGCGGCGACCCCCTTCCCGTTTCAGATCTATCAACTTCCGGACCGCCTGATATTCGTCTATGAAGGCGGCGCCCATATGTGGCACATTGTCTATACCGACGGGCGTAAACACTCCACCGACGCGACCGATTATCCGACCTATCTGGGCGAGGGGATAGGCCGCTGGGAGGGAGATACCATGGTAATCGATAATATCGGTTTCAACGACAAGTCCTGGATCGATGCTGCCGGCCATCCGCATACCGAGAAGCTGCACGTGATCGAGAAATACACGCGCACCAGCCTGGACAACATGCATTACGAAGCTACCATTGACGATCCTGGCACGTACGTCAAGCCGTGGACCACGAGTTGGAACATTGTCTGGTCGGCGGGAATCACACCGCTCGAATACATCTGCCAGGAAGAGAATCGGGACGTTCAGCACCTTGTAGGTCAGTAGTACAGAGAATTTCAGTTTGGAGAGGATATTTCGATGAAAGCAAAAGTTGCAGTTTCACTGGCGGGTCTTCTACTTCTGGCCCTGCCTATGCTCGCGCATCACTCATTCGCAGCCGAGTATGATTCCACCAAGCCGGTCACCCTGAAAGGCACGGTTACGAAATTCGACTGGGTCAATCCCCACTCGCGCTTGTTCGTGGACGTCAAGGACGATTCCGGCAAAGTCACTGCGTGGGAATTCGAAACGGGTAACCCGACCTCCATGCAGCGGAATGGCTGGAAACGGGATACTTTGAAGCCAGGCGACCAGGTAGTTGTGACCGGTTTCCGCGCCAAGGACGGCGCGAACATAGCCGCAGCCAGTTCCGTCAGCACACCCGATGGCAAGAAACTTCTTGCCGGCTCGAACAATACTCCGACCCAATAGCCTGGAATCTGCAGCGCCGGCGGCGCTTTTTTCGCCGCCGGTTTCTCCCGGTTTACGCCACGCGCCCCTACTGCGCTTCAGCGTAGACTCGTTTGACCAGGTTCGGAATCGGGCCCATATTCGGCCAATCCGGATACTTGGCTTTCATTGCAACGGCAACCTGCTTGCCCGCATCCTCCACCGATACGCCCTTACGTTTCAGTTCGAGCGCGCTGGTCTGCACATCCACGAGGAATGCGCGCTCTTTCCCGATCAATGAACCATCGCCCAGATCGCCATGATCGGGCACCACGAAGCGCGGCTTCAGCGGGGCGAGTTGGTCCAGAATTGCGATCCAGTTTTTCGGGCTCGAATCCTCAGTGGGCATATTGGGAACCATTTTGTCCTGCACGATATCGCCGGGAATCAACACGCTGTCCTCCTTTACGAAGATCATTTCATCGCCCCGCGTGTGCGCTGTGCCTAGCCAGAACAGCCGGGCGCTGACGCCGCCAAGGTCGAGGGTCATTTCGCGGTCGAAGAGGATGTCGGGCGTGCGCAATTTCACGTCCTGCAACAGCTCTTTGTTTCCCGCCGACTGCCTGCTGAACCGTTCGATGAATTCCTGCCCGTGCTGATTCATCTCTTCCTGCTGCATTGTGGGCCGGATCACAATGGTGTGCGCGGGAAAGGCCTGCTCACCCATGGCGTGCTCGGGGTGGAAATGAGTCGTGGTGAGGAACAACTTCGGGTTTTTGGAAAGCTTCTCTGCTTCGCGGACGATGATCGCCCCGTTCCTGGCCCCCATGCCCGTATCGACAACGAGCGTTGCATTGCTTCCGATCACGATGGCGATGTTCGGAAAACCTACAATCGCGTAGACGTGCTCCGATACGCGTGTGGCTGAATTCTCGGGGAGAAGTCGAGGCCCTTCCTGAGCCACGGCCCGCCCGAACGCAAACAAGAACGCAAGCAGAAATCTCAACGAATTCGACGGCATACCCTCTACTCTACTCAAACTTGATAACCTCAGAACAGCCTCATGAAACTACTGCCGCCCGTGGTTCTCGGCTGTGCCGCCCTTTGCTGCGCCGTCGCTTCGGCGCAAACTTTTCACGGCGCGGCCGATCTCGACGCCCTCATCGACCAGGCGGTTCGCGAAGACAAAATACCCGGCGCCGTGCTGCTGGTAGGCCACCAGGGGCAGATCGTCTATCGCAAGGCTTACGGCTATCGTGCGCTCGTGCCCGCGAAAGAACCGATGACCGTCGATACGATCTTCGATATCGCATCGCTCACCAAGATCGTTGCCACTACCAGCGGCTTGATGAAGCTGTTCGAGCAGGGGCGTATCGGGATTGACGACCGCGTAACGATGTACCTGCCGGAATTCCAGGGCGGGCAGAGCCCGATAACCATCAAAGACCTCATGACGCATTTTTCCGGTCTGCGTCCCGATCTTGACCTCGATCCGCCATGGAGCGGCTACGAAACCGGAATTCACCGGGCGCTGATCGATAAACCCGCCAGTCCTCCCGAAACGAAATTTGTCTATAGCGATATCAATTTCATTCTCCTCGGAGAAATTGTGCACCGCCTGAGCGGCCTTCCGGAAAACGAGTATGTGAAGCAGGTTTTATTCGACCCGCTCGGGATGAAAGAGACCAGCTATCTTCCGTCCCCCGCCCTCAAATCGCGCATCGCTCCGACCGAAGAACTGAAAGATGGCGAGATTCTCCGCGGCGTGGTCGACGATCCCACCGCGCGCTACATGGGCGGAGTGGCCGGCCATGCGGGCGTATTTTCCACGGCCGACGATATCGGTAAATTCTGTCAGATGATTCTCGACGGCGGTAACGGCCTTTTTAGTCCCGCCACGATACGGAAGTTCACCGCAGCCGCCATTACGTGGCTGCCCATGAGCGACAAGGGCCCGGTTTTTCCTGCCACGACGAGGAAGCTCACCGAACCTGCGACGCCCGTTATCCAGCCAATCTTCCGCGGCTTGGGCTGGGACATTCAATCCCCCTATTCCGGTGTGCGCGGCGAATTATTCCCCGTCGGTTCTTTCGGTCACACGGGTTTTACCGGTACTTCGATCTGGATCGATCCCGCTTCCGCCACCTATGTTGTCCTGCTGACCAATGCCGTCCATCCGCATGTGCGAAAACCGATCACGCCGTTACGTGGCAAAATCGCCACCATCGTAGCGGCGGCGGTGGGCTATGGAACATATACCGGCCTCGACGTACTCGAACAAAATAAATTCCAGCCATTTCAGGGAAAACGTGTCGGCCTTATTACGAATCAAACAGGCGTCGACCGGTCCGGCAAGCGGAATGTCGATGTGATGCGCGCGGCCGGGGTGAACGTAGCAGCCCTCTTCTCGCCGGAACACGGCTTCGCGGGGCTGGAGGACCACGACAACATCGGCAATGCGGTGGACCCTGCGACCGGGATCAAAGTGTGGAGCTTATACGGCATGACGCTGCGGCCCACGCCGCAAATGCTGCATGGCCTCGATGCGCTGGTCTTCGATATTCAGGATGTGGGCGTGCGCTTCTACACCTACGAATCCACCATGATTTATGCCATGGAAGAAGCGGCGAACGCGAATCTCCCGTTTTACATCCTGGACCGTCCCAATCCACTCACCGGAATTCACGTGGAAGGCCCGATGCTCGACCCGGATAAATTATCCTTTACCGGTTCCTGGCCCCTGCCCCTGAGGCACGGGATGACCATCGGGGAACTCGCGAAGCTCGTCAACGGCGAGAAACATCTCGATGCCGATCTTCACGTGATCGAAATGACCGGCTGGAACCGAAAAGACTGGTTTGATTCCACTGGCCTGCCGTGGGTAAACCCCTCCCCGAACATCCGCAACCTCAATGAGGCACTGCTCTATCCGGGCATCGCGATGCTGGAGTCTTCGACGAACTATTCGGTGGGCAGAGGGACCGATGCTCCTTTTGAACAAATCGGCGCGGATTGGATCGATGGCCGCGAGTTGGCCCGTCGTCTGGAGTCGCGGGCAATTCCGGGGGTGCGAGTCGACCGCGTTCAATTCACTCCCGTGTCCTCCAATTTCAAGGGAAAGACGATTCAGGGCGTGCACTTTATCGTGACTGATCGGGAGATCTTCTCTTCATCCCGGCTCGGACTCGAACTGGCCGAGGTCCTGGCTAAACTCTATCCCGGGAAGATCCGGGTCCAGGCAAACAAAAACCTCATCGGTAATAGCGGAGTCATGAGTGCTGTCGCGACAGGGGCCGACGCCGGTCCGGCAGCGGATGCCGGCATCCAATCATTTCTGGAATTGCGTCAGAAATACCTTCTCTATCACTAATGGGGCAACGCCCGTGCGATGACGGTACAGGCGTTTTCGCCCTGCACGTCGTTCATTGCGACAGGGTTCAGGCAGCGGCCGTCGAAGCCTTGGACTGGCTTATCGGTTTGGCCGTCGCAGCCTTGTTTTTGCTACCGGCGGGACGGCCGCGCTTCTTCGCTTCGACCATCCATGATGGAGGCCGCCCGCGACGACGGCCGCGTCCCAGAGCCAGGCGTTCTAGGCTCAATATTGCTTCTTCCAACTGCTCGCGTTCCTGGCGTAATTCTTCCAGAATTTTTGAAACGTCCATCCGTCACTCCTGTTTTCTGTTCCGGAATAGCACATCTTTGGGTGCCTTGGTTCCAGATCCAGAACAATTGAACGTACTCACACACGTCCATAGATACGATGTTTATCAGACATAGACAAGCAAAGCAAGGTTTTTGTTCCGATTGCGGAACGAAAATTGCCCATTACGTACCAGAACCTTGTTCGAACCGAACAGAATCTGCAACTGGAGCCTTTCTGGAAGTTCGTCCCCTCCAATAAAAATAGAACGGTAATCCCATTAAAATCAAGATAATTCCTGCAATCGATTCGCGGGGTTTGGTCCAAAGTGTCGTAATTTCCAATACAGTTGCTCCCGCGAGAAACAAAAAGGGTACTACGGGATAGCCGAGCGTCCGGTAGGGTCGCGGCAGGTCGGGACGCGTCCGTCTCAAAACAAACACTGAAGCCGTCGCCATCGCGTACAGGATCCAGCTTCCGAAAATAACAAAGTCGAACAGTTCCTCGTATTTCCCCGATAGCACCAGCACGGCGGACCACGCGCTCAGCATCAGAATTGAAACCCCCGGAGTATGAAAAGCCGGATGCACGCGCGCCGCGGAACGGAAAAACAGGCCGTCGCGCGCCGCCGCATAGGGCACGCGCGCGCCCGTCAATATGGAGCCGTTTAAAGCCGCAAAGATCGAGATCATGGCCGCTATCGAAACGGCGTTCGCGCCCGCCGATCCCCCGATGCGCTGCATCATCTCCGCCGCCACCAGCTTTTGCGCGCCCACCTCGGCCGGCGAAAGAACACGGAAATAGGCCCAGTTGGCGAGCATATAAATCCCGATAACGCCCACCGTGCCGCCGATCAGCGCCAGTGGCAGATTGCGCTGCGGATTCCTGATTTCCGACGCCACCATGCCCACGTTGTTCCAGCCGTCGTAAGCCCATAATGCGCCCACCAGTGCCGCGATAAATCCGGCGAATAATGGCGGCGTTTGCGGGACGGCCGGTAACGACGTGATCGGAGCCGGATGAGCGTAAAACAACCCTGCCAGAATCACAAAGCCAATCAATCCGACCTTGGTCGCCGTAAACACCACCTGCACGTCCCCACCCACCCGTACGCCTAGATAGTTGATTCCGCCCAGCGCCAGAATCAGGAGCAGCGCGAATACTTGCCCGTATTTAATCGGAAACGGCCCTGCCCGAAACCACACTTGTTCGAATACCGGCAGAAAATGAGCCGTGTACTCGAAGAAGGCGGTCGCCAGCGTCGCTATGGAGCCACTTTTCGCCACCCACATCTGCGTCCAGCTATACAGAAATCCCCAAAGCGGGCCATAAGCCTCAGTCAAATAGACATATTCGCCGCCGGCCCCCGGCATGGCTGCGGCGAGTTCCGCGTAGGTCAGCGCTCCGGCGAGCGAAAGAACCCCTCCCGCTACCCAAACCAGGAAGACCATCCGCACTGTGCCGACATTCAGGATCATGGCTTGGGGAACGCGGAAAATCCCGCTGCCGATCACCGTCCCGACCACGATGGACAGCGCCGCCCAGATCCCCAGATCCCGCTTCAATTCCGTCATTCGGATTTCCTTGCAAAGGCGGCGCCTCCGAAGACGCAACCCAGGTAACCCACCCCGAACGTTACCGCGCTCCCGATCAGCACCCACCAGGTGAACGGGATCGTCGTCTCGAACTTAACGAATAGCATCACGATCGTTCCCGCAATCACACCTGCCACGGCCGCATTCTCACCCGGCCGCTTCGTGAGCACGCCCAGCAGAAACACTCCCAGCAGTATCCCCAACGTTACCGAAGCGATGGAGAGCCCGGATTCGAGCACGGAACCCCAATGGCTCGCCACCACGGCGATTGCTGCCAGCACCCCGCCCCAGAAGATCGTTGAGACGCGCGACACCATCAGATAGTGTTCCGGTTTATAGCGCGAACGCGTGAGCGGCTGATAGAAATCGACTACCGTCGCGGAGGCGAGCGAGTTCAATGCCGCCGAAAGATTCGCCATCGCGGCGGCGATGATGGCCGCCATCGCCAGGCCCGCTATTCCTTGCGGTAGCGATTCCCATATGAACGCGGGATACAGCCGGTCGAGCTCGTCTTTTCCAAACACCCGGCCGCTCTGGTACACCCATAAGAGGACTCCGATCGTCAGGAACAGCGAAAACTGCACAAAGATCACTCCCCAACTCGCCAGCAGCGCCAGCCGGCTCTCCCGCTCGGATTTCGCGCTCAGCAGCCGCTGCACCACCAGTTGATCTGTTCCGTGGCTCGCGGTTGTGAGGAAGCAACCGCCGATCAGTCCGGCCCAAAACGTGTAGGGATAGGTCCAGGACCAATGGAAGTCGAACACCTGAAATTTCCCCGCCGGCCCGGCCACATCGATCACGTGCCCGAATCCGCCGGGTATCTTGCCCAGCAGCACGAAGAAACTGACCGCCGCGCCGAGCACATACATTCCCATCTGAATCACGTCCGTCCAGATCACCGCTGTCATACCGCCTTCAAACGTGTAGAAAAGAGTCAGCGCGACGATCACGAGAATAGACGCAAGCCCGGTTGTGTGCAGGATGATCGAAACCACGATGGAAATTGCGAAAACGCGTACACCTTCGGCAAGCGATCGGGTCACGAGAAAGATGGCGGCGGTGACTTTACGCACGCGTGGACCAAACCGGCGCTGCATCAACTCATAGGCGGTGAACATCTGCCGGTTGAAATACTGGGGCAGAAAAATAACCGAAATCACGATCCGTGCCAGCAGGTAGCCGAAAACTACCTGGAGAAATACGTAGCTGCCCGCGTACGCGAGTGGCGGTGTGCCGATAATGGTTAGAGTACTGGTTTCAGCGGAGACAATGGAGAGACCGATCGCCCACCATGGCGCGTTCCGGCCGCCCAAAAAATAGTCTTTGAGCGATCGCTGCCCGCTTTTGAAACGCGCCCCGAACCACGTGACCCCGGCGAGATAAGCGATAATGACGGCGAGATCGAAGGGTCGCAATGGGACTTGGGCGATTGTAACAACACAAAATGGGCAGCGGCGGGCGCTTGCCAAAGCGCCTTCTTTGCATTATTCTCGAACAGACTCGGCAATGCGGCCAGGGTGTGGCCGGCATCGGGAACTTGCGGACCAGGTATCGGTGTCCAACCTTCCAGCGGCTCGGGATTGCTGGAGCGCTGGAGGTTCGGTATACTCCGCATTGTCCACTTGTGCGGATGTTTTTCAATTCGCGACCGGGGAAGCCTGGCAATCCAAGAGGCGGGAGGCAACGTAAAGTGTTTGATCGTTTGTCGAAAATAATATTTATCGGGCTGCTGGCGGTGAGTTTCTTCCCGACCGGCGCGCGGGCTCAGGCTCCGGCCGCGAAGGCGCCGGCTGTCAAAGATCAAGGCGAATACGACATCGCCCAGGCGGCCAATAAAGAAACCGATCCGCAAAAGAAGCTCGATCTTCTACGTCAATGGGAACAGAAGTATCCCGATTCCGACTTTAAAGGTACGCGGTCGGTGACGATTGCTCAGGCCGAGAGCCAGATCGCCGGAAAAGCGCAGCAGCCCGGCGCGACGCCCGCCGATCTCGACGCCGCCCAGAAGGCTGCGCTGGACCTGGTCGATAACCTCGACAAATACCTGGCGCCCGAGAACAAGCCGCCCGCTGCCACCGATGCCCAGTGGGCGCAGGCCAGGCAACAGATCACGGTGCAGGCGCACTCCGTGCTGGCTACTGTAGCTGCCGCGAAGAAAGACGATGCCAAAGCGGAAGCCGAGTACAAGAAAATTCTGGTGCTCGATCCTAATTCGTCCGGAACAGCCTTTGCGCTCGGAAGGTTGATTTACACGCAGAAGAATTTGGCGCGCATCCCGGAGGCGCTCTTCTGGATTGCGCGTTCAACTGCTATTTCGGGTCCCGAGGCGCTTAATGCGCAGGGCAAAGCTGCGGCGGACAAGTTCCTGAAACAGGCTTACGCCGGTTACCACGGCAGTGAAGGAGGTCTGGACGACCTCATGAAGCTGGCATCCTCGGCCACCAACATGCCGGCCGATCTCAAGATCGAAAGCCAGCTCGATATCCAGAAGAAGGAGGAGGGCGATGCGGCGGCTTTTGCAGCGGCTCACCCCGACCTCGCTCTCTGGCGTCAGATCCGCGACGCTCTGAAGGCTGACGGCGGAGAAGCCTATTTCGCCCAGGTCAAGGACGCTGAAATCCCGCCGCAGGATGGAGCTTTCAAGATGTTCACGGCCAAAGTCGTCTCTCAATCCGGTAAGGATCTGGTCGTGAGCGTCGATAACGCTGCCGGCGACGCGACTCTGCGATTCGAAAATCCGCTGAAGGGCACCGTTGATCCTGGTACTTCTTTCATGTTCAAGGGAGTGGTCGATTCCTACACGAAAGAGCCTTACATGTTGACGTTGACGGCCGACAAGGATGACGTCGATGGCCTGCCTGCGACTCTGTTTGCGGGGGCCCCGCCAGCAAAGAAACGCCCTACGAAGAAGAAGTAACCGGCCAGGCCGATTGTAATGTTCGCGCCTTTGGCCCCGGTGGTCGAACCGCGAGCGTTACAATCGACTTGTATGCCTCTGTACGAATACAAATGTGGTTCCTGCGGTAAAACCTTTGAAGTGATTCAAAAGTTCGCCGACGAGCCGCTGAAAATTCATCCGGAGTGCGGCGGTGAAGTCGTCCGGCTGTTTTCAGCTCCCGCTTTCCACCTCAAAGGAACGGGTTGGTACGCGACCGATTACGCGAAGAAAGGTAACGGCCCCGAATCGAAATCAAAAGACTCCGATTCAAAATCAAAAGACGATTCGAAATCGAAAGACACCGCATCCAAAGACACCAAATCCTCGGATTCGAAGACTGAGTCCAAACCGGCCGAATCCACCGCATCCACAACCGAATCCAAGCCCTCAACCCCGGCCACGTGAATTCTCGTCGGCCCATCGGAGATAGCGGCGAAGGTCCGCCCGGTGCTGCCACGCGAATTCAAAAAACATACGGGGTGTGATACTCGCCGCGTCGATTCCCGACCACGTTTCAATGCGCCACCGAAGGTACGGGCTGGCCCACGGCCGCAGCCTGTAACCCTTCGCCAGCCGCCACGCTCTCCAGATCACGCTCTTACGTTCACGACGGGTTCTTCGTCGCGGCAGATTTGCCCTGCGTCGCGTAATAGCCGCTCCGTGTGCGTGCGACGGGGTTCCCTTGGGCCTTCACCACCACCTTGACGGCCCGGAACGATCCATCGAGCGCCGTGTTCGAGGGCGTATAACCGATCGTGTACTGGTTGCGAATATCGTACGCCACCTCGTGCGCGATCTTCTCCACTTCGGATACTTCCTTCGGATAAAATACCTGCCCGCCCGTGCTTTCCACCAGGATACCCAGCGCGCGCTTCGCCTTACCCGCTTCCCGCTTCTCTTCGTCCGAAAGCAGGCCGATCGCGTAGATCAGAACGTCATCGTGTTGCGCCAGTCGCACCAACGCCTCAAGCCCGATGTTGCTGGCATTGTCATTTCCGTCGGTGACCACCAGGATTACCTTCTTGTCGCGTTTCCCTTTATCCTTCAGGTGATCGACCGACATCCGGATTGCATCGCGCATCGCCGTACCTCCGCGCGAATCGATCTTCGTAAGGCCCTGTTCCATCTTCGCGACGTCATTGGTAAAGTCGGCATCCAGATAAGCTTCGTCGTTGAAATTCACCACGAAAACTTCATCTTGTTTGTTGGAATCGCGGACCAGCGCGAGCGCGGCCGATTCGACGGCTTGCCGTTTTTCGCGCATGCTCCCGCTGTTATCGATAATCAGCCCCAGCGATACCGGCACGTCCTCTCGTTTGAACAGCTTGACGGTTTGAAGGATCCCGTTCTCAAATACCTGAAAAGCGCTCTGGGGCAGGTTGGTCACCAGGCGGCCATTCTTGTCGGTGACGGTCACGGGCAATTGCACGAGGCGGGTTTCGGTGGAAAACACCGCATCCCCCGAATCGGACGACTCGGCATTGCCCGGCTGCTTCACGGCCTGCTGCCCGAGCAGAACAACGGGAACTAAAAACAGAAACGGACCGATTCTTTTCAAAACGTCAACATTATTGCGTGGGCGCATAGTACCCGGTTCTCCAGAATGCGTGCAGGGGCGGTAATCCCCTCGGTTGTACCAGTTTGACACTAACCTTACGGTACTTCCCGTCACGTATCGAATTGCTCGGGCTGTATCCCAGAACATATTGGTTGCGCAGTTCAATTCCAATCTTCGCGGCCACATCGGGCAACTCATTCAGATTCTCCACCACGAAGTGCCGGCCGCCGGTCGGTTCCGAAATATCGGTTAACAATCCGGGCCCCGCCAGTTCCTCCGGCGAACGCCCGCGGCTTTGGACAGGTTCATAAATCCCGATCGCGTAAATCTGTACATCCGACTCTTTCACCAGGTTCTTGACATCGGTTTCCGTGTACCGGCTGCTGTTATCGCCGCCGTCCGAAATCACCACCAGCGCTTTGCGGGGATTATGGGCCTTCTTCATCGTGTGCAGAGCGAGCAGAACGCCATCCAGCAGCGCCGTACGCCCTTTCGATTGCGTAAATGTCAGGCGATTCTGAATCTCTTCGAGGTTATGGGTCGTCGGCGTCACAAGTTCCGGGCGGTCGTTGAACTCCACCAGAAACGCTTCGTCTTCCGGGTTTGCCGTCTTGAAAAACTCACTGACCGCCTGGCGCGATTTCTCCAGCTTCGACCCCATGCTGCCGCTGGTATCGAACACAATGCCGATCGAAAGAGGGGCGTCCTCGCTCCCGAACGACACAATTTTCTGCTCGACCTTGTCTTCGAAAATCTTGAATGAATCCTGATCGAGGCCGGTCACAAACCGATTCAGCGGATCGGTCACGGTCACCGGAATCAGCACCACGTTGGTGTCTACCCGGATGTTCGCGCGCGGCAAGGGCGGGGCTGCTTCCGCGGGCTTGGCCCGAGGCGTTATATTGACGGAATCTTCCTCTGAAGGTCCAGCCGCCAGAAGGCTCCCCGCAGCCAGGAAAACCGTGAGCACGAACGAAATCGAAACCCGTGGGTATCGCATCTGGTGCTTCTCTTTATGCAAGGAGTCTAACATAGACTGCTCGTGGTAAGATCGCGTGTGCATCGGAAAATCCTGGGCGTTATCCCGGCCCGGTACGCCTCGACCCGTTTTCCTGGCAAATCGCTTGCCAACCTCGATTCCCGCACGATTCTCGAGCACGTCCACGAGCGTGCGTCAATGGCTCGCTATCTCGGCCCCATCGTCATCGCGACCGACGACCAGCGCATCTATGACGCCGCCCGCGGCTTCGGCGCCCGCGTGAAAATGACTCGCAACGACCACCTCTCGGGCACTGATCGGGTCGCGGAAGTGGCCTCCGCATTCGACGACGTCGATCTCGTCGTGAACGTCCAGGGCGACGAACCGCTGATCGATCCCGGCGCTATCGATGCCGCAATATTGCCGCTGCTCGAAGAATCGGCCATCCCTATGGGCACTCTGAAGAAGAGAATCGAAGATTCCCGCGAGATCTCCGATCCCAACGTCGTCAAAGTGGTCACGGACCGCTTCGAGAACGCAATTTATTTCTCGCGTTCGACAATTCCCCACAACGGTCTCGCCCATTACAAACACATCGGGCTTTATGTATACCGGCGAAATTTCCTGCTGAAATATTCCGAACTCCCCATCGGTCCGCTCGAACGGGCGGAACGCCTCGAGCAACTCAGGGCCCTCGAGAACGGTTTCAAAATCCGGGTCGTCGAGACCGATTACGAGTCGCTCGGAGTCGATACCCCCGCCGATCTCGAACGCGTCCAGGAATTGATACGATCGGCCGGCGCTGCCATCCGGAAAGAGAGCGTTCGCGCGAATGGCTAAATTCATTTTCGTCACCGGCGGCGTTGTCTCTTCCCTCGGCAAAGGCATCGCGGCGGCGTCCATTGGCTGTCTGCTCGAAAGCCGCGGCCTGACCGTTTCGCTCCAGAAATTCGACCCCTACCTGAATGTCGATCCCGGCACCATGAGCCCGTTCCAGCACGGTGAAGTTTTCGTCACCGACGATGGCGCGGAGACCGATCTCGACCTCGGCCACTACGAACGCTTCACCCACTCTCCGCTCACGCGCGCCAACAACCTTACCAGCGGACGCATTTACGAACAAATCATCCAGCGCGAGCGCCGCGGCGACTATCTGGGCAAAACCGTACAGGTAATTCCGCACGTTACCAACGAAATCAAAGCGGCCGTAAAAAAGCTTTCGAACGACGTCGACGTCGTGATCTGTGAAATCGGCGGCACCGTGGGCGATATCGAATCTCTGCCTTTCCTCGAAGCCATCCGCCAGGTTCGCCACGAAGTGGGCCGCGAGAACTGTATTTTCGTTCACGTCACCCTCGTCCCCTGGATCAATGCCGCGCAGGAATTAAAGACCAAACCCACGCAGCACAGCGTGAAGGAACTGCGCGCCATCGGTATCCAGCCGGATATTCTGCTCTGCCGCGCCGAGCGTTTTCTCCCCACCGACATGAAGGACAAGATCGCGCTCTTCTGCGATGTCGATCCTGAAGCAGTCATCACCGCGAAGGACGTCGATTCCGTCTACGAAGTCCCCCTCACGTTCGCCGAAGAAAAGGTGGACGAGATCATCCTCCGGCATCTGCATCTCGATATGTCGAAGCCCCGCAATCTGGAACGCTGGACCGCTATGCTCCACCGCATGCAGAATCCCAAAGACCAGGTGGACATCGCGCTCGTCGGCAAGTACGTCGAATATGAGGACTCGTACAAAAGTCTGAAAGAAGCGCTGCTGCACGGCGGCATCGCCCATAACGTCAAGGTCAGCATCCACTGGATCGAAGCCGAGAGTTTCGAAAAAGGCCGTCTCGAGCGTGAACTGGAGAACTACGACGGTATTCTCGTCCCCGGCGGCTTCGGCAAGCGCGGCATCGAGGGGATGATCAACGCTATCGAGTATGCGCGCGTGAAAAAAGTCCCGTACTTCGGCATTTGTCTCGGCATGCAGACCATGGTCATCGAATACGCGCGCAATGTCTGCGGACTCACCGAAGCCAACTCCACCGAATTCAATCCCGTGACCCCCCAGCGGGTCATCTACAAACTGCGCGAACTGAAAGGTATCGATGAACTGGGCGGGACCATGCGTCTGGGCGCCTGGCCCTGTGTTTTGAAACCGGGCACTTTCGCCTGCAAAGCGTATGGTTCGGCCACGATCAGCGAACGTCACCGGCATCGGTACGAATTCAATCGGGAGTTTGAGGAAGTCCTCACGTCGCACGGTCTCAAAATCACCGGCGAAACCCCTGACGGCACTTACGTCGAAATCTGCGAGATCGAGGACCATCCGTACTATCTCGGCTGCCAGTTCCATCCCGAATTCAAATCGAAGCCGCTCGAGCCGCACCCTCTGTTCAGCGCGTTTATCGGGGCCGCCTGCCGGTTCCGCGCCCATCGGATCGCCACCCAGGAAGCGCCTCTGCTGCCGGAACCTCCCTACATCGCAGACTGATGCCCATCCACTTCAGAGATTTTCAGAACCCCGGTCAACTCGTCCTGATCGCCGGGCCGTGCGTGATCGAGAGCGAAGAGCACGTCAATCGGATGGCCGACGCGATTTCCCTCATCGCCCGCGAGGCCGGTTTTCCGTGGGTCTTCAAAGCGTCCTTCGACAAAGCGAATCGCACCAGCCTCCAGGGCTTCCGCGGTCCCGGCCCCGGCGAAGGATTGCGTATTCTCGGGCGCTTGCGGCAGCGCGGTTTCTCCGTTTTGACCGACATCCACGAACCCGCCCAGGCCGCCGTCGCTGCCGAGGCAGTCGACATCCTGCAAATCCCCGCCTTCCTCTGCCGCCAGACCGATTTGCTGCTCGAAGCCGGCCGCACGGGCAAAATCGTTAACATCAAGAAAGGCCAGTTCGTCGGCCCGCACGATATCCATCACGCAGCGGATAAAGTCGCATCCACCGGAAACGACCAGGTCGTCCTGACCGAACGCGGTTCGTCCTTTGGCTACAACAACCTGGTCGTGGATATGCGCGGCCTGCAAATCATGGCGGAAGGCGGCTGGCCAGTGGTTTTCGATGCCACCCACAGCGTCCAGCTCCCGAGCGGCGCGGGCGGCGTGTCCGGCGGCCAGCCTCAGTTTATCGAGCCTCTCGCCTCCGCGGCTGTCGCCGTCGGTATCGCCGGGATTTTCGTCGAAGTGCACGATGAACCCGAAAAGGCCCTTTCCGATGGACCTAACGCCTTGCGCCTCAGCCTGTTACCTCGGTTCCTCCGTAAGCTGCGGTTAATCGACGAAGCGCGCCGGGCCGGCAATTCGGCTTGAACGTTCCCGCATCCGGGCGCGTCATAAATTTAAGACAGATGTCACCCGTAAACCGCAATCGCCGGCGTTCTTCCGGCTTCTCCCTGATTGAACTCCTGATCGTGATCGCGATTATCCTGATCATCCTGGCCGTCGCGCTGCCAAAGCTCACCAGCGCCCGCCGCTATGCACAGGAAATGGCGGCCACCAAGGCCATCACCACCATCCACACCGCCGAGACGCAATATTACTCCCAGTTTGGCAATTACGCGACTTCGCTGGCGCAATTGGGACCACCGGCCAGCGGCGCAGCCGGCCCGAACGGCGCCGAGCTGATCGACAGGGACCTGGCCAGCGGAGAAAAGGGCGGCTTCAAGTTCGTCCTGCAGCAGACCCCGACCGGCTACGCGTTAGCCGTCACCCCTACCGCCTTTGGCACTTCCGGCACGCATACCTATTACTCGGATCAAAGCATGGCGATCCACGTGCATAATGGTCAGGAACCGGCCACAGCCAACGATGGGCTACTCGGCGAGTCGCAGCAGCAACAGCAGCAAACAACCCCGGCAGCCCCGGCCGCGCCCGCGCAGTAGGGAGACACGACTTCAAGTCGCGTTTTCGTCACACCTTCAAATCGGCCCGCGTCCGTAAATACTCCAACACATGCGAGCGCGAAAGAACGCCATCCAGGTGTCCATTCGTCATCACGGGGACCTGATTCAGGTCCTCGCGCCCCATAATCTCCAGCACGTTTTTCAATGGCGTCTCCGGCGGTACGGTATGCAGATCCTCCAGCGGCCGCATCACATCGGTGAGCGTCGTATACGGCCATCGCGCCCGGTCGAGGGTCTTCACCTCATGCGGCGTCACCAGTCCCGCCACCTGCCCCTTCTGCAGGACCAGAAAACACCTCTTGCCCGTACGCAGAAGTTCCTCGTCCACGAAGTGCTGCACATCCAGGTTTCCATCCAGAGACGGACAATCGCCGCTCATCAGATCGCCTGCGGTGGCGCCCGCGAGCGCATGCTCGATGCCGATCCGCTGGGCACTCTCGCTCGCCGCCTGCAACAGAAACCAGCCGATGAATGAGATCCACAATCCCCCGAAACCCGCTCCGCCGGCAAACTGCAAAATGCCCCACACAATAAACAGGCCTCCGACCGCCTGCCCCGTCTTCGCAGCCAGCTGTGTAGCCCGATCACCATCGCCGGTTTTCCACCACAGGATCGCGCGCAGGATACGGCCGCCATCCAGCGGATATCCGGGCAGCATGTTGAAAACCGCCAGCGCCAGGTTAATGTAGCCGAGCCACGAAACCATGGCATGCAGTGGGGGATCCGATGTTATAGTCGCCGCGCCCATGCAAACCAACCCGATCGCCGCACTCATCAGCGGACCGGCGAACGCCATCCAGAACTCCGTTTTCGCGCTCGCCGGTTCGTTCTCGATCTGCGACACCCCGCCCAGCGCGAACAGCGTAATCTCCTTCACCGGCATCCCGTGCGACTGTGCAAACACCGAATGCGACAGCTCATGCACCAGCAGCGATACAAAGAACAGCAGCCCCGTCACGATCGCCATTGTCAGAATGACGCCGTCACCCCATTCCGGATTCTTCAGATGAAACTGCGAATAGAGCGAACTGACAATCAGCAGCGCAATCAGGAACCAGCTGTAGTGCAGCCCAATCTCGATACCGAAGATCTTTCCGAGTTTGATCTGCGACCGCATTTTCCGCTCAGGCCGTTTCCCAGTTCAATATGATCTTCCCCGAATTTCCCGACTGCATCAAATCGAACGCTTGCTGAAAATCCTCGAAAGCAAAGTGATGCGTGATCACCGGGCTGATGTCGAGTCCCGATTCCAGCATCACGGTCATCTTATACCAGGTCTCGTACATCTCCCGCCCGTAGATCCCGTGGATGGTCAGCATGTTGAAGATGACAATGTTCCAGTCGATCGCAATCTCGTTCGGCGGGATTCCCAGCATCGCGATCTTTCCCCCATGCGCCATATTCGCCAGCATGTCCCGAAACGCCGACGCATTTCCCGACATCTCGAGCCCCACGTCGAACCCTTCCGTCATCGCCAATTCCTTTTGCACCTCGCGCAAACTCTTCGCCCGTGTGTCGACGGCGAGACTCACCCCGACCTTCCGCGCAAGGTCCAGCCGGTACGGATTCAAATCCGTAATCGCTACATGCCGTGCGCCCGCGTGTTTCGCCACCGCCGCCGCCATAATGCCGATGGGACCCGCCCCTGTAATCAGCACGTCTTCGCCCAAAACGGGAAATGCCAGCGCCGTGTGCACCGCATTGCCGAACGGATCGAAAATACACGCGATATCCGGATCGATCGCCTTCTTGTGGACCCACACGTTTGTCATGGGCAGCACAATGTATTCCGCGAACGCGCCCGGACGATTCACGCCCACCCCGCTCGTATTCGCGCAGAGATGCCTGCGGCCCGCCAGGCAGTTCCGGCATCGTCCGCAGACCACGTGGCCTTCGCCGCTCACCAGCTGGCCCGGAAAGAAATCGACGACGTTCGACCCCACCGCCACGATCTCGCCCACGAACTCATGCCCGATCACCATCGGGACCGGGATAGTGCGCTGCGCCCAGTCGTCCCACTTCAGGATGTGAATATCGGTGCCGCAGATCGACGCCTTTTTCACTCGCACCAGGACGTCGTTGATGCCGAACTCCGGCACGGGTACTTCTTCCAGCCAGAGTCCCGGCTCGGGTTTGTTCTTCACCAAAGCTTTCATCACTTTCATCGTAAGTGAAGGCATACTCCCGGTTCGGGAGACGCGACTTCAAGTAACTTCAAGTCGCGTTTTGCCCCTGTGGTAATCTCACCGTGAGATAAATCACTATTTATTATGCGGATGCGGCATCGAATTCTCGCTGTTTTCGTTAGCGTGGGCTTCTGCCAGATGGCAGCGGTTGCGCAGTCGCCTCCCGCCTCTACCCGCAGCGTAGGTCATTCCGGCATTACAGCAGCGGCCTCAAGTCAATCGCAGGCGTCACCTCCAACCACCGGATTGACCGAATCCGTTTACCCCAAAACCACCGCCCCTGCGGGATTGACCATCGTCCCCACCTTCGACAGTTCAATCACGACAAGCCCGAACGCCGCGGCCATTGAAGCGATGATCAACGCCGCCATCGGCGTCCTCGAGGCGCAGTTCGCCGATCCGATTACGGTGTCGATCTACTTCCGCTATTCGTCGACCCAGCCTGACGGCCAACCGGCTTCGTTAGCCAACAGCGACTATGGTTTATATCTCACGCCTTATGCAACCTACGTCAACGCGCTGAAGGCCGATTCGAAGACGCCTAATGACGCGACTGCCCTCAATAACCTGCCGGCGTCCGCGCTCGCAAGCAATGTGAAGGTGAGCACCGCCCTCGGTCGCGCTCTCGGCATGAACACGCCTGGCTTCATTGCTTCGGACGGCACTACCAATAAAGGAGGAATATTCGACGGCATTGTCACGTTTAACTCCACTCAGCCTTTTCAATTCAATCGGACCGGGGGGATCACTGCGGGGAATTACGACGCCCAGCGCGCCGTTGAGCACGAGATGGATGAAATTCTCGGGCTGGCGTCGGTTCTTCCCTCAGCCGTCGGCACCGGATCCACGTCAGCGGTCTTCCCGGAAGACCTGTTCCGCTATGCCGCTCCCGGTTCAATCAGCCTGACCACCGACCCGTCGGCGAGTGCGTATTTCTCGATCGACGGGGGCGTAACCAGCACCGTGGGCTTTAGTCAGGACGGAAGCGGCGACTACGGCGACTGGCT
>JBEKTF010000099.1:0-18905 GCA_049516355.1 Bryobacteraceae bacterium | reverse complement strand
TCAGACCCTCCTTGGACTCGGAACTGCCCGCAAATCAACCGAATACGAGCAGATCCGCGGCGCAAAAGATCTCGAACCCAACATCCTGGGCTTTGCTGAGTCAACCGGATAAGCAGAAGCTACCTTTTTAAGAAACTATTACGGATGACCAACCACCACTATCCGTTCCGACGACCGTTCCGGCTTGAGCGTTTGAAGATAAGTTGCAGATGATACACTTTACGCAGTCATAAATGTAGTCAATATCTTCCATCAAGCGGAGCTGAAAGGAGCATTCGATGGATTCGACTCGACGTGGCTTCCTGGCAGCCGCTGGTGCCGCGGCCGCACAGGAAGCCGCTCATGCACAAGATCACAGCCATGATCATGATCACGCCCATCAGGTAGTGCCTTCAGACCCAGCGCTTCGCGTAAAGGCTTTGGAATCGCTGTTGGTGGAGAAGGGCCTTGTGGATCCCAAGGCGCTCGACACGCTGATCGACCAGTACGAAAACAAGATCGGTCCGCGTAACGGTGCCCGTGTAGTCGCTAAGGCCTGGACCGATCCCGAGTATAAGAAGCGATTGCTCGCGAACGGTTCGGCTGCCATTGCCGAACTCGGTTTTGCGGGGCTGCAGGGCGAACACATGGTTGTGCTGGAGAACACGCCGAAGGTCCACAACGTGATCGTCTGCACGCTGTGCTCTTGTTATCCGTGGCCGGTGTTGGGACTGCCGCCGGTTTGGTACAAGTCGTCGGCTTATCGCTCTCGTGTGGTGATTGATCCTCGCAGCGTGTTGATGGAATTTGGCACAGAGCCGGCGGAGGACGTCGAAGTGCGCGTGTGGGATAGCACCGCGGAACTGCGCTATCTCGTACTGCCGGAGCGTCCCGCGGGCACCGAGAACATGACGGAGGAACAGTTGGCGGCGATCGTGACTCGGGATTCGATGGTGGGCGTGACCAAGGTAAGTGTGGCGGCATGAACGGAATCCATGACATGGGTGGCATGCACGGCATGGGCCCGGTACAGCACGAAAAGAACGAGCCGGTATTTCATCATCGCTGGGAAGCGCGGGCATTCGCGATCACGCGCGCGATGGGCGGATGGGGGAAATGGAATCTCGATGCCTCGCGCCACCAACGGGAATTGATCGACCCGGCGCGATACCTCACCCTGAGCTACTACGAGAAATGGGTGGAAGGCTTGATTCAGCTCTCCGTCAAGGCAGGCTTGTTGACGCAAGAAGAAGCCGACCGTGCGAAGCGCGCTAAGGGTTCGGCAAAGCAAGTTCCTCCGATGCACGCTGAACAGGCTCTCACGCTGGTGACCAAGGGCGCACCGGCGATCCGCAATGTAACCGCGCCCCAACGGTTTCAAGCAGGGCAGCGCGTGCGGGCCCGGAATATCAACCCGACGGGACATACTCGATTGCCGAGATACGCTCGAGGGAAGGTCGGCACGATTGATCGTGACCACGGCGTATATGTGTTTCCTGACACCAACGCGCATTTTCAGGGAGAAGATCCGCAACGCGTTTACTCCGTACGATTTTCCGCGCGGGAGTTGTGGGGCAAACAAGCCTCGCCGCGCGACTCCGTTTACATTGACATGTGGGATACCTACCTTGAGCCAGCCTGATTGCATCTCTCAACCTGACGTTCTTGCCGACTTGCCGCGCCTGCCGCGCGATGAACAGGGGCTGGTGTTTGCTGAGCCGTGGCAGGCGCAAGCGTTTGCGCTCGCGGTGCGGCTATCGGCGCAGGGGCACTTTACCTGGAAGGAATGGGCAACTGCGCTTGCTGCAGAATTGAAAGCGGCGGAAGAGCGCGGGCAGCCTGACGATGGATCGCAGTATTACGTGCATTGGCTGGCGGCACTGGAGAACTTGTCGGTCGCGAAGGGACTCTCCAATTCCGCCGCGATGCACGAGCGCAAGGAAGCCTGGGCTGATGCCTACCGCCACACACCGCACGGAAAGCCCGTGGAGTTAAGTGCTGGTCATCGTGGATCAACGCACCGCGGGGATTAGGAGAGCTAGTAGCCGTCGCCATAGGGAAGCTATGCGCTGGCCATCCATAGCCGGATGGTACGGAGGCGCAGATCTGCCCCCCACAGCTAGACGTTCGGGTGCTTTTTGTACCAGCCGGTTGCCTCCTCGTAGGCATGACCGATCCGGCACAACGTCGGCTCGCTAAGTGCCTGTCCGGCGATTTGCATGCTGAGCGGCAGTCCATCGGACGAGAACCCAACGGGAAGCGTGATCGTCGGTGTGCCGGAGAGATCGGCCGGACACGTATATACGTTAGCTCCGAGGGGCGGATTGTACGAATTTGCGTACTTGTCCCTTGCAGCGTTAAAATCCGCCATCGAGCCATATTGGGTTTCTTTCGAAATCGAGAAGGCTCCCCCCACTCCGGCTGGATAGACAAAGGCATCCACGGTGGAAAGCACAGCCCGATACTTCGTCGAGAGGACCTTACGATATTGGACGGCCTTCGCGTAATCTGCTGCACTGACCGCCGCGCCCATCTCGAGAAAGTCTCGAAAATACGGACCGTACTCGTTCTTGCGTGAAGGGAAGTTCGCTGCGTGGGCGGCGACCGCCTCTTTGGCGCACAGGATAAGCCACATGTTCTGGACTTCGGTGACATTGGGCATCTGAACGTCGACAATCCGGGCGCCAAACTGGCGCAGGACGTCAACGGCGGCTTGAATGGCCGCAGACTGTTCAGGGTGAATGCCCTCAGTCGCAAAGCGCCGGTCAAATCCAACCGTTAATCCACGAGTTCCTTTGTCCAGTTCGTCCAACATATGCGGCACGGGATCTCTCAGCGAGGTTGGATCGTTGGAATCGAAACCGGCGATGGCCTCAAACATTACGGCTGCATCACCCGCTCGGCGTACCATTGGGCCGACGTGATCGAGCGATTCGGCCAGCGGAAACACGCCGTACCGGCTGATACGTCCATATGTCGGTTTCAGCCCCACAATCCCGTTCGCCGCCGATGGATAACGAATCGAACCGCCCGTGTCGGTTCCAATCGAGCCGTAGCAAAGCCCTGCAGCAGTCGCCACCCCGGACCCACTCGAAGAAACGCCGGCCCACAGATCTTCGCGCCACGGATTGACGGGAATATCGCGTGCAGGATTGTAGCCCCTCGTTGCGCCTTCTGTCAGGTTCAGTTTTCCCAGCAGGATCGCTCCCGCTTGACCCAACTTGGTTACCACTGTCGCGTCATGATCCGGGATGAAGTTTGCGTAAATGCTCGTCCCCGCCATGGTCCGGATGCCTTTCGTGTAGCACAGATCCTTCACTGCGATAGGCACGCCGTGTAGCGGACCTCGATACGTTCCGCGTTGGATTTCTTCTTCCGCGCGCATCGCTGCCGCCAGTGCCTGCTCGCGCATCACGGTGGCATAACTTTTCAGCTTCGGATCTACGGCTGCGATGCGATCTAACATTCGAGTCGTCAATTCAACTGGTGAGATTTCCCTGGATCGAATGCGGCGAGCGACGTCGCGCAAGCTGTTGTAGTGAAGCGGCTCGATTGCCGCGCTGCCAGGTTTCGACTCCTTTGAGGCACACGAGGATTGAAGCAACATTAGCGCGGTGCTGCTAACGCCGAGCAGAGCCTGCCGTCTGGAAATGCGTGCTTCACGGTTATTTGGAGCGTCGCTCATATGTTCACCTCCACCTCGAATGCGTTCTGGTTCGCTACGTTTCCCTGGCTGAGCCCAAGTATCTGAAGTATAGAAGGATTTTGGCCTGTTGGATCAAACTGTCTTTCAGGACGCTCATTTAGCGAAGTTTAGCCGATCAGAAAGCGGATAAGTCCTGAGTGACGCGCATTCCGTCTTTAATCCCTGGGCCACCCTAAGGCGTGCGTAGTGCCTTCGGTTGCACAAGCCCTGTCTCGCCGGCGGCTGCCGGTTGAGCAGCAGGTCGATGGGTTCGGTTGTCGTGTGGTGCAGTTCCGTGTCGCCGTCTAAGCAGAAGCAGGGCGATGTGCCCGGAGGAACGAACGTATCTGGCGCACCGCCAGGGGAATCCGCTCTTTGGGCTCTTTCCACGGGAAGATGCTCACTTCGGCATTCGGCGCGAGCATCGCGCACTCCATGGCGACGGCGTATGGATGAGCCGGGACATCGTCCGGCAGGACCAGGATCGGGTTTTGGCAGCCACGCACGAAATCCCGTGTCACGGTGAAGACGAAGTCCGGGTTGGTGCCGAACATTCTGGTCACAAATTTGTCGACCGTCGGCATCGTGATCTCGGGCCGCTGGGCGGTCAGCGCCGGACCCCAGGTGTTCCAGAATACGCCTGGGTATCTGGGGTCGCGCATCTCCGGACGCCACCCCACGGGCTGCGCCAGCACGGCCGCGACAACACGATCGGGCGCGCGCTTCAGGAGACTCCAGATGAAGGGGCCGCCAATGCAGAAACCCATCACCATGAACTTGTCGATGCCCAGATGATCCATCAGACCGAGCTGGTCGTCGGCGTAGGAATCCCACGGGCGGTCGGCCTCGACAGGGCCGGTGGACTGGCCGGCGGGGGCGTTGCGCAGGTCTGCCGTGATGCAACGATACTCTCCCTTGAACTCCTCAATGGCGTTGAAGGGCGAGTTGCCGGTGAAGAAGGATATGGTCGCGTTCAATCCCCCGCCGGGAAGCAGCATCAGCGGGAAACCGGACCCGGCCTCCTCATAGCGGATGCGAACGGGGCCTTTTTCGTAGAACTTGCCCGTTCCTCCTTTGCCCGGCTGCTGAGCAAATACGCGCTGCACGGCGGCCGTTGCCGCTGCCGCGGCGCCCGCTGCCATGATGGTGCGTCTGGTCGAACCCATAATCGGCGTCCTCCTTGATCGTTGTCATGGCCGGTTTGTGCAGCTCCAGGCGCCGGTATGATCCGTGGTTCGAAGGGATACTGGTACAGGTTCCCCTGGGCCGGAGGAGGTGTAGCGGCACATGACTGATTTAGCTTAATATACTCGATCTGAAAGCGGACAGGGCCTGGTTAACGCGCTATTCGAAAGTCATCCGGAGTCCCGTCGCCGATGCGGCC
The DNA here is from genome assembly GCA_049516355.1 of Bryobacteraceae bacterium. Classification (GTDB taxonomy): domain Bacteria; phylum Acidobacteriota; class Terriglobia; order Bryobacterales; family Bryobacteraceae; genus BOG-234. The sequence continues at coordinate 13,857 of JBEKTF010000099.1, read as the reverse complement.
GCTGTGATCACGAGCGGCCCTGACAGTCGACTCAATCCCGTGATTGCGTTTCACCAGAACTTCCACCAGGATCGCGACCATGGACCAGCTCGCGGGAGGAAGGATGGTTGGCCGAAAAGTCAGCGGTGTTCACCTTGTGCTGAGTGTCAGCATAAAACCAGATTTTCGGCCCTGGCCGTCAATCGCAGCGGCTGCCTGCGGCATCGTCAGATTCGGCAACCCCCGGCCCTGGTCAGAAAGATGACGTTGCCCGCATTTGTTTTGAACTCGACGCGCTCCGCTTTAATTTGAAGACTCTCCGCGCACCTGAAGCTTTCCATAGTGCACTTATCTGGCACGACCCCCATACTATAAAGTGGAAAGCGGCGCGCTGGATCGCTTAAGGTCGGGCGCTTGAGAAGCAAGGAGAAATAAGGAGAAATGACGATGAAATTGGCGAAAGCGGCGTTGCTTCTCACCCTGGCGTCGGCGGCGGCCTGGGCTCAGGTCAATGCGGGCGAACAAAAGCCCGAAGCCAGCCTGCCCTTCACTATGACCACGGTGACCACCTTTGAGCTGCCCTGGCGGCTGGCCTTCCTGCCCGACGGCCGCATGCTGATCACCGAAAAGATCGGACCCGTTTGGCTGGTGTCCCAGCAGGGACAGAAGATCCCGGTGGGCAATACGCCCCCAGTCTATTGGCAGGGCCAGAACGGCATGCTCGGCGTCTTCCTTTCGCCGCGTTACGCCACCGACCAGAGTATCTATCTCACCTATGCCGAGCCGGGTGACTATGGCGGCGGCCTGGCGCTGGCCCGCGCCAGGCTGAACGCCACCGCCACCTCGGCCAGACTGGAAAACTTCGAAGTGCTGTGGCGCCAGATGCCCAAGGGCAAGGGCGGCCAGGAAGGCGCACAGGTCGCCTTCTCGCCTGACGGCCAGTATCTGTTCCTCACGGTTGGCGACCGCCAGCGCTTCACCCCCGCCCAGGATCCGGACCAGCCCGAAGGCAAGATCCTGCGCCTTACGCTGGACGGCAAACCCGCCCCCGGCAATCCCAACTTCGGCAAAACCGGCGCTGCCACCATTCCCCTGATCGATCCGCCCAGTGACACCGAAGCCGCCAAGACCGCGAAGGTGGTTAGCACCTATACCTTTACCGCCCCCAACATGACACCGGCTGAAACCTGGGCCAGCGGCGTCCGCACGCCCTATGGCATGGCGTTTTCGCCCACTGGCGAGTTGTGGGAGGTGGAGCATGGCCCGAGCGGCGGCGACGAGCTGAATTTGATCGAGAAGGGCAAGAATTATGGCTGGCCACTCGTCTCCTATGGCAAGAACTATAACGGCGTGCCCATTGCCAACCCCGACACGCGGCTCGACCTGGCGAAGCCGGTGCTCTATTGGGTGCCGGTGATCGCGCCGGGCAATCTGATGTTCTACCGCGGCACCCAGACCTTCCCGCAATGGAACGGCAACGGCTTCATCAGTGGCCTGGCGACCATGTCGCTCAACCGCATCGTCTTTGACGGCCATGGCGGCGCCAAAGCCGCTGAGCGCTGGGATGTGGGCCACCGCATCCGCGATGTGGAAGAAGGCCCCGATGGCTCGCTGTGGATGCTGGAAGACGCTAATCCCGGCGCCCTGATCCACGTGACGCCCAAGTGATCACTTCGCGTCAGGCGAGCAAGAAGCAAAAAGGGCCGAAGCGATCCGGCCCTTTTTGCTTTGCCGGTTGCCGCTTGTGTCACCGCACGTTTCTGAGTGGCTGGATTGAGAGTAGATGGCGAGTGGAGTCAGCGGTAGACTTCAACCGGTCGAGATGTCGGTACTCGCAGGAGTGCGCAGAGAGGTCCCAAAAGTCGTTAGCGTTGATCGGAAATGTCTCGGCAGGAAAACCCTTGGGTGAATGGGCGGAGTCAGGGCCGGGGCATTTTCGATAATGAGACTTGAAGGAGGCCGCGGGCGTTTGCGGCGGGCGCGGCCATTTACGTGCTTATTGGGTTTTCAATGCCTTTTCGGTACTATTCCGAGAGTAAGTCCGTGCCGCTTGCAGATCAACCGCGCGGAATGATCGTACACTGTGCGGCTCGATCGAAGCAAGGGTCGACTTTGGTGTGCGCGCAGCGTCCGCCGCGCCAGCGGCTTCGTTCAAGTCCGGTTCGCGGAGATCATCTCAAAGCGGCGAAGTGGACGTAAGGTACGACTATCGGCTGCTTGAGATCACTGCGAAGATCGGCCGGCGTACCGGTGACGACATCCTCAGCTTGCTTGTCTCCCCCTGTCCGAGAACATCATGCCCAATTCCACTCCGTGTCGAAGACCAGCCACATGACGAGCAGCCCAAGCAAGATACCCATAAGCCGGTCGCGGCTCATCACGAGGGACGTATTGATTCCGAAACTCTGGAATATCGTCAAATAGTACGCCAGCGCCATCTGGCGCCCGAAATAATTGAGCCGGGGACTCGATGTCACGAACCACGCGGCGACGGCGGAAACAGCCGCGAAGGCGACGGTAAATCCCACGATGGAATCGACCCGCGGAAGAATGAAAACCTGGGAGCCGATGCCGCAGATCACCCCTCCGCCGAACAAACCGGAGAGACGCGTAGTCAATCGCCGGCGTGAAGATCCCACGTTCGCAACGGGCGCGGCAATCACGCACGTAACAGTGCAGACGCCAAGGCCAGGCCACGCGATACCCGACCAGAACACATAGCAGATGCTTGCCGCGAGGCATCCTTTAAGCGCGAATTTAACGTATTCCGGATTCGAAAAGGCGTCGGCGACGAACATCTGCCGAGAACGGGACAGTTCATGCTGCTTCACGACAAATGGCGCTGTGCCGCGAAACGTGAACATCCACTCGGTCAGCATTGTCGCGAGTGTCCCCAGCATGATGCCGAACGCGGTCCAGACGGTGGTTTCGAGGTCGGGCCTGAGTGGATTGGGACGCGCCCAGATGATCGGCACCGAGGCTGCGGCAACCACAATGATAGTGAATCCGAATGCAGTGGCGGAACTCACCAGCGCGCGCGTGAGGAAAAAGGCCAGAAAGAAGATGCCCACCACAAACAGGAAATGGGGCAGAGGATAGTCGATAAAAAGTACGATCCCGGCCAGCGATACCACGAGGGCCGCAACGTTCGCCAGGACGATATGGAATCCGTTCCGCACCGTTGAATGCGGAGCCGAGCGTGAAATAGCCAGTGCATAGAAGACCGCCAGGAATCCATTGGGAATCCTGAACACCATCACCAGAAGCATGGTAATGACGCACGCGGTCACCGTTCGGGCAACAGTCGCCGCTCGTCCAGGATACGGCGCGAGCTCTGCAATGAGGAATTCCGCGAGCCGATCGAGCGGGCTTTCCCAGCGGCATACGGAATCCACGGAGTTCAGCGGGATGCCCCCGTTTGATTCCCGTGGATGACCGCCGTGGCGGAAGCGCCGATACGGAAATCGCCGGGAGAAGGAGAGTTCACCCGAATCCGGACCGGGAACCGCGTGGCAAGGTGTACCCAATTCAAGGAGCGTTGCACGTCCGGCAGCCCCTGCGATAAACTGCCGACCAGACTCGCGTCGGGCGTTACGCCGAACCCCACACTATCGATCGTCCCCTCGAACTTCTGATTCGGCCGGGACATCACATAAACGTCGGCCTTCATGCCGGCCTGGATATTCTTCAACTCGGTCTCCCGGAAATTCGCGATGACCCACCAGGTTCGCGCGTCAATCAGGGTGAAGGCTTGCTGCCCGGCGTGAGCGTAGGCGCCCTCCGATATGGTGAGGTTCGTCACGCGGGCGTTAAAAGGCGCGTAAACTTTCGAGCGCTGCAAATCGTAGGACGCATTCTTGACGGCCGCTTCCCGTGCCTCCCGCTGTGCGACGAGCGGATCGAGAATAGTGATGCTCTTCATGGACTGATCGAGTTGGGCGGTGCTCTGCTCGTAACCCGCCTGAGCCTCCTTCTGCCGGGCAATCGCCGAAGCTGACTGCGCTTCCGCCACAGCCAATCGGGCGCGCGCTTGCCGCACAGCTTCGCCCTTTACCGAACGCGCAGTCCGGGCCTGATCCACCAGGTCCACCGTGACAAATTGCTTATTCAATAAAGGCTCAAGGCGCAGCACGTTATTTTCCGCATAAGCGTAGTCGGCTTCAGCACGGGCCACTTCCGCTTTGGCCGCGTCAACACCGGCCCGGGCGGCCTCGACCGCCGCGTCGGTGCTGCCAATCCGCGCCGCGGAACTCCGTGTGTTCGCCCTTGCCGAAACTACGGCGCTGTCTTGTGCTGAAATTGTTCTTCGCAGATCCTTAACCTGGCCTTCCAGCACTGCCTGCTGAGACCGGGCTGTTTCCAGCGCGTACTCGTAGGGAACAGGGTCAATCTCGAAGAGCAGTTCGCCTTGCCGGACAAACTGGTTGTCTTTGACGTTGATCCTGATAATCCTCCCGCTCACCTCCGGCGCGATGCCAATGAGGTTCGCAAACACCTCCGCATCGTCCGTCTGCGGATTTCGGCGGATCTCCCGCACCACCGCCAGGCTCGCGCCTACAGCGCCCAATACGATCAACACGCCAAGAACCCGGCCAAGCAACTCTCGAGACATAATTCCTCAATACCGAAACCAAACGAGCCAGATGGTGCACGCAATCAACGCAACCATGCTGGGATAAACGATGACCCGGGGGCCGAGTTCGCCGTCCAGCCTTGCGCGGACCAGCGCGAATCGCACCGCCAAGGTCAACACAATTCCGCCCAGGATACAAAACATCCAGATCGGAAAGAACGACCCGAGAACATCCACCGTCGGCGCGCGCGACATAATCAGTGTTGGGCGGCCGGAATAGAGTCCCCGGCCCGAAACGCCAGATCCGCAATACTCACCAAAAGCCGCACACGCGCGGCTACCTGGGCTGTCCGGGCGCGAGCCAGATCCCGCTGCGCTGAGGTGACGTCTATGAACGTTCTGACGCCAGCCTGAAAGGCCTCCATCGACGCGGAATACGACTGGTCCGCCGCCTGAAGCAGCGCGTCCGCGGCTTCCTGCTGACTCCGGGCTGTCTTCAGGCTGACATAAGAAGTCCAGATCTCATTTTCGATCTGGTCCCGGGAAGCTGTCACCTGCGCTTGTGCCTCCCTCCTCCCGGACGCCGCGTGCGCCGATTCGCTTCGCCGGGCGCCCCCATCGAAAACGTTCCAACTCAGCTTGATCTGCGCCTGATAAGGACAGATCGCGGAATGAGCAATGGTGGGGTCGCCTTTTTCCTGCCCGATCCCATTGGTGTGACCCCAGTCCCCGGAAACGCTGAGCGCCGGATACCAGGCTGCGTGAGCCTGGCCGACTTCCGCATCCGTGGCGCGGATACGCGCGGCCTGGGCGAGCAGGTCGGGCCTTTGCGCCAGCGCGCGCGCCATGATCGTTTCCACTGGCTCCACTATCGTTTCCGGGATGGAAGCACCGGTAACATTCCGGACGCGGAACGTTACAGCGGGAGACATTCCCATTACGGTTGCAAGCGCGCCGCGCGCAGTCTCCACCAGGCCCTGAATCGATGCCAGCTCGTACCGCGCCTGCGCGCTTGCGGCACGCGCTTCGAGAACGTCCGGCAAAGTTGCCAGGCCATTGGCCAGTCTCGCCTCTATCGCCTGCTGCACCGTCCTCGCATCCGCAAGAGTCGCCTGCGCGGCGTCCTCCTGACTCATCGCGTCCACCAATCTGTAATAAGCCTCGGTCACCTCGAAAATAATCCTGCGATGCGTATCGTTAAACGTGAAATTCGCGGCGAGCAGGTTGGCCCTCGCAAGATCGATCGCGGCGCCCCGCGCCCCGAAGTCCAGAACCGTCCAGGAAAGGTGCAGGGAGGCCGGAAACAGCGTGGTGTCTTCGTGGTAAAACTTGCCGAAAAACAAGGAATACTGATTCACTGAGGCGGACGCGACCGCTGAAATCGTAGGAAACAGAGCGCTTCGGGAGATACCGAGTGCGGCAGCCTTTTCCCTTGCGCGCTCCCAGACAATCCGCGTTTCCGGGTTGGTCCGTTCCGCGATATCGACCAGGTCCGGCAGCGTGTAGACCAAGTTCGGGCCGAGAACCGGCAGCCGCGGCGGAGCCTGTGCTTGGGCCAGTTCCACGCGGAATTGCGAATCGCCGGCGGCCGGCCACGCTTTGTCAGGCACAGGCGGCGCCTTCTGTCCATAGAACGGAATAACGCTCAACTGCAGAACGATGAGAACGCGAGCACGTGTGAATGTGTTGAATCCGATCACTGTCGTCAGCATTACCTTCGCTGCGGAACGATGGGAAGTCACGGTGGTCGCCCACAATCCCTCGATTTTCGACCGACTCCCGGAAAATAGCGCCTTGGGCGTAACCAGCCATGCCTTGCCGGCGAAGTACAGTAGTGAACCGTCCCCTTCCGTTGCAGGGGCAATGTCAGGAAAGGAGGACGCGCGAATGCATTCAGGCTACTGGCTCGAATTCTGGTGGATGTTCCCGATAGCACTCGGTATCTGTATTACGGTTTGAACGCTCGGAGTATCGGGGGCCGTGATTTTTGTCCCCTTCTATACAATAATCTTCCCTCTCCTGGGGTACCATCTGGAACCTGCACAGGCGGTTGAGGTCGGATTGTTGACTGAGATATTTGGCTTCATCAGCTCTACGACCGCCTTTTGGCGGGCGGGGCTGATTGACTTCCAGATTGCGGGATTTGCCGTCCTGTTCGCTGCCCCGATGGCGGTGCTGGGCGGGTATGCGTCGCATATCATCCCAAGTCAATGGATGCTGGTCTCCATCGGTATTGGCCTGATGGGATTCTCCTGGCTATTATTCCGCGAAAGCGATAACGCGCTCTCGTGGACTCCCGAGATACAGGCGCTACCGCCGAAAGGAGTCAAGGAGCATACCGACACCCGGGGCCGGGTGTATCACTATCGAGTTCTTAACGACACCTGGCGTGGAACCGCAGCCTCAGTTGGCGGCATATTCCAGGGCCTGGTTGGATTCTCGGCGGGAGAGTTGAGCACCGTCGAACAAGTCCTGCGAGGAATGCCCCCGCGCATGGCCGCCGGGAATGCCCACCTCATCATTGCAGGGGCGTCCATAACAGCGGCCCTCACGCATTTGGGCGTCAGTGCCGCGCTCGGAACCAGCGTTCCCTGGAATATTCTGGCCGCAACCATCCCCGCCGTGATGATCGGCGGCCAGCTTGCCGCTCTCGTGGCCGGCCGGGTGCCACAACACACCCTCCGCCTGGTGCTGTCCGGCTTCCTGTTATTCGTTGGCGGGATCAGCCTCTACCGGGCGTCCGCCGCTTTACATATGCCTATACTGAACACGGCATTCCTGGCGATTTTCCTGCTATTCCTGGTAGCCCTCACATGGTTTCTACTCCGCCGGCGTGGCCGAAGTCCGCGCGCACAAAAGAGCTGTTGCTCGAATGGTTCGTGCAAAGGAGCGTAGCAAACCGAGCCGATCGGCATTACTTTACCCGCGCAGACAAACGGTCGACGGGTCGCCGACAATCCAACGACGTTGACGCAAGGTGGGACTATCGGAAGTCTTAATCTACGAGGGTTGTGACGGTTTCCCGGAAAGGTTCGGACAGCTCGATCCCAGGAGAAATCCGCTATTCAGCGTAACTATCTGAACTCATAAAGCAGTTACTGAGAGCGAAGGGCTACAGATGAGAGCCAGAGTACGGGTCTTACTTACCGGAATGGCGATTGTGCTGCCCGCAGTCCCGGCCGCCGCGGATCAGATATATTCGGTGTTTTACGACAATCGCTTCGGCACAGTCGACGATTCGACCGGCGCATACACGCAGATCGGCACGCTGCCCCTCGCAAAGGCCGCCGGGATCGCGTACGATAACGGCGACCTCTACGCGCAGAGTACGCAGAGCGCTCTGGTCACAATCAATCCGGTTTCCGGCGCGGCGTCAGTTATTGGCAGTTCGGGATTGCAGTTGTCGTCAGTTGGCTTTGCGGGCGGAATGAACGGGCTGTTCGAAATCGACTATGCGTCGAACCTGTACTCGATCAATCCGGATACAGGCGCGGCCACGCTGATCGGCGCGACTGGTCTGAGGGCCAATAACGGCCGCTGGGACACAAGCCTTTCAGACGATGGCACAAACCTCTACTTCACGGCCGGCAGGGGCGGCGCAATTGACCAGCTATACGAGATCAACACTGCGACGGGCCTCGCGACCAGGCTGGGCAGCACCGGCGTGTCGCGAATCGCGGGATCGGCGATCGTCGACGGCGACCTGGAGCTTTTTCAATACCACTGGCGTGGCGGAACGGATCACATCTATAGCGCCCCGCTCGGTTCGACCGATTTTACAGCTGGCGCGGTGCTGGGGACCCAGATTGTCGACGGCGGTACGCCCCTTGTCACACCCCAAAGCTTCAATGCGAGCGCGAGTTCGACCGTTCCGGAGCCGATCTCCCTTGTGTTGCTTGGTGCAGGTCTGATCGGCCTGGCCTTCCGGGGCCGTCGAAGGCGCCCTCCAAACTGAGGCGATCATGGCAAGTCGCGGATTTTCCCGATGCCCACGGTCAGAAATCAGGCCCGCAGGTTCAGTTTCCTATTAACTATAGGTAACTTTTGTGCTTAGTCCGGGTTGCCAGTCTCCTTGCGCACCGGCAATGGCCATCTTCACGATGGCCCTCAACCTTCCGAATACCACCTGAACGATGGCTGATCAGGGCTCTACTTCAGACGAGCCCCGTCCGGGGCTCGCCGTGGCGGGGGACAACCCTGGCGGACTTCCGCAGGATGTCACGGACCCGGTTCGAGCCAGTGGCATACTCGCGCTGGAACTGCGCCTGGTTCAAGATGCGCGTGAGCGACCCCCTGCTGAGGTGCATCCCGACAGCCTGAGTCGCCCGATAGGGACAGAACCGGGTATGCACTGACTCAGATCGGGGCGGCGGCAAACGCCAATCTAATCCGCCGATTGGACGTGATACGGGCTCTCCGTGCGGCGTAAGTCAGCCGGTCAAAATGGCGAGTCGCACAACGGCGTAACAGAGCAGTGTTCACTCCGGTTTCCGGTCCGATGAAGCGGGGAAATAGCCGGACGGCTGGTCCTCGGTTTCGCCAGCCGAAGAGAGCGTCACTCGATCAGTCAGCTCTTCTGGTGGTTCGACTTGCCTCTTCCTTGCTCGCTTCTTCGATCCATCCTTCGTCTGACCGGAGTCCCAATCAGCGAAACCAGGGGAGCCGATCCGCAAATCGTCCATAAAAAATACCCCTGGGAACAATTCGTGCACAGGGAAAAGAGGAAGTCAAGGGTCTTTGCGTCTGCGCATCCGCGATCCGCTGAGCGCCAATGATCGACACCGCAATCAAGGATGGCGTGTGTACTACTTCGCGGCCAGCACTCCGCCCACGGTAGACGATCCGGTGCCGCTGCACCCATTCCCGCCGTAGCGGAGAAACTTCTGGATCCGTTTCGCGGTATCGACTTCCCCTGTGTAGATGTTGCCCTTGCTGTCCACGCTCACCTGATGCAGGTAGTGGAATTCTCCAGCATTCCGGCCGCTGCGTCCGAGCCGGCCCAGCTCCTGCAGATTGCTTCGGTTCAGGATATAGATTGTCATGTTGGCGTTGTCTCCGACATAGAGGCAACTCTGCGCCTTGTCCGTGGAGAAGTTCACTGAAACGGCTGTTCCAATGATGTTCGTGTGCTCGCTGATAAATTGCTCGGCAACGAAACCGCATTTGCCGGCCTCGCCAGTCGGATTGCTGCAGGGCTTGCCAAGCGCCGGATCGTTCTTGTCAAACACCTGAATGCGATCATTTCCCCGGTCGCAGACATAAATTTTGCCGTCATTGGCGATCTTCACGCAATGCACGGGGTTCCGGAAGAATGCGGGCTTCTTGTTGCCTTTGGAATAATCGGCGATCCACGGCCCGGCGGCCCCGGCGGCTGCGTCGTTGACAGGATTGTTTCCATAGGCGCCGAAAGAGCCGATATATTTACCGGTGTTGGCGTCAACGATCAGGACGTGGCGGTTTCCGTAGCCATCGGAGATGTACAGGCGGTTCGTTGCGGGATCGACCACCATGTCCGCCGCCAGATAGAGCAGTGGCGTACCATTGATTCCACCATTCGTGTCGTTGCTGGCTGGTCCCTTTGGAGTTCCGCCGATCCTCATCTTGAAATTGCCGTTCATATCAAACTTCAATACAAAGCCGTCGCCGCCCCCCTTGTTCGTCAACCAGGGCGGCGCTCCCCGGCCCGAAGTTCCTCCGCTGGGCGCCGCGGAATTTCCCGAGACCCAGACGTTGTCGTTCTGGTCGACGTAAATACCGTGCTCGCTGTTCGGCCAGATGCAGCCTGCCTCCGCCTTACATTTACCGCCGATGAAACCGGGATCGGATGGACCGCCCCAGGCACGCAACATCCTGCCGTCGGAATCAAATTCCAGAATTGAAGGAGCGGCTTTGCAGCAATCTGAGACGGCACCATACGCGCGCACCTGGCCGAGCCCGTTGACCGGCTGACCCTTCTCATCAGTGGCGCCCGGCACGGGTCCTTCGAGTCCAGCCTCGTCAGTCGTCATGGTGCGCGGCCGGTTGTAGACCCAGATATGGTCATGCTGATCGACATAGAGTCCGCCGATCTGGCCCAGAAGCCAGTTGTTCGGCAGCGGCTGCGGCCATGAGGGATCAACCACGAAGCCCGGTGTCTTGCCGGTATTCGATACATTGTAGACGCCCGTTTTTTTGGATAGCCGGTCAAAAGAGCCACTGTTCTTCAGGGGATTGCCATCGGGTTCGGCGGCGATGACCAGGCTGGTCAGGATCAATACCATCGCAGGCAGTGTGGCCGACACTTTACGGTGGATCATAGTTCTTGTCTTTCCTTTCAATACGCTGCCCCAAAGGGCGGTGTAGCGAGCTGTCTGCGAGCGCAGAGCCGAATAAAGCATACAACAATTCGATTGTGCCGGCGGTTGATTGTGCCGACGGTATCGCGCTTACATGGTGCTTCCGCCAGATAATCCGGTAAATCCGGATTCGTTAGTTCGGACCGCCGTAATCCGCGCCCAGGCAGCGCTGGAAAACCGCCCGGCCTCGCAGCACCTTACTTTGTGCGCACGTCCGGCGCGTTCCGTAGCGCCTGCGCCCGGCAGTTGCCGACGCGCACGCCGCGCGACCTGAAACGCTCTTTATGCGGGCAAGTGCCAGTATTGTTAGCGAAAGGCCGGCGGGTGCTGAATATGGAGTCCGATTCCGGGAACGCGCAGAAGCTAATGTAATGCGACCGGGCGTGGATCGTCAGGGAGCGTGAAGAGTAACGCCATCGTAGCCCAGCTCGACGCCCCGTCGGAAGCAAACTGGTGCCAGCCGTGGGGGAATCCGCTCTCAAACGTGTGCGGCTGGACCGGGACCGCGCGCGTGGGCATAAACCACGATCCATCCGCGAGTTGATTTCGCAACAGCCATTGCACGCCACGCTGGTAGACCGCATCTTCTGTGGAGAGGTCTCCGGAGACATGTAAGGCGTAAAGCGCCTCGCCTGTCGCGTAAGCTTCGCCCGGGATGTTGGGAAGCTCGCTCCAACTTCCGTCGGAGTTCTGGGCCGCCTTCAACATCCTCACGAAAGGCGCGCGTTCCGAGACACTGGCGCCCGTGTCGGCCAGCGCGTTGAGTTGCATGGATCGTTCTTCCTGGGAGGAAGCCGTGGCAGAGAGCAGCCAGCGTTTGGCGCGGGCAACCCGTTCCTGAAATTCCTCCCGTCGGCCGGGGATCGGGTACAGCTTGATCGCGCGCAGAACCACCGCTGTGGTGGTGAACGGCCCGTACTCTTCGGGAGGCCGGTAGCTGGTGGTTCGCCACGCGCCGTCTGCCAACTGGTTAATCGAAAGGTAGTGAATATGCGCGTCCGTCAATGCATCGGCCGGATAGCCGGCCGCCGCCATGCCCATGAGCGTATAACCGAGCGTATCCGAGCCGCCTCCAATGGTCGAGCCCAGGCGCATGGGTTCCAGATAAGGCTTATCCGTTGCCACCGCGAACCCAAGTTCCTTTTTGGCCTGCTCCTCATTAACCGCGAACCCCTTTTTGCGCGCCAGCGCGACCGTCATCGCGGGGAGCGAATTGTTATGGCAGGAAACGCAGGCCCGGTTCTTGAAAACCGGTTCCCCGCTGGTTTCAATCAACGGTAGAATCTTTTTCACCGCCGCTTGCACTGTCGGAGTGCCTCCCGCGGGCTTGGGCCATTCTTCTTTGATTTCCTTCGCACCGGCTTTTGCCAGTAGTTCCAAAGTGGACGCGATCCCCATGCGCGCCGCCAATTGCCAGGCGGTTTCACCCCGATCATTCGTGGCGTTCGGATCGACACCCTTCGAGAGCAGCCATCTCACCATGCGCTCGCGATCCGCGGGGGCTTCCATCGAAAGCACGGCTTGCATGAGAAGCGTAAAACCCTCCCGATCCCGGGACTCCAGCGAAGCCCCGTGTTCCAGCAGAAACTGCGAGAGTTCGGGCATTGCTCGCTTGGCCGTATCGTTCAGCACGCCTGGTCCATCGGGACGGAGACCCGTGGCGGGAGCGCCTTTTTCCACCAACAACCGGACACATGTTTCACATCGTCCTGTCACCGCCGCGGAAAGCGTGGAGCCGGTAGCGTCACCGGCGGACACGCCGACACTCAAAAGAAACCGGATCGCTTCGAGATCGCCTTTTTGTGCCGCCGCCACCATCAGCCGATCTTCGGGCTCAGCGCCTTTGGCCATGAGAAGCCTTAGAACCGGAGTCGATCCGAAAGCCGTAACGGCGACACTCATCGGGGTGGCGCCGCGCTGGCCTTCTACTTTCACGTCCGCTCGCGCATCCAGCAAGAGCCTGGCCTTGGGCAGATTAGTGGCGGCGTACATCAGGGCGGTCGAATCGAGAGCGTTTTTGGCGTTGATATTGGCCCCGCTCCCGATCAGCAGCTTCATCATTTTCACGTCGGACTCAATAACGGAATGCATCAAAGCCGTGGTTCCATCGCCATCGGCTGTGTTCACGTCGGCCCCGGCGCGAAGTAGCTTTTGTACCCGGGCGTGGTCGCCGTTCCGGATCGCGACCAGAAGCTCGGGCGGCCCGGCAGCCGACAGTAGCGAGCCGGCGATGAACAGGAGCATTATCGGGAAACGGATCATCGGGATTCTCCTGGCATGTAACGCGAAAGACACTGTCCGTTGATTCTCTCCCACCGGAGATTGTTGCGCAACCGGTCCTCATTCTCTGATCGCCACGGGAAACGCGCTGACGTCTTTTATAGAGTCCACATGGACGTAGTGTCGGCTGGACCGGGTGTACCGCGCGCGGGAAAGAGACTGCAGGTCCGCGATGCGGTCGATCTCCCATCTAAGGATTCATATGGGCGCGTGACGTCCGATGAGATATTTCATTGTCCTGCGCCTCACGGGCTCCAAGCTGGACCATCCACGCCAGGCCGCTCACGAGATATGTTGCGATCTATGAAGCTGAATCACCGGTATCACCATCGAGGCCAACTCCCGGTGTAAGTTCGTTCATCCGCTCTGCTGCCAGGCAGAAGGTGCCACGAGAAGGTGCCACGCGGCATTGGAGCCAATCCCCGGCAGCGGCTCGGGCGACATTTGCCGCGGGCCGGGCAGTGAACGAGCAGGGCGACCGCAGGAATCTGCTAACCAACCTCGTCGTCACTTGCCTGGGGCGACCTGGTACTGGAAATTGGGTGGCACATAAGATGCATTCGGCGTCTTGACGGGAATCCATCCGCCGAGGAAATACTCCGGACCGTTCACTGCCGCATCAGAGGTTCCGGAAACCGGACCATGGTCATACCACTGATCTCCGCCCAGCGTCTCCTGGCTGACCAGATA
>JBEKTF010000098.1:0-19161 GCA_049516355.1 Bryobacteraceae bacterium | reverse complement strand
AGCGAAACCAGCAATCAGTCTGGACGAGCAGTCGCCACGGGTCCAGCGTTTGAGCGCGACGATTAACGCTTTCCTCGCGTCATTGCGCTGCGATTGAATCTTCTTCTGGAACCGGGCGGCACGCTTTCCGCATAACTTCGTTGCGATGTCGCAATTCCGGACCAGGCCGGCCGCGGCCATGATCCGCTTCAATCCGCGGCGCACTTTTCGAATCCCGCACGCGGAAAGACATGGCTCAAAAACAAGCAAAGCCTGCGTCAGTCTTCGGATACCGACCCTGAGATCGTGAATCGCCTCTACGTCATCAGATCGAAGCGACGTCCGGATTTGAGAAGTCAATTTCCGGACCAGACTTCTGGTCTGAGCGATGGCGAACTCGAACGTTTCTCTCATGACGATCAGGCGGCAACGCTACCGTAATCTGCAAGTCGAAAGCCACCGGAAACAGTGCGTCGCCTGAGTAATATCCCTCATCGATCGCGGGTAATAACGCAGGGGTCAATGCAGAAACCAGCTATCCAGCACGACATGCCGCGCAAACCAGCGATTCTCAAGGAGCTGCGTTGCGGCGAAGCGAGTCAACCGGGGAGGCAAGCCGCGACCAATCCGCGTCATCCAACCGTCGCAAGCATTTCCAGTTCGTTCCGCAATCTGCCTGTTGTAGGCCTCCCTTTGCGCAGTTGCCCAGGTTCCCCGAGCTGCAAGAATGGTCTCCGCAGCGAGGAGTGCGGACTCGATCGCAGGCAGAATCCCTTCACCGCTCTGCGGCCGGGCCAGTCCCGCGGAATCGCCGATCAGCAGAAAGCCATCGCCGGCGATCTGACGCTGCGAAGTCCCGTAGAGGAAATAGGCGTGTCCTCTCAAACGGGGAACTTCAAAACGCACTTTTCCTGTTGCCGCCAGAAGCCGAACGAACGCGCTGGCGTGCTCGGCGATTCCGTGCGGGTCGGCTCGTCCGAGCCCGATGTTCAGCCTGTTCTGCTTGCGGAAACACCACCCGTAACCTTTCATGTCGGCGCAGAAATAGAGTTCCGGACTCGATCCCCGGACATCGCAATTGGCAATCTGATGCGCGTCCATTTCGAACTCGGTTTCCTGGGCGGCCACCGGCACGCCAGTATGGTTGCCGCCCATCCGGGAATCGAGCACAACGGACTGGCTCTTCGCAGTCTGTGCACTTACGAGGCGAGCCACCGGACAGAAGTGTCCACCGGCGCCTACCACCAACCGGGCCCGAATGTTGTCATTAACGATCCACGACGCGCCCGAGCGATTGAGACTCGACAGACTCACGCCCTCATAAATTCGCGCCGCACACCGCTTGAGCAGGTAGTCGTCGAATTCCCTGCGGCGGATCCCGTAGCTCACCGTCCGGCCGTAGTCCGTCTCTATTTGCGAGTTACGCCCTATGCAGGAAGTGCGGAAGCCGGTTATCGGCTGCAGGACATGATCACGGCCGTATTCGTCGGAATTGATGTCCAGGGCCGTGAGCACACCGGGAGTGATCCAGCCGCCACAAACCTTGTCGCGAGGAAAGACTTGTTTATCAAGGATCGCGACGTCGAGACCTGAATTTCTCAGCGCCCAGGCGCATGAAGAACCTGCGGGCCCGCCCCCGACAATCAGGACATCGAAGGAATCCATCTGGCCTTCTCGCGCGCTTCCTTGTTTTGTGTGTAAAGATCCGCGCGCGTCCACGGCAGCGGTGCGCACTTCGACCCGGTGAAAAGAATCTGAAACAACTGGAGCGTGCCGGTGCGGAACCCTGCGATTGACCCGGCGAGATAGAGCCTCCACGCTCGTTCGAATTCAGGGCCGTAAGTAGCCGATACCTGCCGGGCCGACTTCTCGAATCGGCCAAGCCAGTGTTCCAGTGTCCTGGCATAATGCGGACGGAGGTCTTCGACATCGTGTACGAAGTAACCGAAGGGCTCGAGAACCTGCAGTGACTCGCGGAGCGAAGGCGCATATGCGCCCGGAAAAATCCGCTTCCGAATCCAGGGGCTGAACTGGTTCTGTTCGTTGCGGCCGATGAAGTGAAGCAGTCCCCGGCCCCGATCGCCGATCGTTCGATGAATCACGGATCCGAGTCCGGGGTAGTTTTCCTGTCCGACGTGCTCCAGCATCCCCAGCGATACGAAAGCATCGGCTTTCGCGGATGCGTTTCGGTAATCGTCTTCGATGAACTCCACCCGATCGTTCAATTTCTCTTCGTCCGCCCGTTGCCGCGCATGGAGAATCTGCTCATGGGAAATGTTGAACGCCTTTACGTGGACACCGTAATTCCGGGCCATATGGAGGGCCAGCGCGCCCCAACCGCAACCGGCTTCGACAACCGTTTCTCCCGGCTGCAGCCGTAGCTTCCGGCAGACATAATCCAGCTTTGCAGCCTGCGCTTCTTCGAGAGTCGCCGCGTCTGAAGGAAAGTACGCGCACGTATAAACGAGTTGGGAATCCAGCCAGAGCCGGTAGAAGTCGTTCCCCAGATCGTAGTGGGAATGAATGTTGTCCCGGGAGCCTTCCAGCGTGTTCGCTTGCCATAACGCGATCCATTTTGATATCGATCGCGAGCACCATCCCGGAGCTTTCTTTGTGTCTCCCATCGATGCGTAAACCGCTTCGAGAAGTGCGGTCAGATCGCCGGTAACGCGGATCCGGCCGTCGGTGAACGCATCGCCGAAGGCGATCTCAGTATCGATAAAAACTTCCGCAAGGGTCCGCAGATCGCGGATCCAGATCGTGAATCGAGGCTCGACACCGGGAGGCGAAAGACCTTTCCCGTTTCCCAGCACCAATCGCACCGGAGCGGGGCCAATGGTCCTGAATATCAACGGGAGCAGCCATTTCTCGAACCGAGCAGGCCTTTCCTCCGGGTCGATGTGGCCTGTGAGCGAAGAATAGATCATCCCCATGAAGCCGCTCCGGACTGGATCAGGCCCTGGACTGATTTCAGCAACGTCTCCGCCGTGAAAGGCTTCCGCAAGTACTCGTATGTGAGTTGCGGCGGCGATTGGCCGCTCATCTCCTCTGAATCGCCGATGAATAGCACGCTCATGTGCGGGTATCGCTGAGTCAGACGTCTGGCCAATCGCATTCCGCTCTTTACGTCGATAATCGAGAGGTCAACGGGTTCGGAGAGTTCGCGGCAGGCATCCGTAGCCTCGGTTATGTCCGCGGCCTCCAGTACGGTGAAGCCCTCGTTCCGAAGGAATTCGCCGAATACCGCGCGCCACGCGTGCTCGTCTTCCACAAAGAGGATAGTGCTCATGAGGTGCCTCCACCTGCCGTTTACGCATTCGATGTGCCAAACCCGCGGCCGCGGAATAAGACATCCAAATTAAGCTAAAACAGCTCAGATTATCACCTCTGTTGCGTGCCTGCACGCCGGCCCCAAAGATTCTGGAACAGTGTTTTTGTTCAGCGCAGGCTCCGCTTCCGAAAGTCGCATACGACTCACCTGAACGGCCGATCGGAAATCTCTGTTCGTGCGTCTGTGGAGAAACGATCGTGTCTTATCCCACGCGCGTTTTCTCGTGCGCAGCGCGTGGCGCCGAATGGTGCTTATACCGCCCCATCAGTCGGGTCTCCTCAATGACGTGACCCTCGATCGCCCCATCCAGTTCCTGGCGGCTCAACCCGGCTGGCATATCCGTATCGGTATCGAGCGCGTACAGATGAAAGAAATAACGGTGTGTGCCGCTCGGCGGTTGCGGGCCTCCGTAGCCAACGCCGCCGAATCCGTTGAGACCCTGGCGGGCTCCATTCCGCGGTTGCTGTGTTGGCAGCATATGTTCCGGCAACTCGGTTTTGCCCGGCGGAATCCCGTAAACCAGCCAATGAACGAACGCACCACCGGGCGCATCGGGATCATCGACAATCAGAGCCAGACTCGTGGTTCCTTCGGGCACGCCCGTCCACGAGAGAGGCGGAGAAATGTTTCCTCCCAGCTTTGAGTACTTGTCCGGAATAGTGCCTTCGTTCTGAAAAGCACGGCTTGTCAGTCTCAGACTCATAATGCCTCCCTGGATGAAAAATACGAAATCGGGCTACGGAACTACCGAGATGTAGTCGATCACTTCGGACACACCAGGCGCTGCCCAAGCCGCCTTTTCGGCCTCGTCCCGCTCAGCCCAGGATCGGACACTGCCATGAAGGTGAACCGTGCCGTTTGTTGTCGAAACAGTGATTCGCCTGGCGTCCACTTCAGCACTCCGCCGAAGCGCATCTTCGATCTTATGCAGCACATCGACTGACGAAACTGCTTTGGGCTTGACCACGATGCGGTTCATGACCCCGCGCACGCCGGGCACGTTACGGGCGCACGTTTCGACGCTGATGCGTTGAAAGTTCCACTCCACGGCTCCTTCCAGCGTGACAAAGCCTTCCTGAACCGCGGCCTTGATTCCGTCGTCCGGTACTGTGACGTCCAGCTTTATTGCGTGGGCTACATCCCTCGCTATCTCCGGATCCGTCCGTGCCGCTTTCAGCTTTACCTCAATATCGTTTGCGACCGCCTTCACACCGTAAACCGATTTCGCCGCGTTTTCCGCAGCGTACTTCTCGTTATAGTTGTGGACGAAGCCGGTCAGCGTTATTACGTGGTCCGTCGCAGCCACGCTGATGTCATTCGATGTCACCTGCGGATCCCATTCGAGTTGCCGGGCTACGGCCTCACGGAGCTGCCTGTCTTTCTCATTCATTGCCTGCATCGCTGTACTCCTTGTTTCTCTTCCCTGATTACGCCTTTGAGGTGACGCGTCCTCCCGCGCCACCCCAGTGCATCCTCCGCCAGCTTCCCGTTACCCCGGTGGCTCACGCCGCCACGGGCTTCTTCTCAGCGCCTTCCTCCACCGCGATCTGGCGTACCTTCTTTTTCACCTCCGGCGCCGGCACCGAAATCTTCAGAACGCCGTCGGTCAACTCCGCTTTGGCCTGATCCGGTTTCGCCCCTTCGGGAAGAGGGATGAAGCGGTAGAACTTGCCGAAACTCCTCTCGTAGCGGTGATATCCTTCCTGCTCCTCTTTATGTTCACGCTTGCGCTCGCCTTCGATGATCAGAGCGTCGTCGGTCACTTCGACTTTCACTTCTTCCTTCTTCAGGCCCGGCAACTCCGCCGTCACCACGAGATCGCCGTTGGAACGCTGGATGTCGACGGTTGGCGTCCAGGCCTCCAGAGCAGGACCGTTGGCCCGATACAGCCGGTCCATCTCCTCGGTGAAATCCCTCATCGTTGCCATTGTTGCGAACGGATTCACACCAAAGAACCGGCCGACTGGAAACGCCGGCGTGAAGAAATCGTTGAACGGACTCAACCCAGGTGTTTCGCGCCTGGCGAGCGATTTATTCTTTTCGACTTTTACTTCTGACATGTTGTTCTCCTTTTACATTTCGATTTCGATGGACATTGGCGCTGTCATCGCAAGATCCTTGCCCGCAGTTGCTTTCAATTCGGATCAGGCAGCGTCAACGGCGCTGCCGGCACCGGCTGAAGCAGCGGCGTGTTTTCTCCCGGACGTGTGCGCGCAAATCGCCTGAAGGGTCAGGACCACATCGTCATACGAGACGTCCGGGCGCCTTCTACCTGTGCCCTTCTCTGCGCGCAACACGATGTCGTTCATGGACACGATGCCTTCCAGTGTCCCCGTTTTGTTCACCACCGGGAGGCGATGAATCTTATGCTTTTGCATAATCTTCAGCGCCGCCTGGATGTCGTCATCCTGACCGCACACGAAGGCCCGAGAAGGAGATACGTCACCGACCCTCATGGCAGAGGGACGCCGATCATTCGTCGTCAATGCGATGCAGACATCGCGGTCGGTCAGGACGCCGGTTACCCTTCTCCGTTCGTCGACTACAGGCAGGACTCCGCAGTCGGTTTCCCACATCAGCGCTCCGGCTGCGGCCAGATTAGTTTCCGGATGGCAACTGGCAACGGTTTTCGTCATCAGGTCGCGGACTTTCATTGTGAACTCCTGGTACCGGGATCTGAGAACGGACCCGCAACCCTGGGGCCATCGAAAAGGCTGAATCCTGTTTGCCATCGCCACTTTCAGGGCACACAGACGTGGGTTATTACCCTCAGGTGCCAGGTGGAATAGCGCAGGAGGCCCGATCAACGCGCAGTTGCTTCGGCGGCGGCGCGGACCTTTTGTTACGAAAAGGCAGCCACAGGAGCCAGAACATAATCCCAGCCGTGGTCTCGCCGGCGGCCAAATAGAAGGGCCACGGTCCGAAGAGATCGAGAAGAGAGGCACTCGACGGCTTGCGGCAAAGATACATGTAGTTGGTGTGGAACACCGCATTGAAAACACCAATGACCCCTGCATAGGCGTTGAGAAGACAAAGCGTTCTCCATACGCACCCGGGCCGCGGTCGCGCCAGTCCCGACCAGACGAGGAACAGGAGACTCGCGATGACTCCTCCATGGGCAAGGAAAAAATAGATCGTCGGATAAGAAAGCGGCGGCGCCCACAAGTCAGGTGTAAGGACCGCCATGAGCGAGCCACCGAGCCCGGCCAGCCAGGCGAACTCGAAAATGGCTGGCCGCAGCGTCAGAGTTGAGGCAACAGTCAACCAAAGCGTGAGATCGCAAAGCTCAAGCGGAAGGCCCTCCGGAAACCGGAATCCCTCGACGTGAAGCCTCCACGTGTACCAGACGATTTCATTGACTGCCAGGAATCGTCCGAGGGATACCGAGATTTGCCGGTTTCGGAGAGGATGCCCGCGCCCGAGACGTGCCAACATACCCGCTGTGCCCGGAATGGCAGCCAGGATCGCCAGATGTGCCAAACCGAAAAGCCGGAAGCCAGAAGACATATTGTTTTGTCCGCCTCACAGCAGGGTGTTGAACACAAGCTGCGCGTACCGGCCCGAGGACACTACTACGCCATCCGCCGGAACTGCAGATTATCAGTTCGCGATAGCTATGGGTTTCGCCGTAACCGGAGGCACTTTCGTGGCGATGATCTTCAGTAGTCCCTGATCGAGCGCGGCGCTAGTCTTATCCACATCGATCGGTTGGGGAAGGCGGAACCGGCGATAGACATCGTTTGGTCCGAACTCGGTCCACAATACGTGATCCTCGGCAGCTTTCTTTTCCGGTTTGATTGCGGCATGGACCGCAATTTCCGTGGATGTGGCCGTAACCTCGACCTCGCTGGCGCTAAAACCCGGCAAAGTCATTTCAAGCTTATACTCGCCATTCTTTTCCGCCAGCTCCGCCGCCGGCCACCCGAGAATCTCCCGTTCCGCCTGAATCCAGTCCGTGAGCTCGTGGCCCAGCTCGCGGCCCCGTTTGTCGAAGAATTCAAATGCCCTTTGCCGCACGTCGCCGAGCCGTTTCTCGATTTCCTGGAAGAGTGGAATCGGTTGATCGGAGGCATCCTTAATTCGTTGAATACCAATGGTCGCCATTGCTATGCACCTCTCTTTTGGTTTCGTTTTTGTCCAAAGGACCGCGCACACCGACCTGAAGGACTGTCGTAATCAGCGGCAAACGCAGCGTTCCGTGGCTTGCTCAAAATAGAGCACTCCCGATGCCACCTTCCGGCGACGCGAAGATAGGAACAGGGATTGCCCTGATCCGCGCGTGAACAGCGGAGAGATCACAATATTCCTGTGCGGCGATGTCATGACAGGCAGGGGCGTCGACCAGATCCTGCCGCATCCTTCAAAGCCGGAACTGTACGAGTCATACGTCGACTCGGCACTGGACTACGTGGCCATGGCCGAGAAAACGAATGGCCCGATCCCCCGGCCCGTGAATTTTTCTTACATCTGGGGCGATGCATTGGCCGAACTCGACCGAATGGCGCCGGCCGCGCGAATCATCAACCTCGAAACGAGCGTGACCAGGAATAACGTTCCCGATCCCAAAGGTATCAACTACCGGATGCATCCCGCCAATACGCCGTGCCTTGCGGCGGCCGGGATTGACTGCTGCGTCCTCGCCAACAATCACGTTCTGGACTGGGGCAGGGTGGGATTGGAGGAAACGCTGAGTGCTTTAAAGGAGGCGGGGATCGGGGCCGCAGGGGCGGGACTCAATCTGGCTGCGGCTCTTCAGCCTGGTGTGATCGAGACGGCACGTGCAGGAAGAGTGCTCATATTTGCGTTCGCGACGGCCGATAGTGGTGTACCGCCCGAGTGGGCCGCAACCGCCACGGAATGCGGGATCTCCTTTCTCCCGGACGTTTCGGACGCGGCTGCGGACCGCATCACCGGACAGGTGAGTTCCTTGAAGCGTTCCGGGGATATTGCTGTCGTCTCTGTGCACTGGGGCGGGAACTGGGGCTACGGCATTTCGCGCAGACAGCGTTCTTTCGCTCACCGGCTCATCGACAGCGGCGCCGTGGATCTCATTCACGGGCATTCCCCGCATCACCGCAAGGCAATCGAGGTCTACAAAGGCAAGCTCATACTCTACGGCTGTGGCGACTTCCTCAATGATTACGAAGGCATCGGGGGCTTTGAGGAGTTCCGCAGCCAGCTTGTCCTGATGTACTTCGTGACGTTTGATCCGTCCGCACGGGCACTCATCAGTCTGGAGATGACCCCTCTGGAAATCCATCGCTTCCGCCTCCGCTATGCCGGGATGGACGATGTTCAATGGCTGAAAGGAGTTCTGAACCGGGAGGGACAAGCATTCGGCAGCAGAATAATCCTGCAGGGGGCCAACCGGCTGCAGCTCGGGTGGGAGCCTTCGTAAGTCGGCTATGCGCGTGCTTTGAGTCAGTTCATGCCAGACATACGTTTTGTTGAAGGAAAAGAAGGCACGCGCGAAGCGGCGTGCAGCCATTGCGGGGCAGACGCGGCCTGGCGCTTTCTTGACGACGAGGAAAGCCGGGTCGAAGTAGTCTGCCCGGATTGCGGCCGGTTCGAAATGACGCGGGCAGAATTCGACCAGGCGGAAGCGGAGATTGTCGGACCGGACGAGCGACGCGAGTAACGTGACTGCAGGGAAAAACGAAGCCCGGTGGGAACACTTCCAGCACGGCGCCGACATCGGAATTCGTGGCATCGGGCCGACGAAAGAAGAGGCTTTCCGGCAGGCGGCCATTGCGCTGACGGCTGTGGTTACGGATCCGGCACACGTCGCCCTTAAGCGGGAGGTAATCGTCGAACGCGAAGCGCCGGATGACGAAATTCTTCTGATGGACTGGCTGAATGCGCTGATCTATGAAATGTCGGCCAACCAGTTGATCTTCGGTTCCTTTGATGTCCTCCTGGGCGATCACCACCTCCAAGGGAGGGCCTGGGGCGAGAAGGTTGATGTCAAGCGCCACGAGCCGGCGGTCGAGGTAAAGGGAGCGACTTGTACCAGTTTGTCGGTAACGCAGAATTCGGACCGTGACTGGGTCGCCCAGTGCGTGGTCGATGTCTGAAAGCAGGGTGTTATGGATACGAATTCGTTGCAGCGCGTCTCCGGGGAAGAATGGCGCATTGAGCCCCACGGGAAAATGCGTGTTCCTGCAATCATCTATGCCACAGAGGAACTGGTCCGGGATATGGACGAAAAGGTTCGCGAGCAGATCGTGAACGTGGCCAGTCTACCCGGCATCGAGAAGGCCGCTTACGCGATGCCCGATGCCCATTGGGGCTACGGTTTTCCCATCGGCGGCGTGGCGGCCTTCGATCCCGCCCGGGGTGGCGTGGTTTCAGCCGGCGGCGTCGGATTCGATATCTCGTGCGGTGTGCGCACCCTCCTGACAGGCCTGACTGGGGAAGACGTGGAGCCCGTCAAGCGGTCTCTCGCCGATTCGCTCTATCGCCACATTCCGGCTGGCGTTGGAAGCAGAGGTCTGCTCGAACTGACCGATTCCGAACTGGACGAGATGCTTTCAGGCGGCGCGCAGTGGGCAGTAAACCGCGGCTATGGAAAGGATGCCGATCTCACTCGAACCGAAGAAAAAGGGCGGATGACTGGCGCGAGGCCGGATGCTGTTTCCGACTTCGCGAAGAACCGCCAGCGACGGGAAATGGGAACGCTGGGCTCGGGAAACCACTACCTCGAAGTGCAGCGTGTGACGGAGATCTTCGATGCATCCGCAGCTGAGGCGTTTGGAATCCACTGGAACGATATCGTTGTCAGCATTCATTGCGGCTCGCGGGGACTGGGCCATCAGATCGGCACGGATTTTCTGCGCGAGATGGCGATAGAGGCGCAGAACTACGGTATCGAGCTTCCAGACCGTGAACTGGCCTGCGCCCCAATCGAATCACCGCTGGGCGAAAAATACCTTGGCGCGATGCGCGCCGCGATCAACTGCGCGCTTGCCAACCGCCAGATCATCACGCATCTGGTGCGCCAGGCGTTTGCCCCGGTGATTCCGCGAGCGGAGCTGGCCGTTCTTTACGACGTTTCTCATAACACCTGCAAGGTAGAAGAACACGAGGTCGACGGTCAGACGAAACGCCTTTTCGTGCACCGCAAGGGGGCGACGCGCGCTTTCGGCCCGAATCATCCCGGGGTGCCGGAAGCGCTCCGCTCCATCGGGCAGCCGGTCCTGATCGGAGGAACCATGGGCACGGCCTCGTACATTCTGGTCGGGACAGCGGAGAGCGAAAGCCATTCATTCAGCTCTTCGTGTCACGGCGCGGGCCGGCAGATGAGCCGCACGCAGGCGACAAAGCACTGGCGCGGGAGAGAACTGATGGATGAACTTGCCGAACGCGGAATTCTGATCCGTTCTCCTTCGCCGCGCGGAGTCGCAGAGGAGGCCCCGGGAGCCTACAAAGATGTGAACGCCGTTGTTGAGGCTTCGGAAAAAGCCGGGCTCTCGCGGCGCGTCGCAAAGCTGGAACCGCTCATCTGCATCAAAGGGTAGATAAACAACCTCAGGCTCGCGCCAGATCAGGCTGGCAGATGCTCTCGACCACCTCGGCCGTCTTCTGCCGATCCCGAATGCGAAGTGCAACGTCACCCTGGGAGATCATGCCCACCACCCGGCCTGAGTTATCTACAACGGGAACGCGCTTGACCTTGTGGGTCTCCATGAGCTTGAGCGCCTCATCATAGCCGTCATCCGGTGAACACGCGATCACGGGTCGCGACATGGCGCGCTCAACCGCAGTCTTCCAGGGATCAAGTCCATCGGCCATCAGTTTCAGGACCAGATCGCGATCGGTGACGATAGCGGAGAGCTTTTTGTTCTTTTGGTTCTCAACGATCGGCAGTATGCCGACGTCGTGTTCCTTCATGAGTTGCGCCGCGTGAACAGCAGTATCTCCCGCGAGACAGCAAACGGGATCTTTCGTCATGATGTCCCGGCATTTCTCAGGCGTCACATGCTGCACGAACAGTTCGGACTCTCCATGGTCCTCATATCCGGTTGCCCCACGCTCCCCCTGGCCCCAGGACGCCATGGCGACGATCGGGGCATCGCCGCGAGGATGCGGACCGGAGACCCGATACACGCCCGACCTTCCGATCTCGTCCCTTCTTCCGGCGCCGCCACCGGGCATTCCGCTCTCGCGCTTCTCTTTTATTTCTTTGGCTTTGATTTTGGCCATAACTCGCTCCTGCCCGGCGGTCCCGGGCAAACGTTTCCGAAGCAAGTGGAGACCCAAATGCCAGAGTTATCGCGGGTGACTTGTGACAGCTCCCGTCAGTTCGGCGAACCCGGTATCGGCGGACTCCGCGTCAGACCGACGCCCGAGTGAGTTACCGGCTTTCTTCAGGCGGATTGCGGAAATACCCGGCGAGTTCATCGTCCACGATGACGGCTATCGCGGATGGTCCTGGACGTATCGCGACGTTGCGCGGATCACGGAGAGCTTCCGAAGCCGGCTTCGAGCGGCGGGCGTTCGAAAAGGCCAGATGGTAATGATATCGTCCGAAAGCCGCCCGGGGTGGATCGCGGCGTTGTGGGGCTGCATCCTCGAAGGCATCACGCTTGTACCAGTCGATCCGCAGTCCTCGCTGGGCCTGTTTCAACGGATTCGGCAGAAAGTCCAGCCACAGTTGATTCTGCGCGGCGATCGCGTGCCCGCCTTTGACGGCGAAGTTGAAGCCGGCGTGCCGGTCTGGCTGGTATCGGAAATCGAAAACGGGTCCGGCGAATCGCCGAACGGATCCGTTTCGCTCGACGGCGAAGATATCGCGGAAATCGTCTTCACTTCCGGGACAACAGCCGAACCCAAGGGCGTGGTAATCACACACCGCAATCTTGCCGCGAACCTACGGCCCCTCGAAGATCAGTTCGCCCCCTATCTCAAGTATGTCCGCCCCTTTGCGCCGCTGCGCATTCTCAACCTGCTTCCCATGAGTCACCTGTTCGGACAGGCGCTTGCCACGTTCGTGCCGCCCCTGATTCCGGCTTCCGTCATATTCATTTCCTCGACCAGCCCCCAGGAGGTCAGCCGCCAGATCCGGCGCAGACGCGCCTGCATCCTGGTAGCCGTACCGAGGGTCCTCGAAGTTCTTCGAAGGTTCATCGTCCATCGTTTCCCCGCAACCAGTAGCGCGGAAGCCGTCGCCGGTGAACCCTGGCCGCTTCGCTGGTGGCGGTTCCGCGAGGTACACCGCCTTTTCGGCTGGAAGTTCTGCTGTCTGGTATCCGGAGGAGCGCCGCTGCCTGCCGATCTGGAAGCGTTCTGGACAGGCCTCGGCTACGCAGTGGTGCAGGGTTACGGACTCACCGAAACCGCGCCGATCATCAGCTTCAACCATCCCTTTCACATTCGCCATGGCTCGGTCGGAACGCCGGTCGCGGGCGTCGACGTAAAGCTTGCCGCGGACGGCGAGGTGCTGGTGCGCGGCGACAACGTCAGTCCGGGATATTTTCGTTCTCCCGCCGAGACAGCCGCCGCTTTTGCCAATGGCTGGCTGCGGACCGGCGATGTAGGTGAGCTGACGTCCGACGGGCGACTGGTGATCAAAGGCCGCAAGAAGGAAATGATCGTTACACCGGAAGGCCTGAAAGTGTTTCCCGAAGATGTGGAGGCCGTGCTCGGACGGATTCCCGGCGTTCGTGACTCTGCGATTATCGGCGAGGACCGCGTTCACGCCGTGCTCGTGCTCGATCCCGGCGCTGATGCTGCCGGGATCGTGCGGCTGGCAAACGAACATCTGGAGGATCACCAGAAGATTCGGTCCTTATCGATCTGGACAGCAGGCGATCTGCCGCGCACCACCGCGACCGGGAAGCTCCGCCGAAAGGAAATAGCGGACACTGTGGACAAAGGCGTATCAGGGCCGCCCCTGCTACCCGGTGGGGACGTCGTGGGCCTCGTGCAAAAGTATGCGCCCGGCCGGGCGATCCGTCCCGATACAACACTCAGCGAACTGGGACTGGGCTCACTCGATCGCGTCGAATTGCTGATCGATCTGGAAGAGAAGCTGGGGACCAGGATCGACGAAGAAGCGTTCGCATCAGCGCGGACCGTCGGAGACCTCGTTCAGCCGCTGCCCCCGGTCGAACCGGCGAGTTTCCCGGCCTGGAACCGGGGATGGGCTGCTCGAATGCTGCGGCGACTGATTCTGCCCTCACTCCTGCTGCCATTGAGCAAAGCCCTGGCGGGCAGAACAACCATATCGGGACTCGAGAATCTCGCTTCCCTCACCGGGCCTGTCATCTTCGCAGCAAATCACCAGAGTTACCTCGACACCCCGGTAATTCTTGGAAGCCTGCCCGCGCGTTGGAGATACCGGATCGCACCGGCCATGTGGAAAGAATATTTCGAGGCATGGTTTCATCCGGACCGGCACTCTGCGCGGGAACACTGTTTGAATGGCGCTCTGTACCGCCTATTGGTGCTCCTGTTCAACGCATTTCCCGTTCCGCAGACCGAGACCGGAACCTTCGAATCGGTCCGGTATATGGGCGAGTTGGTTGAAGAAGGCTGGTCGATTCTTATCTTTCCGGAAGGAGAGCGCACGTGGACCGGCGCGATTGGGCGATTTTATCCGGGGGTGGGCATGATGGCTTCGCGGCTGCGGATTCCGGTCGTGCCGATCCGGCTGTCGGGCGTCGATCAGGTGTGGCATCGCACCTCGAAAGCGCCTCGTTTTTCACGCGCCTTCCGAGCAAACGCTGTTAAGGTCAGATTTGGCCGGCCAATTCATCCAGGATTGCGGCCTTATTCGACGATTGCAGGAGAAGTGGAGGAAGCAGTGCGCCGCCTGTGAGACCTCCGATAGGAAGTCGGATTGCATAGAGTGCCTTCAAAGGTGTTGAGTATGAGCCGCAGACTGTTGACATTCGCGTTTCTCGCGTTCTTTCTGCCACCGGCTTCTTTTCCGGCCGAGCCAGCTCCGATTTCGCTGCCCAGCCCGAAGAAAGCGGGCAGCATGAGTCTGGAGGCGGCATTAACTGCCCGCCGGTCCGTACGCAGCTACACAAGCCAGAGCCTGACCGTAGCCGAAGTCGGCCAGCTGTTATGGGCCGCCCAAGGCGTCACCTCCCCCGACGGCAAGCGCACGGCTCCTTCGGCAATGCATCGGTACCCGCTCGAAATCGCCCTGGTAGCACAGAATGTCGACGGTCTCCCCTGTGGCGCTTATCGCTATGTGCCGGCTACGCATTCGCTCCAATTGCTCGCCACGGCCAAACCCGGTGCGGCGCTGCTGGGCGGCTCAACGTCGCAACCGCAGGTCCGGAGTGCTCCTGTGGTATTCGTGATTACCGCCGTTTACGAACGGATGGGATCGGGAGCCAAAAACCGGACGTGGACTGATTACGAAGCGGGCCTCGCGAGCGAGAATCTGCTGCTCGAAGCCGTCGCGCTCAGACTTGGGGCTGTAGTCACGGGAGGAATCGATCCCGCGTCGGCCAGGGAAGCCGTGAAATTGACTGGCGGTGAACAGGTGATTGTCGTTATCCCGGTTGGGCATCCAGCCATATGAAATTCAAAGTAAGGAAGAGGAATAATTATGATTTCCCCACTACAAATCGAGTTTCGCAACACTCATCCCATAGAAGCTGTTGAATCCCGGATCCGGCAGGAATTGGCGGAATTCGAGAAGGTTTACAGCGGACTTTTGACCTGCCGGGTAGAGGTGGAGGCCCCAAAACACGAACGGCGGGGTAGCGTATCCAGAGTGCGGATCGACCTTGGAATTCCCGCCAGAAACGGGGCGCCGGGGGGTGAACTGCGAGGTATCGAAGGCGGGCAGAACACAGAACACCTGGAAGTAAGGTCTCAACGCAAAGACGCGTCCATGGCAGTTCACGCAGCCTTCAATGTCGCACGCCGCCGATTGAAGGAACTGACAGCCAGCCCATTTACGCAGATGTGAAAACAGCGAGCCCTTAGAGTGGGACCTGATCGGGCGTTCCTATTGCGTCGCGGTAGCCTTTGAGACCTGGAAGGAATCCAGATCGGCCTTGAGAAGCAACAACAATGGCTGAATCGCCTCCTGCCCCGCAGCATTCGCCGTCTCCGCAGCTTCCATGGCGCGTAAGTACGTTTCCTCGGCCCGGCCCTTATCCGCAGCGGCGGCGGCGATGTCGCCCGCCGCGAGGAATATCCGGCCCCGGTGGATATACAGGTGGCCGACTGTGATCTCATCGTGCGCGATAGCCGCGCCGATATCGCTGTCCGGATGGCTCAAAACAGGCTTTACCAATTGAGGTTCGGCTTTCTTGTGATTCCGGGCTGTTTCATCTGCTGCTCTGGAGTCTGTGTCACGGAGTTCTTGCCTTTCGGTCGCTGGTGCATCATTCGATGCGGCTGGTACAAATATATAGCTTGCGTCCTATGATGCCACGGCGTTTCGTGTTCTGCCAGGCGACTCGCGTTGAAGAAGCCGCCGGAACAGCGGGTAAATAGCCCGAATTTCGCAGAGATCTCGCTGCCAGCCGTCGCGGTCCGCACAAACAAATGCCGCTGCGGCATCGGGCGAAAGTGCGATCGCGCCTGGCCTCCGGCTCAATTCGTAGCCGTCTCCAGGCAGATCCGGTGGTGATCTCATCGGCCGCGTCCTCGGAAAAGCCTTTCAGCGTGATAGCAAGGATGCAAAGATTCAATACAGGAAGATCCTTGACGAGCTTGCCCACGGAAGTCGATCTTCTAAAGACACTGACCGCATCGACGAGGCTGCGGAGACCGGGGTCGCCGCGAATCCGCCGAGCCATCCAGCAGATGGAGCGGTTACATCAAAGAAGTGCGAACTAGCTTGACCTGGTTAGCCGCCGCCGAGTTCTGCAGAGTCACCGCGGACCGGACTTCGGGCCTCGACGCCGAGTTGTTCTTTCAACACTGCTCTGAGTGCATCCTGGGCCGCGGGCTCCCCGTGCACCAGAAACACTCCTTTCAGTTCCGATGCGATCGGACGTATCCAGCGGACCAGATCCTGCTGATCCGCATGAGCGCTCAATTCGTTCAGGACCGCAACTTCCGCCCTCAATGCCATCGGCTCACCGAAAATGTTCACCTCGGGGTGACGCTCCACCAGGCGTCTTCCCAGCGTATTTTGGGCCTGGAATCCGGTAATCAGGACCAGGTTGCGCGGATCTTCGATTCCGTTTCGCAGGTGATGAAGAATCCTGCCGCCCTCGCACATGCCCGATGCGGAAATCACGACATAAGGCATCCGAAGATCGTTTAGAGCCTTGCTCTCGGAGGCTTCCCGCAAGTAACGCAGGCGATGGAAACCGAAAGGATCTTTCCCGCTTTCAGTGAAACCGAGCAAATCGGATGAATACTCTTCCGGATGCTTCCGGAACACGTCGGTTACGTTGATCGCAAGCGGGCTATCGACAAACAGGGGGATATCCGGTATGAGCCGCTGTTCAGCCAATTGATGAAGCAACAGTACCAGTTCCTGCGTTCTCCCGACGGCGAAGGCGGGGACAATCACATGCCCGCCTCTTTCCGAAGTTTTCCGGATCAATCTTGCGAGTTTATCCGCGACCGTGGTGATGGGCTCGTGAATACGGTCGCCGTAGGTACTTTCGACGATGAGATAATCCGCGGACGGCGCCTCATCCGGAGGCTGCAGGATCGGCACGCTTGGGCGGCCCAGGTCACCCGAGAACAACAGTCTAATTTTTCGCCCGTTCATTGCATATTCGAAAAGAATGCAAGAGGAACCGAGAATGTGCCCCGCATTCCTTAACTCGATGGTGGCGTTGGGGCCGGCGTCAATCTTCTGGTGCCGCGGCGAAGGTCTGAAGTGCCGCATCGCGTTTTCCGCATCTGCCACCGTATAGAGTGGCGGGACTGGCGCGCCCTCGACTGCGACGCCGATTGCCAGCCGCCGCTTGTGGCGCTTCTCGAGAAAAGCCGCGTCCTTTTCCTGCAGAAACGCCGAATCCGCGAGCATGTACTGGCAGAGGTCGGCTGTGGCCGAGGTCGCATGAATGACTCCGTTGAACCCTTTCTTAACCAGCAGAGGCAAGTTGCCACTGTGGTCCAGGTGCGCGTGGGATAGCGCTACAGCTCTAATTGAACTGGCCTCGAACGGGAATTGAGTATTCAGTTCAAAGGCCTCGCGGCGATGCCCCTGGAACATTCCGCAATCGAAGAGGTAAGTTTCTTTTCCTGTTGATACAGCGTGCATGGAGCCTGTAACGGTCCGTGCTGCGCCCCAGAAGGTGATTTTCAATGACGCCGCCTGGAATCCCGGGTCGCAAAACCGTTCAACATGGCGATTGCAAGCGCCCCACGCCGATTGTTCATAAACGCGGTTTGTTCAGTGTAGCAATATCTCCAAATCAACCCTGTGAACGACGGTATCCAGGTGCTATAACTCGCGGAGTGGCTGTGGTTCATCAGAAGATTCTGCATATCCCGAAGTTAAGGTATGCAACTCTGCTCGGCCGCAATACGAGAATTCCGGCGTGCCGCGTTTGCCCTTCCTGTTCCCTGTTGCTGAGCTTTCGCGGTTGCAAATGGACGGGGAAAGTTGACACAGACGGCAATGGCTTGCCGGTTTCGCCGGGCAGTATCGCTTCATCTGGTGCCGCGATCAGCTTGTCAGCCATTGTTGGGCATGAGAGTTTGCGTGACCTGGGAGGCGCTGCAATCATCGGGCCTGAAATTGGTTCCGGAGTTTGATCCTGCCTTGCGCGATGTGAAGCCGAGCAGCCCGTACCGAGCAGCCGAGTTGGAGAGCCACAGCATCAAGAGGAAGCTGTTCGATGTCTCGGAAATACAAAGCTGCGCGCTCGGGAAGCGGCAGTTGTTCGATCGCCTCCACAATCTCGCGATAACCAATAGGCCCGCGGGGAATCCTGGCGTCAGTGATCGGGTTGACCACATGCGCGGCGGCTTCCCGGTCAGGCCGCGAGGGAATGCAACTCAATGTTTTCATCGATTTTGATTTCGCGACGATCGATCCTTTCCTGACACCCGATACAGAATGCCGCCCATGGCAAAGCGGTCAGGCGTTTGAGCGAGATGTCTTCCTCACAGTGCAGGCACGCGCCATAGGTGCCTTTGGCGATCCGGGAACGCGCGCGACGAATTTGCCGCAGTATGTTCGAATCCCGGTCAAGATTTCGAATGGCGAGTTCGCGATCGCCCATGAGTTGCACTTCATCGAGAGCGTCAGACGTCTTCTCGATGACGATTTCATCCCGGTTGCGCAACGAACCGGATAACTCCGTCTGCTTTGCCCACAGGAGACTCGCGAATCTTTCGGTCTCAGCAAGTGTCATCTTGCTCTCCTATTCGTGATCGGCTTTTGTGTGCCGTGGGATCCCCGGCGGCGACCTCGGCTGGATCTCGTGCGGCCAGTTGGCGCCCGGCCCGGATCGACTGATCTTCGGCCTTCAGCCCGGCAGCTCCAGCGGAATTTGCCGGAGCGCCAACGCCTTTCATATCGTCGCAATGTTCGGATATTGACCCGAGCGCGCCACTAAGCGTGCGGAGGTTCGCGGTGGAATTGAGCGCAACTTTCTCACTGAAAACCTTCTCGCTGAAAAACGGAGGCGTGTCGTCTTGCGTGCGTCTGGCGGGCCGGTAACAGATCCAACCGCACGCCCGGCACTGAAACGGTTTCCGGCCGCGAAACCTCATGACCGCCGCGACAATTCCCGATCGCTGGTCAATGCGCCAGAGATCGCACGATCCGCAGCTCTTGCAGATCAGTGTGCCTTTCCGTCGCGCGATCGCGCCCGGCTGCTGCGGGTGTTCAGAGGCGGTGGTGGCTCTCCGGATCATGCGGTTCTCCAGCGCTTAATGCAGGCTCTTATGCCCGAATGTTTTATGACTTG
>JBEKTF010000097.1:0-19347 GCA_049516355.1 Bryobacteraceae bacterium | reverse complement strand
GAGTCTCCGGCGCCAGCTAAGATGTTCCTGGCACGCCCCTGCGTTCAGCCGTTCTCGTATTCCATCAGACCAACCGACGACGAATGAACCTGCGTCAATGAATACTCGGACGGGCTCCTAGTGCAGCGATCTCGGCGTCCATGTCCGAGAGCACCGCGGCGATAGCGGTTTGCTCCTCAGGTCCAGGAGTTCGGAGTTGTATCCTTTCGATTGTTCGCGCATTGAGGCTTG
Source organism: Bryobacteraceae bacterium (assembly GCA_049516355.1). Classification (GTDB taxonomy): domain Bacteria; phylum Acidobacteriota; class Terriglobia; order Bryobacterales; family Bryobacteraceae; genus BOG-234. The sequence goes on along the minus strand of JBEKTF010000097.1, from coordinate 19,116 downwards.
GCACCCCAGAGGCTTCGTTGTGGCGTCTCCAATCGATGAGGCAAAACTGGTAGAACATGTATTTCGGAATGTTTGGCTCGCGCACCGCCGAATAGAACAGAGTGTCTACCGCCCAGAACGGCTTGTCCATATACTGAGGTTGGTCGATGGTGCCCTTGCGCCCGATCAGTACGGACGGCTTGTCGTACAGGAAACGGTTGGCGGTTCCGATTTGTCCTCCAGAGGCTAGGATCGGGTACCTTCCGTTCGACGACGCCACACCCCGCTGGCTCCTACCGTGAAGGATAGTCAGCAGATCGCCCATTGCCTTTTCTTTCCAGACTCTTTTCGGCCGGAGCAATTCCTGCATCGCGCCTTGTCTGATGTCGCGCTTCTTGGCGATGAGTTGCTCAAGAGAATCTATGAGGGCGTCCACATCGCTCAAGGCCCCGGCAATGGCCTTTTGTTCGGCCATTGTCGGGACTGGAATTGGAATTGAATTGCAGTTTTCTTTATTCAGGTACGGAAGGGCCGTCTTTGTCGCTACGCTGTTGATGTATACTTTTTGAGTTTTGAGCGCCTGCAGAAGAAACGCCGCGCTGACCGCGGTGGACGGCAAGAAGGCGTGGAGCTGTTGATTGATGACCATGTCGCATCCCGCTAATGCCACGATTCCAAGTTCTCCAACGCAGGACATTAGAACGGAGCCCGCTGGGACCACTTTCGATCCGACGGCCTTGGCTTCGGCGAGGGATACTTTCAGATGTGACCGCGACTCGCGCACGGTTCCTCCGTCTTTTAAATCGGGCGTTGTAATCCACGGGATGCACCCGTCGAAAACCCTGGGCTTGTTTCGTCCCGGCACGATAAACCCACACACTTCTTGAATCTGCTTCACTTCCCAATCGTTCGGAACGACGCCTGCCTCGCTTAGTTTGTAACCAAGTCTGACTTCCATGAGAATCCCATCTGCTGGAGATGCTGGTCGACGGTGTAATTAAGCTCTGCAAGTTTGGCGGCCAACTGCGGAAGTGGTGTTTCATAGCGCTCCGCCAGCAGTCCCAACCGTTGTGTGAGGACTTGGCTGATGCGATCCATCTCGCTATGGATGGCTACGTCGAGAGCAGCGAGCCATTTGTCGTCGACAACAAGAGTTTGGATCTCGGCTTCGGCGAGAGTCGGATATTTGGCGTACGTTTTCGCGTCGAGGTCGGCCTCGGCGTCTTTCAGCGCGCGTTTGAGATCGGCGTCCCGATTGCTCAGCTCCAGCCACGCATTCAGCAGCGTAGCTTCCTCTTCGGCATCCTGATCCCCTTTGATCTTCTTCAGGCGGGCTACCACGTTGGCTTTGTTCACTTTTTCCAATTCGGAGAACGCTCCATCCTCGCCGCCGTTCTCTTCCTCCAATTCGGTCATCCGCGCGGCGACGATCTCCAACTCGGACTCCAGATTCGAAATGGCGTCCTGCTCGGCGGCGAAATAGCGAGCGACGATGAGGGCTTTCGGCACAAGGTCGCAGGTCCAGCCCTTGTCCTTCCGCTTGCCCTTTTTGTCTGTTTCAATGATGCAGTAGGTCTCCGCCTTCCAGCCGTCGGTGGCGATCAAGTAGCAATCGTCCTGCATTGTTTCGGCCCAGTAATCCATGAGGTGCTGGTAGACGTCGTACTTGTCGATGAGCTGCTTGCCTGTGTAATGAGCGAGAAGACCTTCCGAAAGCGCGGCGATAACCCGTTTCGGATGGCATCCGGCTTCCAGTGCCTTGAGAGTCGCCGCGCTGCGCTTGCGCCATTTTGCGAAATGCACATTCATGTCGTTGATGAATGCTGCGAACTCGGGGTGCTCGTAGATGGTGGATTTGATGGCCGTCTTCTCCACGGCGAGGTCAACATAGCCGGGGCGATTTGGCTTGAACAGGGCTTTGCGGAGCTGCGGACAGACGGTCCAGTAGCGATCGAGAGCGTCGATATCCGCGACGGGAATGCCGCCGCGCAGATGGCCTTCGATGTCCTGAATGTCCTCCGCCTGCTGGCTATCGATATAGCGCGGGATATTCAGGTTGAAATCATTCTTCTCGATCTCGTCAACGCTCACGATGCGGGAATATTTCGGCAGTTCGAGACGCTTGTTGAAAACATCAACGATCTTGTGGATGTCCATGGCGCGGAGGCGGTTCTTGTTGCCGTCTTTGAGGAAGCCGGCGCTGGCGGCGATCATGAAGATGCCCTTGCGGGTGTGGGCGTCCTGCTTGTCGATGACGACGATGCAGGCGGGAATGCCGGTGCCGTAGAAGAGGTTGGCGGGCAGGCCGATGATGCCCTTGATGTAGCCGCGCCGAATGAGATTGCGGCGGATTTCGGCTTCGGCATGGCCGCGGAACAGGACGCCGTGGGGGAGAATGCAGGCGCCTTTGCCGTTGCTTCGCAGCGAGCGGATGATGTGGAGGAGATAAGCGTAGTCACCCTGTTTGGCGGGCGGCGTGCCGAAGGGTTTGAAGCGGTCCCAGGGGTCGTTGGCGAGGTCGACGCCATTGGTCCAGCGCTTATCGCTGAAGGGCGGATTGGCAACGACGTAGTCGAAGGTCTTGAGGGTGTCGCCGTCCTTGAAGAGGGGATTGGCCAGCGTGTTGCCCTGCCGGATAACGGCGCCGGGGTGGTTATGCAGGATCATGTTCATCTGCGCCAAGCCTGTGGTGGCGGCGTCCTTTTCCTGTCCGTTGAGCGTGACCGTGACGCCGGCCTCGTCGGCAACTTTCAGGAGCAGGGAGCCGGAGCCGCAGGTGGGGTCGTAAACGGTGGTGCTGGTGGTGGCGCCGCCGTCGCCGATCCCGATGACCCGCGCCATGACGCGGCTGACCTCGGCGGGGGTGTAGAACTGGCCTTTGCTTTTGCCGCTCTCGGTGGCAAAGTGGCGCATGAGGTATTCGTAGGCGTCGCCCAGGATGTCGTCGCCTTCGGCGCGGTTTTTGGAGAAGTCGAGCGCTTTGTCTTCGAAGATGGCGATGAGGTTGGTGAGCCGGTCCACCATGTCCTTGCCGGTGCCGAGTTTGTTGGCATCGTTGAAGTCCGGCATTTCGGAGAGCTTGTTGGCGTTGGCGAGCGGGGCGATGATTTTCTTGTTGATCTGGTCGCCGATATCGCTCTTGCCCTTGAGCGCGACCATGTCTTTGAAGCTGGCGCCCTGGGGGACCTGGATGGGCGCGTAGGGCATGCCGGCGTATTTGTCGCTGATGTATTTGATGAAGAGGAGGACAAGAACGTAGTCTTTGTACTGGCTGGCGTCCATGCCGCCGCGGAGTTCGTCGCAGCTGGCCCAGAGCTTGCTGTAGAGTTCGGATTTTTTGATCGCCATTATCTCGTTTCGGGGACGGAAGCGTGCGGCGGACGGCCGCAGCGGAAGCACTGGCGCAATCTGATTTTTCCGACGTCCATCCCGTTTCAGGATGTATTATTACAGGGATTGACGGATCGCAAGACATTATTGCTAATCCGCCTTCCTCCAGAGCTGCCGCGTTCATTCGATGAAACCGGGGATCCGTTCTGGTTTGTCCGTTGAGGCGAGAAGGAACCAGGAGCCGATAACCCGCCGGCGGGTTACACTGGGAACATGGAAGTCCAACTCACCCGGGACCATGAAGCGTTCATCGCCCGAAGCGTGCAAGCTGGCCGGTTCTCGTCGGCCGACGAAGCGCTGCGCGAGGCGGTGGAATTGCTGAAGCGGCGCGAGGTTGAGTTGCAGGAAACCCGCGTATTCGTGCAGGAAGGTCTCGACGATCTCGATGCCGGCGACTACGAGGACCTCACGGACGAAAATCTGCGGGAACTCTTCGATGGGGTCGAGAGCCGGGGGCGGCAGCGCCTGGCCTCCGAGCGCTAATCCCAGGTTCCGTTAGCCGTAGTCAATGGCGCGCTACAGAGTGTCCCGTAGGGCCGTCCGGGACCTGGATGAAATCTGGTATTTCATCGCCAGGGACAGCGAGACTGCCGCCACTCGTCAGATGGAACGTTTGTACTCAGTCTTCAGGACGCTCGCCACTCAGCCTCGAATGGGGCGCGCGAGGCCTGATGTCGCGCCTCGCATGCGCAGTTTTTCAACAGGCGAACAGGTCGTGTTTTATCAAATCGCCGATCCCGGTGTGCGGATAGTCCGCGTGTGGGATGGAAGGCAGGATCCTGCCGGGATCGGTGAGCGTTGACTCGTATGAGCGGGCAACCTGCGGTGCCCTCGAACAAACTGAACCCAACGCCCCGGTGGGATCAACACTAGAAGCTACCCATACATCAGGATCGCTCGCCTCTTTCCCATCCCCACTGTGGCAGGGTCCTTCGAAAACCAAAAACTCTAAGTCATCGATAAAACATGACTTGCAATATCCGTCTCTCTGAAAACCGCAAACCTCGGCCCCTCTGCCGCGTGTTTTCATCCCCCGTTGTAGCCCCAGCCGTGAGCCATCACAAAGAAATCAAGGAATGATCCGCTGAAAACAAAGGCATTACACCGGTAACGCTCTCAAGCCGCTATTTCAATGGTATATCCTGCGGCGTGCCCACCCCTTTGAACTGTCGAGCGAAAGATCCGGGGGCACGACCTCCCTCAACTCGACAAGTTATTGAAAACAGTAAGGGCTGGCTTCGTTTCCGCAGAATTAAAATCCGCTGGCCGTTACTTCGTATCGAAGCGGATCATCACGAACGTCACATGATCCTTCGTCTCGACGAACCCATGCGGAATTCCCGCCGGCACGAACATAACGTCACCAGGCTTGACCACGCGCGTAACACCGCCGCGAATCGAGTCGCCGCGCATATCGCCCGCATCCTCCCCGCCAGCCTTGCCGTTGACCAGTTCTCCGCCGCTCACGTAGGTTCCCTCGCCGTCCTGGATCAGCATGAAGTCGGACTTCTTTGCGTGCAGCAGAATCGGCTGCGGACCCACAAGGCGCCGCACCTCCATGTTGTAGTTCTTCTCTCCGAAGTACCGATGCGTAGTCTTCTTGCCGGCGGCCAATTCCTTCGCCACGGCCGTCAACTCCGCCGGCGACCACACCAGAGTTTTATCGGTAGGCGCGGGAGGATCGCGCCTCGCCTCGCCCTGTGCAAACATCAAGACTCCACCAACACAAAGGCCAACCATTCCGACGACGCCGATCCACGTTTTACGCATGCAATTCTCCCGATGGAAAGTATATCCGAATGCGGGTCCGAATTTTCGCGGTTTGCTAACATGAATCCGTCAGGTTTCGGGCTCCGTGCAATGGGCGGCTGCAAACCCCGCCAGGTCTGGAAGGAAGCAACGGTAGTGGCTTACCCCGTGTGCCGCGGATTACCCGGAGCCTGGCGTTGAGCTTCGAATCGACCCACCCCATGTACCAGGTCATCGCGCGCAAATATCGTCCCCAGTCGTTCGACGACCTGCTGAACCAGGAGCACATCAAGACGACTCTGCGTAATGCCATCGCGCAGAACCGCATCGCCCACGGCTACATTTTTTCCGGCCAGCGCGGCACCGGCAAGACCACTACCGCGCGCATCGTCGCCCGCTGCCTCAATTGCGAGAAAGGGCCCACCGATCAGCCCTGTGGCGTCTGCGCGAGTTGCCTCGAAGTCACTGCCGGCGGATCGGTCGATGTCATCGAAATCGACGCCGCGTCCAATCGCGGCATCAATGAAATGCGCGAATTGCGCGAGAACGTTCGCTACCAGCCCGCGCGCGATCGCTATAAGATCTTCATCGTCGATGAAGCGCATCAGATCACGAGCGAAGCCTTCAACGCACTGCTGAAGACCATCGAAGAGCCGCCGCCATGGGCCGTCTTCATTCTCTGCACCACGGAATCCCACAAAATTCCCGCTACCATCGCGTCACGTTGCCAGCACTTCAGCTTTCGTTCGGTCGATTTCAACGATCTGATCGACCGCATGCGCGAAATCTGCGTGCAGGAAGGCATCGAAGCCGACGACGAGGCTCTCTCAGTACTCGCGCAGGCGGGCGAAGGCTCCGTGCGCGATTCGCTTTCGGCGCTCGATCAGGCCATCGCGTGCTGCGGAAACAAGCTGGACGCCGCTCAGGTCAGGGCGCTTCTCGGCGCATTCTCGCTCGATGCGATGGCGCAGGTTACTACGGCCCTGGCGAATCAGGATGGCGGCGCGGTCCTCTCTCTGGTCGACGATCTGGAGCGCAACGGCGGCAGTCCGCAGCACTTTTCGCGGGAACTCTCCCGCTATCTTAGGAACCTTCTTGTAATCCGCATCTCCGGCGCAGATTCGAGGCTTGTAACGGCCAGCCCTTCGGAGCGAGCGGAGATGGCGCGCATCGCAGCATCCTTTACTGAAGAGGACCTCACGCGTTACCTGCAACTCGGCCTCGACCTGTTCCGCGATCTGCAATTCTCTCTGCAGCCCCGGTTTCATCTCGAAATCGGATTGCTGAAGATGGTGCAAGCAGGCAAGCTGATTTCGATCGAAGACGCACTCGCATCCATTAGTTCACAACCGGGTGCCACGCAAACACCCAAGTCGCAGGTTATTCCCACTCCGACTCCACCGCCCGCGCGCACTGGTCCGTCGCCTTTTGAATTGGATCGCCTGAAGAAGACCGCGCCGTCAGCTCCAGTCGCCACGCCAGCCCCGTCTCCAAACGACGACTGGCGCGCCAAACTGCACGGAGCGCTGACGGAAACCGGCCTGACCTTTTCTGCAGACGCGATCGCCCAGGCTGATGTCGCCCTCGTCAACAATGAATTGAAGATCGCGGCGCCGAAACAATTTCAACTTGATCTCGGACGCGATGAAATCCTGACCGCGCTCAAACATCTCGGCTTCCCTGCCCTTCGGTTCAAAATAGAGTTCGGCGAGGTCAAGTCGCCGCCCGCTGCCATGCAGAAGCCAGCCGCGAAGGAAAATGAAGTAACAGAACGTGCCCTCGCGCATCCGGAAGTGCAACGTTTTCGAGAACTGTTCGGCGGCGAAGTCCGCACCGTCCGCAACCTGAAGGAGCCCTGGAACGAATGAAGATGCCCGGTAACATGCAGGCCATGATGCAGCAGGCGCAGAAGATGCAGGAGAAACTGCAGGCCGAGGTCGCCCAGATTCGCGTGGACGGCACCGCCGGCGGCGGAATGGTCAGCATCAAAATGGATGGGCACAAGAATGTGCTCGGCGTAAAAATCGATCCGGAAGCCGCTGGCGACGTGGAGATGCTCCAGGATCTGGTTCTCGCCGCGTGCAACGACGCGTCCCGTAAGGTCGACGAGGAATCGCAGAAAAAGATGGGCGGAATGCTCGGCGGCCTCGGCCTGCCCCCGGGACTCTTCTAATTCATGCCCGATTTCGCGGAGCCTCTGGCACGCCTTATCAACGAGTTCAAGCGGCTGCCTGGGATCGGGCAAAAATCCGCCCAGCGCATCGCGTTCCACATCATGCGCGTCAGCCGCGACGACGCGGAACAGCTCTCGCGCGCCATTCTGGACGTGAAAGATAAGCTCAGCATCTGCGCGATCTGTAACAACATCGCGGACTCTGAGCTATGCCAATACTGCCGCGATCCGCAGCGTGATCAAAAGGTTGTGTGCGTGGTGGAAGACCCGAATAACATCGTTGGCATCGAAGTGACGCGGCAGTTCAACGGGCTTTATCACGTGCTCGGTGGAGCATTGTCCCCGCTGCGTGGAATAGGGCCGGAGCAGTTGAAGATCAAGAGCCTGGTAGACCGGATCGCAAAGGGGAACATCGAGGAAGTGATTGCCGCGACCAATCCCACAGTCGAAGGCGAAGCGACCGCGGTCTATTTATCGAAGCTCCTGAAGCCGCTCGGTATCAAAGTCACGCGAATCGCCATGGGTGTGCCGGTCGGCAGCGACATCGAATTCGCCGACGAAGTCACGATGTGGAAGGCCATGGAAGGCCGCCGCGAAATCTGAGTCATCATGATTTTCTGTAATCATGGGTTATGGACGTTAAGGAGACTCTGCAAGCCATCGGTGAGCGGCTGCAAACCGGTTCAACCGTCAAAGCTGTCTATGGCGATCCCATTACCGCGGGTGACCGCACGGTCATTCCGATCGCGCGTGTCAGGTTCGGATTTGGCGCAGGGGGTCGAAAACTCGAGGGTGGTGGAGGCGGGGGTGGCGTACGCGCCGACCCGGCAGGCGTGATCGAGATCTCTCCGGCCGGAACGACGTTTATAGCTATAGCCTTTCCCGATTACCGGCGGCTGGCCGTAGCCTTCGCCCTTGGAATAGTGATCGGTAAGTTGTTCAGGAAATCAACTCGGTAATCCGGTCGGCGTCGTTGGGAACCACCACCGGCCGGTTACCGAACGTCGATTGGATGGGCGAATCGTCCGGTGCTTTCAACTGGCCCGTGTGATAGCGGTAGATGTAATCGGGGTCTTTGAGAACGTTGCCTGTCAGCACGGCAACCACGTCGGCGGCGCGGGAGATCGTTCCGGCGGCAGTCAGTTTCCGGATACCGGCAAGTGTCGCGGCCGATGCCGGTTCGCAACCGATCCCGCACTGGCCGATGATGGCTTTCGCATCGGCGATCTCCTGTTCGGTGACGCGCTCCACCACGCCATTCGTCGTCTCGATTTCGAACTGGGCCTTCGGCCAGGACACCGGATCGCCGATCTTGATCGCCGTTGCGAGCGTTTCCGGATGCTCCTGCGCAAGAAATGGCTTCCGCCCTTTATCGCGCATGTATTCATAGAACGGGCTCGCGCCTTCGGCCTGCACGACCGCGAGCCGGGGGAGGCGGTCGATGAACCCAAGTTCATGCATCTCCCGCAGTCCTTTGCCGAACGCTGAAACGTTGCCGAGGTTCCCGCCGGGCAGCACGATCCAGTCCGGCACGCGCCAGTCGCGTTGGTCCATCATCTCGATGACGATCGATTTCTGCCCTTCGATCCGAAACGGGTTGATCGAATTCAGCAGATAGATTCCAAGCCGCTCCGCCAGCACACGGACGAGCGCGAGGATCTGGTCGAAGTTCGCTTCGACCTGAAACGTTTTCGCGCCGTACTCCAGGGCCTGCGCCAGCTTGCCGTATGAGATGTTGCCGTGCGGAATGAAGATCAGCGGTTCAAGCCCGCCGGCGCTCGCGTAAGCGGCCATCGAAGCCGAAGTGTTACCCGTCGATACGCAGGCGACCCGCTTCATCCCCAGCCTGCGCGCCTGGGCAACGCCGCCTGTCATGCCGTTGTCTTTGAACGACCCGGTCGGATTGAAACCCTGGTGCTTGAACGCGATGCGGGCGAGTCCGCCGTACTCCGCCGCGCGCGGACCTTCGAGCAGAGGTGTATTTCCCTCGCGAAGGGTGACGATGTGACGGTCGTCATCTATGAAAGGAAAGAGCTCACGATAACGCCACACGCCGCTCTGGCAGAGCGGGGCGTTCGACATGCGCCGTTCGCGCCAGGCTTTCTTAAGAGCGTCGACATCAAGGCCGCCGAAGTCATAGCGTGCTTCAAGCAGGCCGCCGCATTTCGAGCAGTTATAGAGGACAGCGGTGATGTCATACCGCGCACGGCACGCGGGATTGAAACAGACGAGATCCGATTGCATGGAAACTACGATCTTAGCGTCGCAGCACGCTTGAACCGGGATCGAGCACCGCCCTGGCATTCGCGGCCGTTACCGGCACCGAGAACGATACAGGTTCGGAACTGGTCTGCACATCCCTGACCACCTTGCCATGGCCGGTTTGTATCTCAACCGGCACCGTGACGGTGAAGTCGTCCGGAACCTCCGATTGAGTCACGGTTCCCGTCAGGTTCATTCCCTGCACCGACCAGGTGAGCTTCAGTGCAGGCAGTCCGGTCCCGTAAACCCATTGATCGAAGAAATTCTCCAGCTTCGGATCGGACGAGCCTTTGGGCAGAAACTCGGCGCAAAGCAGCCGAAATTGCTCTGTATCGATGCTTTTCCATTCATAGCGCCGCCGCAGTTCGGCCAGCATTTTCGTGAACTGCGCATCGCCCAGGCGCCTCCGCAACATGTGCATGATCCACGTTCCTTTGCCGTAAGCGACTGCGCCCCACGCATTCGGGTTATTCGAGCTCTCGAGGCGCCGTCCTTGCACCACGGGACCTTCCGACTCGGCAGTCTCGCCATCGGGACCTTTCGCCAGCAGTTGGCGACGGTATTCATCCAGGATGTTATCGACGAACTTCGGACCGTTCCGGCTCTCGAGGAACATCAGCGCGGAATAATTCGCCAGCGCTTCCATCAGCCACTCGTGGTGGTATCCGCTTGCCGTGACGATATTGCCCCACCATTGATGCGCCGCCTCGTGCGCACGCACAAACTCGCTGTAGAACACTTGTTGCCAGGCCGGCATTAACGACAGCGGACGCACATTGGCCGGCAGATACGAGAGCGTGGGGAGGTAAATCATCCCGGCAAATCCCTGCCCGACGCGGCCAGGCAAAGGGGAGACCTCGATGCGCGTTACCGGCGGATCTCCGAAGCGCGCGCGATAAAAGTCTACGGCTGCGGCGATCTGACCGCCGAGTTCCGACAACTGATTTCCCGAATTGATGGCGGGTGCGATCCCGGAAGTTTCGGGGGTCGCGCCGATGGCCAGGTCGATTGGGGCATTGGCGAGAGGGCGCTGTCCACGCCGCCGGGTCGAGCTCAGGCCATCGGGACGGACAGGTTGAAAGTCAGGCTGACGGGCGCCCAGGGCATCCCCCACTTCGCCATCGGCGTTCACCGCGATCTGAACGCCATCGCGTTCGACGACCTTGCTGTCGTACCGGCCCAGGTTGAAAGCGAGCGCATCGATGCGGCCATCCGGAACTCGCCGCGTGATGCGGACGTTCCCCTCCGTTCTATCTTCCTTTACTTGCCCCGCGCTGACCAGATCGAGGGTCTTTGGATAACGCCAGGTGACGTCGTAGGTGGCGAACTGAGAACCGCGCATCGGATACCAGGCTCCGCGCGAAGTAATGAAGGAAACCTGACGATTGGCGTCGAGAACGACGTTGCCTTCGTGGCGAATTTCGATCTCGTGCTCAGAACCGGGCTCCAGCGGCTGCGGAGGGACCACCAGCAGGAGTTCGTTGCTGCTGTTCCGGGCAAATTCGTTGTCTGCGGATTCACGCCAGTAAACCTCGGCGGGAACACCGTCGATTGTTGCCGTAGTGGCACGCATTTGGGCGGAGAGGTCGAACGGGATCGCGTGCCGCGAATCGCCTGTGGCCCTGATACGAATACGCGTGATGCACTGTAAGGCCAGCGACTCATCCAGACTCGCCTCAATTCGATAGCCCAGAATCTCCACTTCCGGCGCGGGAGGTGGAAGGTTGCGGCGGCTCCTTACGGCAAAGCTCGTCCAGGTATCCATGTAGGTTTTGCCATCGCGCGTGTTTATTTGACCGGCATGGAGTTGTTCATAACTGCGGGCATCGTAACCCACGTCGAAATTGCCCAGTTTCCTGCCCTGGATAATCGCAGTGAAAAATCCCTTTTCCGCGGATGCGTCGTCGAGCAGATCGAGAACGATGCGCGATTCAAAACTACCCGTGAGATTGGCTAATATTGTGGACCATTGGTCCGAGAGCAAGGCGGCAATCTCAGGAGAAGGCGTGGCTCCTCCTGTAGTGCGGATCCGGTCCGCAAGACCGCGCGCCTGCGCCTCCGTGAAGAAAAAGATTGCGTTTTTGAAATGTTCGTCGAGGTTCGGCGAGTTGGTGTAACTGGAGAGCGCCTTGCGTTCCGACCGGTTCGGCGGCAGCAGGAGAACCTCGGCGTCGCCGCCTTCAACCTCGGCCGAGAAGACAGCTGCAACCGGAGCGCCCTTCACGGGTTTGCCGAACATGATGTAGCCATCGGTCAGGTAGAACTGGGCGTCTTCCTGCGAAATCTCGATATCGTGCACGTGATAGCAGGTGGTGAGGTCGAATCCTGCGGTGAGCACCGCCCGGCCCAGGTCGGTGGCCACATGCGATTGAGCAGAGACGAGTCGACTGGCCAGGAGTCCGAAGAGGAAGAGACGACGCACGATCACCCTGGGGTAATTATCGCAATTCCCGAGCGTCACTCCCGACGATCGGCGTGACTTGTAGTAACATAATGGATTAGCCTACCAGAAGGTTCCCGAAATGCAGAATGCGTTGTTATCGAGATTTGTCGAAAAGAAGCGCCGCACCAATCTGACGGAATTCCGTCCCGGCGACACGATTAAGGTTCACGTCAAGATTAAAGAAGGCGAAAAAGAGCGCATCCAGGTGTTTGAAGGCACCGTGCTCGCGCGCAAGAACACCGGCATGGGCGAGACCATTACGGTCCGCAAAGTCAGCTTCGGCCAGGGTGTTGAGCGTATCTTCCCTCTGAACGCGCCCATTATCGACCATATCGATGTGGTCCGCACGGGCAAAGTCCGGCGCGCCAAACTCTATTACCTGCGGAAACTCAAGGGCAAGGCTGCGCGCCTCAAGGAACGCTCCTAACCCTCGAGAGGGCTACCGATGGCCCGCGCTGCCAGGCAAGACAGCAAAGCGCCCCGCTGGAAGTGCCAGGGTCACCTCGAGCAGGAGTTGCGTGCTCGTGGATTCCAGTACATAGCCGGGGCGGACGAGGTGGGGCGCGGATCTTTGTTCGGCGCCGTTGTCGCGGGCGCAGTCATTCTCTCCCCGGACGCTCCCATTCGCGGTCTCAATGACAGCAAACAGATCGAACCGGATCGCCGCGAAACGCTCGCCGCGCGAATTCGCGAGCGTGCGGTTGCCTGGGCTGTTGCGGCAGTTGACGCCGCCACGATCGACCGCATCAATATCTATGAAGCCTCCCGCCTGGCCATGAAGATGGCGGTGCAGCAACTGGTTCCCAAAGCGGATTTCGTGCTCGTCGACGCTGTCCCGCTCGACGTTTCTTTACCCCAGCAGGCACTCATTCAAGGTGACGAGCGCTGCCATGCGATTGCGGCCGCTTCCATCATCGCCAAGGTTTATCGCGATCAGATGATGCGCGAGTGGGATAAGTTCTATCCCGAATACGGCCTCAGGAACCATAAGGGCTATCAGTCGCCTGAGCACCTGGCCGCCATTCAGGCTCACGGCCCCACTCCTTTGCACCGTTTCAGCTTTGAACCCGTGCGCCGGCACGCTTTATTTTCGCCCTTTCCGGCAGATCGCCAAATGGAGATGTTCGCCGCGGTTTGAGCGCCACGCCCATGAGCGAGCAGCCCGCGGAGACGCCCGAGCCGCAAGTCGTCCAGCCAATCGTTCCGGCGGGTCCGGGCTGGTTTCAGCGCCTGAGCTCCGTACTTTTCATCATCTTCTGTTTTGAACTCGGCCTGTTCCTGCTCATTTATCCGTGGACCGACGGGTGGGGCGTCAATTACTTCGCCTCGGCGGTCCCGGACAGTGTCCAGTCAACCTGGCACGCATTCTGGAACAACAGTTACGTGCGAGGCGGCGTCAGTGGCCTGGGAGTCGTGAATCTCTGGATCGCGATCCTTGAAGTATTCCGCATGTTCTCCCGCCGCCATCAGGCGCGGAGTTAGGAACGGAGGGCATCGAGGAATGAATATCGGCGAAGCGATGCACTTCAGCCTGCAGGCGCTGCGGCAGAATCCTGTCCGGTCGTTCCTGACCGGCCTCGGCATGGTGATCGGTACCGCCTCCGTGATCCTGGTGGTCACGATTTCGCTGACCAGCCAGAACTATATCCTCGAGCAGATAGAAGGCGTGGGCTCGAACATGATTTTCGCCTCTTACGAGATAGGAACCCAGTCGTCTTCCGCCGAGGTGAACGCCGATTTCATCAAGATCGCCGACGTGCAGGCGATGCGCGAAGAGCTTTCCGGACGCATCATTGCAGCGACTGGAATTGCAACCAATTACGACGCGTTGTTCCTTAACGGCAAAGAAGAACGAATCCTGGTGCTCGGATCGGACGAATTCTATAAACCCGTGCGCAACCTTGTGGTCCTTGCCGGAAGGTTTCTCGACGCGAGCGATGTCGACCTCCGGCAGAAGGTCGCGCTGCTGACGGAAAAACTGGCGAAGCGGCTTTATGGCAGCGAGAACGCCGCGCTCGGACAGACCATCAAGATTCATGGCCTCCAATTCACCGTGATTGGCACTTTCAAGGAAAAGGTCGAGAGCTTCGGGCAATCGGAATTGAATGCCGAAACCGTGGTGATCCCGATTACGGTGCAGCAATACTTCACGCGTGTGGAGCGCATCGATCCGTTATATGTCCAGGTGCGTTCGCCGCAGGATGTCGAGGCGGTGACGGGCCAGGTCAGGGAAATCCTCGAAAGCCGGCATCGCGCGGGTACCTCCTACAAGGTGGAGAATCTCACAGCCATCCTGAATGCGGCCAAAAGTATTTCGACGATATTGAGTTGGGTGTTGGTGCTCGTTTCGGCCATCGCTCTGGTTATTTCCGGCATCGGAATCATGAACATCATGCTGGTTACGGTGACGGAACGAACAAGGGAGATCGGCGTCCGGATGGCGGTAGGAGCATCGCGTCGAGAGATCCTTCTGCAGTTCCTCACCGAAGCTGTTCTGATCAGCGTGGGAGGCGGAGCGTTCGGTATTGTAGTCGGCGTTGCCTTGCCCCTCAGCGTGCAGTATTTCGTGGAAAATATTCAGATCCCGATCTCGCTTTGGTCCGTCGGAGTCGCGTTCACGGTCTCGAGTCTCGTGGGTCTGATATTCGGGATTCTGCCGGCCAGCCGCGCCTCTCGCTTGAACCCGACGGAAGCGTTGCGCTACGAATAGTTCATGCGCAGACTTGCATTGCTGCTCGGGATAGCTCTTTCGGCCCGCGCGGAAACATACACACTGACACTGAAACAAGCCGTTGACCGCGCGCTCGCGCAGAACCCCGAAGTCGTCGAGGCCCGCATGGACGAATTGAAGGCTACTCTGGGCGTTCGGTATGCCCAAAGCCCTTTTACGCCACGCGTCGATGTCGGCAGCGGCGCCGCTTACACCAACGGGTTCCCGCTCAGTATCGAGGGCTCGGCGCCCGCTGTTTTCGAGGCCCGGGCCAATCAGTATTTGTACAACATGCCGCAGCGATATGCCATCAAACAGGCGAAGGAATCTGCGCGCGGGGCGGGTTTCGCATCGGGTGAGAAGACGGACGATATCGCCTTCCGCGTTGCCTCTCTTTTCATCGATCTGGACCGCACGGCGCGCCTGGCGGACTCAGCGCAGAAGCAGGTCGAGAGTCTCGGGAAGGTGCTGCAGGCGATTCAGGCCAGGGTGGAAGAAGGCCGCGAGCTCGCGGTCACGGCGCAGGAAGCGAACGTCAACCTGTTGCGGGCGCGCCAGCGCCTGATCGGGCTGCAGAGCGATCGCGATTATGCCGGGCACAACCTCGCCTCCACACTGGGTTACAGCGCGGGCGACGTCGTGCAGCCGGTCGAGGAAGAACGCGTTGCTCCGCGCATCCCCGATAGCGAAGAGGCCGCCGTGCAGACGGCTCTGAACGCAAGCAAGGAGCTCAAGCGGCTCGATTCGAACTACGCGGCCAAAGGTATGGAGATCAAAGGTGACAAGGCGCAGCGCCTCCCTCGTGTCGATCTCGTCGCCCAGTATGCGTTGCTGAGCAAAATCAATAATTACCAGCAGTTCTTCAGCCGATTTGAGCGCAACAACGAGGAGATTGGCGCATCGATCCAGGTCCCTGTCTTCGTCGGAACGGGAGTAAAAGCCCTTGTGCAGCAGGCCGAATCGGACCAGCAGCACCTGCGCGCGGAGATGCAGGCCGCGCGGAACCGCATCTCGCTCGAAATTCACCAGAGCTATCTCGACATTCGCAAAACAGATGTCGCGCGGGAGCTTGCGCAGGCCGATCTCGATCTGGCAAGATCGCAGCTTTCGATCGTGCTCGCTCAAATGAGCGAAGGAAGAGCGTCATTACGCCAGGTCGAAGAGGCGCGTTTTAACGAGGATGAAAAGTGGATCGCATTCTACGATGCGCAGTTTGCTTCCGAGCGAGCGCGATGGAACGTGCTGCGCGAGACCGGCGAGTTGCGTGCGGCGCTCCAGTAAAGTCGATGAACAAGGAGATTGATCATTTGGAAACCGGAAACGCGAAGCGGACGAGGCTGGGACTTGCGCTGGAAGAGAGCGCTAAAGAAATCCTGGCGCACGTGAAGGGCGAGACGAAGCTTCCTACGCGGCGGGTACCGCTGCCGGATGAAGTGGAACGTGGGCTACGCCGTCAAAGGTCCGAGGGTTGAAGGCCCGTCTTTTTTGAGATTTTCGCCAGGATGGCAGGACCAAGCTCCTCGGAATCGTGGAACGAGAATGGATAGTCCGGCCAGCCGTCTCTCTTCATGATCTTGTGCGATCCCACCGTGCGGTCATGACGCCATCCGATGCGCTTCAGCGCCGCAAAGACGCGACGCGCCTTCGCCGAAGGCCAGCCACTCACGCGGCAGCGTCAAACAAGACATCTGCCGAATCGGGAGGTAACTCGCCGTGGGCAATACGGTCGAGAACAATCTCCCTCGCGGCAGACTGGGCACGTTGAATCGCGTCCTGCCGCGATTCCCCATACAGGAGGACGTTTAATTCCGGAACTTCGGCAATCCAACGACCATCGGCCTCATGATCCAACTCGATCGTGAGCTTCATAGTCAAAGCGTATCACTCTGGTGAATGAGATACATGCTTCGAGCCCGGGCGGTTCCTGGCTCGAGCTGAGAGAATTCGGAGAACGGGCGGTTGAGTGGAGCTGGACCTCTGACACGCTCAAAGGAACAGAACCGGACGTATGAAGAGTGTAACTGTCTGGACATCAGCGGGTTGGGCGTTTCCCGTTAACTTGACGTGACCGCGACTTCACGGGAGTGATCTCCCAGGACGCCGTTTCTCGCTCGCGCCCGGCAGTGGACTCAAAAACGGTACTGTCCCGCTTCGTTAGCGAATATCAGGCCCGTGCGACCGAGGTCCCCGCCGCGCGTTAACGCGACTGTAAGCGCTATAATCTCAGCGCCTGGCCAGTTTTGGCGCTGGCATTCTGACAGGAAGGCGGAGCGCTTGTGGGTCCTGGGATTTCCGAGGCTATCATCATCGCGGACACGAATCCGATTCGATTCGAAACTTTTTGCAGAGCTATCTGCGAACGGTCTGAACAGCTGACGTTCGTCCCCACGTCGTACAACTACGATCAGGGGCGTGACGCGCGTTCAATTGCGCCGAGCAAGGGTAGTCATCGGGCAATCCTATGTGTCACGCTGAATCAAGGCATTGATGCGAAGGTCGAATCTGATCTTAAAAGCGTGTCCTCGAAGTCCCATCCGGACCGTCTTGTCTATTGCTGTTCGCAGCCGTTGACCGAGCATCGGATTGACGAGATAACGAGGTCAATTCGACGATTCTTGCCTTCTGAAAGCGTTCAGGTTCTTTCGTCCTTACAGCTTGCTGCGCTAGCGGAGAAATATCCGGAGGTCCTTCCAGCCCACTATCCGGGCGAGATTCAATTGATCCGCTCCCGTCTGCTCGAATTCGAGCGGGGAACCGAAACTACCGAAAACAGAGGCCTTCGACTCGCCCTGATCGCGTTCGGTTCAGAAGATGCGGTGACTTTGCGCCGTGATGTCTCCTGTCGAGCCGTCTTAGAGGTGCTTTGCGCCCAGCCCGACAACGCCACTGAAATCCAAATCGCAGATCGGCTTTCGGCTGACTTGCGGCTACCGAAGATCCTCGATCTGCAATATATTCGGATGATTCTGAAGCATCTGGAAGAGAGTCGATGGGCAGAATGGCACGCAGGAAATTGGAAAATAACAGCCCCGGGCCGCGCCATAGCACAATCCCTTCCTGTCGAGGCAGCGCGCGCGTTGCTAAACGGGCGTGCCGTGGTCCGAACGGCGATTGAGTCACTGATCGGCCTGAAGTTGGGCGACTCACAGTTCGAGAACATCTGGGCTACTCTGCTGGATGTCCTTACCGAGCTCTTCTACTCAAACGGTATTGCGGTGATCACGGCGATAAACGAGTTCATCGCTTCTAAGGACGAGGGCGTCGGAGATGGCACAAATTTGGAAAAGCTGATAGATGAGGGTGCCGCTCGGATCAGAACCCAGTCGTCAAATGATGCGCTCGGCGAAGATATCGAGCAAGCAATCCGAGACGTTTTTACTGAAAGGTCTGGTCCAGCGTTTGACTGGTTGACTCGAGTTTGCGAGCGATTCGTGGCTCTCTGTGCTCTCGGACTGGAGACCTCCTCAGCCGCCGAAGTTCGACAGAGTTTAGCCCGTTACCGGCCAGTCTTGGACTCAGACATAGTTATAACCATTCTTTGTGTTGGGGAACCGGGCTACAAAGGAACCCGCGAGATACTTTCTCGATTCCGGCAACTAGGCGGCCAGATATTGGTGTCGCCTCCAGTATTGGAGGAGGTTGCATATCACGCCCACATTAGCGAAAAAGACTTTCGGGGAACGCTCGAACTCGCTGGCCACCTCACGCCCGTGGAGATCGCGAGATACACCGAAAACGCCTTTGTCCGCGCTTTCTACTCCTTAACAAGTGACGTCAGAAAATGGGCGTTCTACAGGTCTCAGTTCGTCGGCGCCTCGCCGCGTGATTATTCTAAAATCCTCGCAAATCTTCAGGATGAGCTAATGGCCCAGGTGCTTCCGGCGAAATATGACCAAGAGCTCGCGAGCGGTATCTCAGAGTACCTTCACGAGCTGGCTGAGCGCCAAGGCAAGCCGGAAGTACGGTACACCGAGGACGTCGGCAAGGCGGGAAGAGACGCTCAGATTCTGGCGTCAATTGCAGCTGCCCGCCAAGCGCAACGAGAAACGGGTTCAGACAAGGCTGTGGTCCTCCTGTCTTCATCTACGCGGCTACGGCGTGCCGATCGCAAATTTCGCGCGGTCATGGGTCTTCCAGAGTCCGTTGTCCCTCTGCGGGCGCTCGCGTATATGATGTCGCTCGTACCGGGCATCGGGATGGGTGCGGGAACGCTGCGACAGGCGCTTTTTGATTTCGGGGAGACTGCTCGCCTGAGCGACGTGCAACGATTAGCCCTGCGGGTGATAAAGGCTAGGAGCCTGTCCGAGAAATAGATTTTTCCTGGCGCTCTGAAACGGAACGAACCCATAATGGTTTATGGGCAAGGGCTACCGTTCCTACGAACCGGATCAGGATTATCTGCTTCCGCCG
>JBEKTF010000096.1:0-19557 GCA_049516355.1 Bryobacteraceae bacterium | reverse complement strand
CGGTTATGTAGTGGGAGCGCCGGTGCTGTTTTATGCGGAATTGCAGATGAAAGCCATATGGAACGCACAGGCGGTTCTCCATGGGCCCGGCACGGTTCGCGCTGAAAAGCTGCGCACCCTGTCCGATGCCGTGGTGGCAAAGTGCGACATGCTCGATGGTGTTAAAGATGGGGTTCTCGAGAATCCGCTGGTGTGTAAGTTCGATCCCGGCGCGGACCTGCCCAAGTGTTCAGGCGACAGCGACGGCGCGACCTGCTTCACCCCGGCCCAGATTGCGGACATCCGCAAGGTCTACGATGGCGTGCGCAATTCCGCCGGCACACTTCTTTTCCCGGGACTAGCGTTGGGTTCAGAAGTCTTCGGCCCTCCCGCCGGACGTCCCGGACAACCGGTGCGCAGCGGCTGGGATGGCTCGCTGACTAACAGCTTCAACATCGCCAACAGCTTTTTCAAGTTCATGGCATTCGATAATCCTCCAGGCGAAAAGTGGGACTTCCTGACCTTCGATTTCGACAAGGATCCGGACCACATGCGGGCTACGGCTTTTGCTATCGATTCCACCATTCCGGATCTCACCGCGGTCAAGGTGCGCGGCGGAAAGATTGTCCACTACCATGGCTGGTCGGACCCCGGCGTGACGCCGAAGATGTCGGTGAATTATTACGAAGCGGCGATGAAGGCGATGGGCGATAAGGACACGCATGATTTCTATCGCTTCTTCCCCGTCCCTGGCATGTTCCATTGCGGCGGCGGCCCGGGCTGCGGCAACGTGGACTGGCTGAGCGCGGTGGTGAATTGGGTGGAAAAGGGTCAGGCGCCGGATTCGCTCGTGGGCGGCCACGTGGAAGGCGGCAAGACCACCAAAACGCATCTTCTCTGCCCTTATCCCCAGGTTGCGCACTACAAAGGCACCGGCAATCCGGACGCGGCCGAGAGTTATGCGTGCGGAGTGCAGACGGCTACGAATCGGCTCGCGGCCGACTAAAAGTAGCTGGAACAGGTTTGAGTTCTACGTTTTCTGTGGAGTAGGCCTTTGGCCTGCGCTGGCGCTTGACCACTGCCACTCCTCTATCGCGCGAGCAAGTCCCGCGCGAACGGGGTTCCTTTCGACGTATCGGATCACGCGACTGAGTTCATCGCTGTTGCGAACGCAATGATCGTAGGTTTCATATTGCCAGAACGGCTTACCTGTGCGTCCCAGCAACAGGTTGGCCGAGCGGGCAGTCGACCCTTTGATCCATCTCATTACCACTGGCAAGGGCCGAAAGGGCCGCATGACGACATGCACATGGTTGGGCATGATGACCCACGCAAACCGCTCGTATAAGCGGTATTCATTTTCTCCCTGGTCGAGGGCCCCTGCCACCAGATCCGCTACGCGCTCATCCTTCAACCAGTGCGGGCCCTCGGTCACCGTATCCAGCAAGCTGTCGGTTTGAGCAAAGGACTTGCCCGGATCGCGGAGGGAGCCGAACAGCCGCCACGTCAGGAACAGAATGGCTTCAGGCGGACAGTAGTGCGGGAGGCGTCTCTCGTGGTCGACATAGCGAAGCGCAGGCCAAAGGCCTACTCCACAAGGATGTGTGAAAATCCGGGGATTCTTCTTATCGGAATTTAGCAAGCTGCTGATTCCCGGTGTGGAGTAGGCCTTTGGCCTGCGTTTTGGCTACCTTACCGGATCGTATCGGCCAGCGAGAAGATCGGCAAATAAAGGGCAATCAAAACAAAAGCCACGAAGATGCCCATAAAGATCATGATGGCCGGTTCGATGAGCGAAAGAACCGCCGTCATTTTCGTATTGACGTCGTCTTCGTAAAACTCGGCCACGCTCGTCAGCATCGCCGGCAATGCGCCGGTCGATTCGCCCACTTCCACCATATCCACGGCCAACGCGGGGAAAACCCCGGTGGAGGCAAGCGAGGATGACAGCGTCTGCCCTTCCCTGACCATCTTGCCGGCTTTTTCGAGCGTCTTCCGCAGCAGCGGCGTCCCCAGAGAATCGGCCGCCGTATCGAGACCCTGCATAAGTGGAATACCGCCCGTCAACAGTGTGCTGAGCACACGGGAAAACTGCGCCACCTGGTATTTGATCCAGATATCGCCGAAGATCGGGACCTTGATCTTGACGCGATCGATCTTCTCCTGCGCGGCTTCTTTCCGCCGCCACCACAAAAAGAGCATGGTGAGGCCGACCAGCCCTGCCGCATACAGCACCACATAGGTGCGCGCGGCGCTGCCGATTGCGATCAGATAGAGCGTGATCGTGGGCAATTGCGCCGACATGCTCGAATAGAGCGAGGCGAAACTGGGCACCACGTACGTGACGAGAAACACCATCAACAGGATCACGAGAACGATCAGGACGCATGGGTACATCAGCGAAACCATGACCTTCTTGCGCACCGCCAGGGCGAGTTTCTGATACACAATGAACCGCTCGAGAACCTCGACCAAACTGCCCGATTTCTCGCCAGCCATCACCGAAGTTACGTAGATCTTCGGGAAAATGCCCTGCAGCCGGAACGCCTCGGATAACAGGACGCCCTTGCGCACGTCCTCGCGCACGGCATTAATGTAGGGGGTTAACTTTGGATCGGTAAGTCTTTCAGCCAAAAGGTCAAGCGCTTTGAGGATCGGCAAGCCGGCACGGACGAGGGTTACGAACTGCTGGTTGAAGATCAGGAATTTTTCGAGGTTCAGCCGTTTACGCCGGCCCGGAATCGCGATCTCGCCCGTAAGGCTCAACCCCACGCTTTTCGGCTTGACCGAATAGACCAGGAATCCCTGCTGCGTATAGCGGTCGCGGATCTCCTGAGCCGTCGTGCCTTGCGCTGTCTGGCTATGCACCTCACCGCGCGCGTCGGCGTACTTCAGGACGAAATCCGACACCTATTGCCTTTCCTCGACGATCTCGACGCCCGCGGGAGCATGGAACGTGAACATCGTCGCTGAAACGGGAGCATTCAGCTGCTCATGGGAAAATGTGAAATCGAGCTTCGACCGATCCTGCCCGGTGACGCGCACGCGGTGGATTTCGCCATCGGGGCCAGCCAGAAACTCTACCTTGCTGTAGGCCAGATTTTCCGACTTCGGCTCGGCGACGATCCAGGTCCCTGCGGGATCTACATTTGTCTGGAACGATTTGAACTCTTTTGCAAAATCCAGTTTGCCAAGCAGAAAAGCCAAAGGCGCCCGCATATCCTCCGATTCTTTCAGCTTGCTCTTGATGGCCTGAGGGTCATCGGGAGAGTATTGAAATACCTCTTTTCCGTCCGAGAGGAACACCTTGCCTGCCGGCGATGCATATTCCCATCGCATCCTGCCCGGTTTTCGCAGATAAAGGACTCCGGATTCGGTCTGGGACGGCCGTCCCGTACCAGCATAAGTCTCTGAAAAATCGAGTTTAAGAGATTGTGAACGATTGTAGCGGCCTTCGATCGTTTTGAGCAGTTTGTCGAGATCCTGAGGAACGGCAAAGACGGGCAAAACGAGCAAGACACATCCGGAAACGCACCCCACCGCGAATCTGTTCACAAAGGTTTGACGCAAGAGCATCTCCTAACGTGTACTCTGGAGACAGAAAGGCGTGCCATTTTCCTGGCAGCCAGAGTCCTCGCCGAAGCATCAATACTCCTGTTATAACGAGGAAAACCGACTGACGAACAATGGCTGACACTGCGGAAGTTCCCCCACAACAAGCCGAAAAGACTCCGCCGCAGCGTACGGAGAAGAAAGCGGAGCTGAAGCCGAAGAAGTCCCTTGGCCGGAGGATGCGCGAGCATCCCATCAAGCTCGTGGTCTTCCTGATCTTCCTGGTAGCCGCCGGCAATGCCGGTTATCGATTCTGGGTTTATCTGAATTCCTACGAATCCACCGACGACGCGCAGATCGATGGCGATATCTACGCCGTCACGAGCCGGATCGAAGGCACTATCAAAGCTGTTTATGTCGAAGACAACCAGCAGGTGAAGCAAGGTCAGCTTCTCGTTGAGCTCGATCCCAGAGATTACGATGTCTCGCTCGAACAGGCGAAGGCCGCGCTGAACGAATCGCAGACACAGGTCGCGGTTGCAAGGCCGAACGTGCCCATTACTTCCGTCTCGACGGAGACCACCCTTTCGACCGCCGCGACCGACATCGCTGCGGCGAGGGCTACAGTAGCCGCGGCCGAGAGGGACTATGAATCGGCCGTCGCCGATATCAGAAATGCCGAGGCCGACAGCGTCAAAGCACAGGCGGACCTGGCGCGTTACAAGCAATTGGTCTCGAAGGACGAAATCAGCCAGCAGCAGTACGATCAGGCGGATGCGGCGGCGAAGTCGGCTGCGGCGAACGTGGATGCGAAACAAGCAACGGCGGAAGCGGACGCGCGTAATATCGATGAGGCGCGGGCCCGTCTCGAACAGGCGCAGACGAAACAGGTTGAGGCGCAGCGGAACCGTCCGCAGCAGATCGCGATCCAGGATGCGACAGTCCGGAGCCGCCAGGCAACGGCCGATCGCCAGAAGACAATCGTGGACCAGGCGATGCTGAACCTTTCCTACACGAAGATCGTTGCGCCCATCGATGGCGTCATCGGGAAGAAGAACGCAGAACCCGGGCAGCAGGTATCGCCCGGCCAGCAGTTGATGGCGGATGTGCCGCTGAATAATCTCTGGATCACGGCAAACTTCAAAGAGACGCAGCTCAGGAAAATGCATCCGGGGCAGCGGGCGACCATCCACGTCGACGCATATGATCGGGATTACGAGGGTTTCGTTGAGAGCCTGGCCGCTGCGAGCGGCGCGCGGTTTAGCTTACTGCCCCCGGAAAACGCCACTGGGAATTACGTGAAAGTAGTGCAACGCCTTCCAGTGCGGATACGGCTGAAGCCAGGCGAAGATTCGAGCCACCTGTTACGGCCGGGCATGAGCGTCGATCCGAAAGTCTGGCTCGATAGTAAGTAACAGGCGAGCACCTACAGGCTTCACGCGCTGATGAAAAAGTAAGTGGCAGGCCAAAGGGGCTGCTCCACGGTCTTACGAGCTATTGATTCTTCGCAGTGCAGTAGGCGTTTTCGCCTGTGCCTTTGTCGCGTGAGGGACTTTTTCAGCAGCGTGTTCAGCCTGTGAAAATCTGTTTCAGCATACGGACTAAAATCCAAGATCGCGATCCAGCCTGAGATCGACAGCGGCACGATGCACATGTTCCAAAGCTGCGTCGATGTGCTGGTATGCGGAATCGCGCCAGCCGCGTGCGCGGCCGTTATCTTCTTCGCGGGCAAGATCTCTGCGGGAACTTCTGAGCAATTCGACTGCTTTGCGTAGCCGTCCCGGGCGGTCGAGGTTCACGTCGGCTCGCGGATGGTCGTCTAGATCTTTGCGGTCGATCACGGCGGCGCGATCGACTTCGCGGATGGCCGCTTCGATCTCTTCGTCGGCGGCGTGAAGGTTGCGCATCACATTGGGCTCGTCGTGGGCGCGCAGCAGGAACTGAGCGGTGCGCAAATCGGTGCGGGCGCGCAGGTAAGCCGGGTGGCGTCCCGGCGTGTCGGCACTTACAAGGGCCGGCGCAAGCATTACAGTGACTGTTAACAATCCAGCGCGAAAGTTCTTGAGTTTCATTTACATCCTCCGTGTGGGCTAACACAGGGCAATAAGTGCAAGTTGCCCCGGCCCGCGCTTGCTGAACGCATTTTAATCAGGCTCGTGAAAGTCTGATATCTTTTGGGTCGCGGCGCGTTGCTATCGCCAGGCGAACGCCCAGTTTCGCAAAAACACTAATCGCCTGTCAGGCGCGATGCTCATCGGCGCCGGCGCGGAGCTTGCCGCCGTTCACCGGGACTAACGTTTTTCCCGTTCTTCGGGGCGTCCGGCGGGAGCCGGTCTCGCAGCAGCCTGCGGCGCGGGACGCGCAGCGGGAGCAGATCTGGCCGCAGGTTGCTGTGCAGGACGCGCTTCAGGAGCTGGTCTGGCTGCGGGCTGTGGCGAGGGGCGCGCTTCGGGAGCCGGTCTGGCTGCGAACTGTGGCGCAGGGCGCGACTCAGGAACCGGCCTGGGCGCGGGCTGTGGGGCCGGTCTGGGCGCGGGCTGTGGCGCCGGACGCGTTTCCGGAACAACCCGAGCTTCGGGGCGCTGCGACAGTTGCGGCGCAGGTCTGTTTTGCGCAACTGCGGGTGCAGTTGGAACCGGTCGATACTCCGGCCGTTGCGCTTGCTGCGGTTCAAGCCGTTGCGGGGCTACTCGATTCTCAGGTGCCCGATTCTCCACAACCCTGTTTTCGGGAACCCCGGCAGGCCGAGCCGCCGGCTGCATCGGTCTACCCCCTGGCCGCAGCGCCTCCGCAGGAGGGCGTGCAGCCGGAGCACTGTACGAAGTAGCCAACGGACGAGCCGCCGCAAGGGTCTGCGGCCGGCCGCGATTCACCGCGGCGAATTGCGCTCGATTAGTGGAAGCTTCCCGTGCGTGCTGAACCTGCGCGGAAACCGGAGGCACGCGCGGGCCTCGCGCCGCTGCCAGTTCCGCCGCGATCGGTCGCGCATTGATGCCACCCTGTCCACCGTTGTAGCTGATGCTGGTTCTGTTATTGGCCGGAGCCGGGTAGTTATACACATTGCGGACATGCCCCCCATTCACGTTTGTGAAGGAGCGGTTGTAATAAACCCGGCCGCTATTCCAGTAAGCGCCATAATAGCCGCGTCCCGTGTATCCGAAGCCGTAATTGATGCCGCCATAAAAGCCGACATAGGGACCCCAATAGCCGGCATGCCACAGATAACGGCCGCCCGTGTAACCCCAATAGGGAGGCGTCCAGAGCGCATCGACATAAGGCGCAATCACCCACGCGCCAGGGACCCAGTAATAGCCTGCATCGCCATAACTCCAGTAACCCGGCGTCCAGATGTAATTGTCCCCGGGACATGGGGGCTGATCGTATTCCGGAAGAGGTGGCGGAGGCTGGGTGGCATAAACGGGTTGCTCGTTCGAAGCCGTATCGTAGCCGGTATCTTGCGCGGGAGCATAGGGCTGATCGGGCTGCGAATAAGCTGCCTGGGGAGCGCTGCCAACCTGTTGGTTTTGCGCCGGGCTTTGATCGGCCGCTGGTGCCTGATCGACCGGGGCCAGGTTTCCATCCGCCGCGTTGGCGGGCGGAACCTGTGCGACTCCGGCATCCTGAGTCTTGTTGCAGGCACTCAGCCCCGCAAATATGATTGCTATCAAAAACGAAGAACGTCCAAATTTACCGATGCCGCTCATGTCTACGACTCCTGACCCGGATCTGGTCGCGCAGACCCTGCAGAAGAATCTGGCACGTCAAGCACCACTCTGCTGTGCCAGTTGGTGATAGTGAGCTACGGCCTCATGTAACTTGTCGAAGATCCGGGCAGGACCGATTACCTCTGTCAGATGGTGACGATCCAGATCAGCTTGCAGTTCAGGTTCCACGTGAGCGAATGCCAACTCAACCTTGCGGCCGGCCAGTTCGGTCTGCAGTTCCTGCACGACGCGGGCGGCGCTGTAATCGAGTTTTGTGATCGCGCCGGCGTCTACCAACACCCAGCGCACCTGCGAAGGATAGGGCCCCACAAGAGCGCGGATCTCGTCCGAAAAGCGGCCAGCGTTGGCATAGAAGAGCGGCGCGCCGAAACGGTAGACCACCAGGCCCGGCTCTGTGACGGCACCGGGAACGGCAGGCGTTAACAGCCAGAGGTCCCCTTCGCCCTTCACGAGCACTGCGGTGTGAGGGCGATAGCTGTGCTGCACGATGCGGAGCAGCGACATCACCATGGCGATCACGATTCCCTGCTCGACGCCCAGCAGCACCACGACGCACGCCGTCGTCAAGGCCAGCGCGAATTCACCTGGGCTCTCGCGCCGAATGGCGCTCATCCCCTTCAGGTCAACCAGGCGGATCGCAACAATGAACACGATTGAGCCCAATACGCATCGCGGCAGGTACTGCAACGGGTGGGTGAAAAAGAGCAGCACCAGGGCCACCACCACCGCCGCGGAAACCTGTGCAATCTGGCTTCTCGCCCCAGCCGACTCGACCACGGTGGTCTGCGTGGGACTTCCGTTTACCACAAACGTGCCGCTGAATGCCGCGAGACCGTTTGCCGCAGAGAGGCCGGTCAGGTCCGCGTTCTCATCCAGCCGCTCGTGATGGCGGGAGGCGTAAATGCGGGCCGTGGCCGCGCTCTGCGTCACGATCATCACGAAACATGAAGCGGCCACGGGTAACAGGGTTTCAATATCCTTCCAGCGAAAATCGGGTAGCGTCAAATGCGGCAGGCCGCTCGCCACGGGGCCGATAATGGCAATTCCGTGCCCGGCGAAATCCCAGGCCGCGCTCGCCGCCACCGAGCCAACCACCGCGATCAGAGGACCCGGTGCGCGCGGCGCGAACCGTGTGAGCGTGAGAACCCCGGCGACTACCAGCGTGGACAGGCCCAGCGATTCCAGGTTCATCTGAGGAAGTCCGCGCCACAACTCCGCAAGCTGGATGACCGTCCGATGGGAGGCAACCGCGATGCCGAGCATTTGGCCCAGCACGGCGATTCCCACCTGGAAACCCACGCCAGTAAGGAAACCGACGAGCACGGTTTGCGAGAGGAAGTCGGCGAGGAAGCCTAACTTGAGGACGCGCGCGATCAGCAGAAGCGCGGCAGTCAGCAAGGCTACCAGACCCGCCAGCGCCACATACCTGGCGCTGCCCGCGGCCGCCATCCCGGAGATTCCTCCCGCGAGAATGGCGGCGGTAGCGGAATCGGCGGCGACGACAAGGTAGCGTGACGAACCGAAGCTGGCGAACCCCAAAAGCGGCAGCAGCAGAGTGTAGAACCCCGTCACCGCGGGCATTCCCGCAATGCTGGCGTAGCCCAACGACTGCGGTACGCTCATCGCCGCCAGTTCGACCCCGGCCGTAGCGTCGCGCACCACGGACGCGCGGTCCAAAGGCCGCATGGCTTGAAATAACCATCTTTGAAATAAAGAGCGGGGCATGTCGCCACCCCAGTTTAAATGGGCGGCGCGGGACGCAGGAATCGTTAGTATGATGACACCGATGCTCCTGCGTTTCGTTGTATACGTTCTTGTCGTTCTCGCCGCTGTGTCCTGCCTCTGCGCCCAGCCGCCGCAATCGGGTCAACGGCCTCCCTTGCCGATGGCAGGCCCGGGGGCGCGAATGGCGGCGCAGCCGATCTTCAATAACAATTGCGCCGGCTGCCACAAGAACGTGAAGTCGAGTGCCGATCCGGACGCGCTGCGCGAGAACAACGCGCCCAGTACCGACACGCTGGCGCAGATGTCGCCGGAATCCATCTTTGCGGCGCTCACCACGGGCGCGATGGTCCAGCAGGCAAGCAATCTCAGCAACGATGAGAAACGTCTGGTCGCGGAGTTCTTCGGTGGCCGTCCGCTGGGGGCGGCCGAGGCGGGCGACATAAAGAACATGACCAACCACTGCGCGTCGAATCCGCAGATGGGCAATCCGTATGCGAGCGTCTCGTGGAACGGCTGGGGTAATGACCTCATGAATACTCGCTTTCAGACGGCCAAAAACGGAGGACTAAACCCGGATCAGGTGGCGAAGCTGAAACTGAAGTGGGCTTTCGGACTGCCCGCCGGAGCGGAGACTTACGGGCAGCCCACCATCGTGGACGGCCGCGTGTTCATAGGAGACGACAATGGCTTCGTCTATTCGCTCGATGCCGGGTCCGGCTGTGTCTACTGGTCGTTTCATGCGGAGGCTCAGGTGCGCACCGCGATGGTCATCGGTCCTGTCAGCGGACACGGCAGCTCAAAATATGCCACGTACTTCGGCGACCGGAAGGCGAATGTTTACGCCGTCGACGCCCGTAGCGGCGAACTGTTGTGGAAGACGAACGCGGATCGGCGGGTTCTGTCGCATATTACCGGCTCGCCTGTCTTTCATGAGGGCCGCTTGTATGTCGGGGTTGCCGGGTCGGAAGAGGTGGCCTCCGGAGATCCGCACTATCCGTGTTGCACCTATCGCGGAAATCTGTCGGCGATCGATGCCAACACCGGTAAGGTGATCTGGAAGAGCTACACGATTCCGGAAGAGTCGAAGCCGACGAAGAAGAATTCTCTGGGCACGCAGCTTTGGGCTCCGGCAGGCGCGTCGATCTGGACCGCGCCGACATTGGACGCCAAATCTCGGGCAATCTACGTGGCCACCGGTAACGCGTTTACGGAACCGGCGGCGAAGACCTCGGACGCAATTGTCGCGTTCGATATGCGGACCGGGAAAATGCTGTGGTCGTACCAAGGCGTTGAAAACGATGCCTCGCCGCAGGGCTGCAACGGGAATCAGAAGGGCGAACAGTGTCCCGAGCACGTCGGGCCGGACTGGGATTTCGCCAATTCGCCGATCCTGAAGACGCTGCCGGGCGGCAAACGAATTCTGATTGCGGCCCACAAAGGTGGTGGAGTCGTTGCCGTGGATCCTGACAAGCAGGGTGCGCTTGTGTGGAAAGCCGACCTCGCCGAAGGAACCCCCAGCGCCGCCGGGCAGATCATGTGGGGTGGTGCGGCCGACGAACAGAATGTCTATTATTCGGTTCAAACCGGCGGGGTGGCCGCGCTGCGTCTCACTGACGGGACGAAGGCCTGGTTCAC
The DNA here is from genome assembly GCA_049516355.1 of Bryobacteraceae bacterium. GTDB lineage: Bacteria > Acidobacteriota > Terriglobia > Bryobacterales > Bryobacteraceae > BOG-234. The sequence continues at coordinate 8,941 of JBEKTF010000096.1, read as the reverse complement.
ACGGCTGGATCCCGCACCGGCGGAAGAGGGCCGGCGTCCGCGGCGCGGACAGGCCGCCGCCGTTACGCTGATCCCCGGGGTAGTGTTCTCCGGCGGATGGGACGGCGTGATCCATGCGCTCTCCACCGCCGATGGCCACGAGCTTTGGCAATACAACACAGCGCGGGATTACGAAACGGTGAACGGCGTCCCGGCGAAAGGGGGATCTCTGGGCGATCCCGGCGCTGTTATCGTCAACGGCATGCTTTACGTCGGATCCGGATACATAGGCACGGGCAACGGAATGCCCGGAAACGTGTTGTTGGCGTTTACGGCTCAATAAGCGTGGACTGGTAACGCCGGCGGTCTCTGCCGCCGGTGCAGTACCATTCTGGCGGGACCGGCGGCTAGACCGCTGGCGTTCCTGCGTACGTCACGCTCACCTGATGGACGGTTGCTTCGGGTGCCGCCGGGTTATATCCTGAAACAACGCGTATGGCAGCTATCACGTTTGGATTAAATGGAAAACAGCAAACCGTCGACGTTGTTCCGCAGATGCCCTTACTGTGGGTTTTGCGCGACACGCTCGGCCTGACAGGCACCAAGTTTGGATGCGGCATGGCGCTGTGCGGTGCCTGCACGGTCCACCTGAATGGCGAGGCGATTCGTTCCTGCAGTACGCCGGTCTCGGCCGCGGCAGGCAAGAACGTCACCACCATCGAAGGGCTATCGAGCGACGGCAACCATCCCGTCCAGCGCGCCTGGCTGGAGAGCGACGTTCCACAGTGCGGCTACTGTCAGTCCGGCCAGATCATGGCGGCTGCGGCGCTTCTCGCAAAAAACAAACAGCCGAGCGATTCCGATATCGATGAAGTCATGCGCGGCAACATCTGCCGCTGCGGCACCTACCAGGATATTCGCCACGCCATTCACCGCGCGGCCGAGATGCAGGGAGGTGCGAAGTGAATCGCCGCAGCTTCTTCAAAACCGGCGCCGCGGCCGCGGGCGGTCTGATGGTCGGCTTCTACTTGCCCGAACGTTCGAAGCTGGCCGCGGATAGTCCAGGAGGCACCACTGCGTCCACTCTTCCCCGACTCAACGCCTTCGTGCGCGTGGGCACCGACGACAGCGTCACGCTGACCATTCACCGCGCGGAGTTGGGGCAAGGTTCGGTGACAGCGCTTTCGATGCTTCTCGCCGAAGAACTCGAGTGCGACTGGAACAAGGTGAATACGGAATTTGCGCCGGTCGATCCGGCGAACTATGGAGTCTTCGGCTCGAAGACCCTGCAGGGCGTTTTTGGCAGCTTGAGCATCCGGACCTCATGGCAGCCCCTCCGGAAAGCCGGCGCGACTGCGCGCGAAATGCTCGTCACCGCCGCGGCCCAGCAGTGGGGCGTGGATCGATCCCAGTGCCGCGCGGAAAACAATTCGGTGGTAAACACCGCAACGAACGCACGCCTGAGCTATGGAAGCCTTGCCGAAGCCGCATCTAAGGTTACGCCGCCCGCCAACGTGGCCGTGAAGGATTTCACAAAGTTCCGCCTGATCGGGACCTCTCCGAAGCGCCTCGACACGAAGTTGAAAGTTACCGGCAAGGCGCAGTATGGCATCGATATCCGGGTGCCCGGGATGCAATACGCCTCGCTCGAACGCTGCCCGGTTTTTGGCGGCAAAGTAGCCAGCTTCGACGCCACCCAGGCGAAGGCCGTCCCTGGCGTCAAGCAGGTCATCCAGATTTCGAATGGCGTAGCCGTGCTGGCCGATAACACCTGGTCCGCCATGCAGGGTCGTCGCGTGCTCAAGATCAAATGGGACGAAGGCCGGATGGCCAATACTTCGAGCGCGACCCTCCACAAGATGTTCGCCGATCTTCTCGAAAAGCCCGGCGCTGTGGCATTGAATAACGGCGATACCGCCGCGACCCTTTCCACCGCGGCGAAGAAAATCGAAGCTCTTTACGAAGCGCCTTATCTCTCGCACGCCCCGATGGAACCGCACAGTTGCGTGGTCTCGGTAAAGCCGGATAGCTGCGAAATCTGGGCCGGGACGCAGATCCCGAGCGAAGGCGTCGAGGCGGCCGAAAAGATCACGGGTCTTCCGACTGAGAAAATTCAGGTCCACACGTATTATCTGGGAGGCAGTTTCGGACGCCCCGGCCCGCATGTGGACGAAGCGATCGAGATCGCGAAAGCGGCGGGAGTGCCGGTAAAACTCACGTGGTCCCGCGAAGACGACATGCAGCATGACCTTTATCGTCCCGCTTCGCTGACGAAGTTCGCAGCAGGTCTGGATGCCCAGGGATGGCCGGTGGCGTGGCATTCGCGCATCGCTTCCCCGACGTTCACGGGCCTGAAGGATGGCGTGGATCGAAGCGGCGTCGACGGCATCGCGAGCGTTCTTTACAGCATTCCGAATATGCACGTCGAGTATCATCCGCCCGACGCCGGGATCCCGGTGGGCTACTGGCGTTCGGTGGGATGTTCGCAGAATACGTTCTTCGCCGAATGCTTCATCGACGAAATGGCGGCGGCGGGCGGTAAGGACCCCGTGGAATTGCGCCGGCGGCTTCTCGACAAATCTCCGCGCCTTCTCGGCGTACTCAATCTGGCGGCTGAGAAGTCGGGTTGGGGCAAGCCTCTACCTGCGGGAAGATTCCGCGGCGTGGCTGTGGTGAACAACCTCGGCGGATTCAATGCCCAGGTTGCCGAAGTGTCGGTCGACAAGGGCAAATATCAGGTGCATCGCGTAGTTTGCGCGGTGGATTGCGGACAGGTGATCAATCCCGCCGGCGTCGTGCAACAGATTCAGGGTGGGATTGTGTTTGGATTATCGGCGCTCAAGGGCGGCATCACGATCGATCGTGGCCGCGTCCAGCAGGGGAACTTCGACGGGTATCAGGTTTTGCGTATCGCCGAAATGCCGGTGGTCGAAGTTTATCTGGTCCCGAGCCATGAACCCCCGGCCGGTATCGGCGAGGCCAGCACGCCTCCGATCGGCCCGGCCGTCGCGAATGCGATTTTCGCCGCGACTGGCAAGCGGATTCGCCGCCTGCCGATTCGGCCCGAAGACCTGGCATAGCAATCCTTGGGGACGCGACTTCAAGTCGCGTTTCCCCTTAGGCGACTGATGTCGCGTCTCTGCGGGATTCGACCCGCGCCCGCTTGTTTCTCTTCAGCATCCACGCGCCCGCGCGGTAGAGCATCAGAACCGAAAAAATTGCACCATACAAAACCGGCAGCCGGATATCGGACTTAACCCCCCAATAGTAGTGGATCACTCCAGCGAGCGCGCTGAAATAAATCGCCCGGTGGAGCAGCTGCCACCGCGTATAGCCCAGCCGCCGGACCCACCCGGCAGTCGAGGTTACGGCCAGCGGCGCCATCAGCAACAAGCCGACCATTCCAGAAGTAATGAATCGCCGCTTCACCACATCCTTCCACATCTCGCTCACATCGAAACCTTTATCCAGCCACATCCACGTCGAAAGATGCAGCAACCCATAGAAGAACGCAAAAAGCCCCACCATGCGGCGAAACCGAATCATTTGCGGTTGGTTTAAAACAACGCGAAGGGGAGTGATCGCGAGCGTGATCAGCAGGAACCGAAGCGTCCAGTCACCTGTCTTATGCGTGATGAACTCGATGGGGTTGGCGGTCAGATCCTGATGGTAACCGCGCCAAAACAGATTGAAGACCGGAACCAGGCACAACGCGAAGAGCAGGGCTTTCGTCCACCCGCTCAACCAGACTTTCTTCATGCGGTTAGTAATTTTTGCGCAGATTCATTCCCGCGTAGAGACTTGCGACCTGGTCGTATCCATTGAACATCTGCGTCTTGATGCGCTGCCCGAACGTGCCCACCCCAAGCCGAATCTCCTGTGCCTGGCTATGCGTAGGATGGTCCACTTCAGGATTCACATTCGAGTAGAACCCATACGCATCCGGCCATTCGTTATTCCACGTGGTCGGCGGCTGCTTTTCCACCAGCCGGATCTTCACGATCGATTTAATGCTCTTGAAGCCGTACTTCCACGGCACGGTGAGCCGAAGCGGCGCGCCGTTCTGCGGCGGCAATATTTCCCCATAGACGCCCACGGAAAGCAGCGCCAGAGGGTGCATGGCTTCATCCAGGCGCAGCCCCTCGATGTAAGGAAATTGGATATGCGCATCCCGCGCGGACAGCATCTGCTTCGGATCGTAGAAACTCTGGAAAGCCACAAACTTCGCTTTCGGGGTGAACTCCACCTGCTTGAGCAGGGCGCTCATAGGAAACCCCACCCATGGAATTACAAAGGACCACCCCTCCACGCAGCGATGCCGGTAAATGCGTTCCTCGAGCGGGGCCAGCTTCATGATCGCGTCGAGATCCAGGGTCTTCGGCTTCACCACCTCGCCCTCGATCGAAACCGTCCACGGATTTGTATGAAAATTTTTGGCGAGCCTCACTGGCTCGTCCTTGCCCGTGCCGAACTCGTAAAAATTGTTGTAGCCGGTAACGGCCCCGTAGGGCGTCGGCTTTTCATCCGTGCTGAACGGGCTTTTGACGATGCCGTTCAGCTTGGCTTCGGCCAGAGATTTCAGCGGGTTGGCCAGCGCGCCGATCGCCAGAGAACCGGCCGCGAGGAACCGGCGGCGGCTCAGGTAAGTCTGGCGTGGCGTAACCTCGGAATAGCGCGGTTGCCTGTGCGGAAAATCGGTACTCGTACGGATGACCATGGCTTCACCTCACATATTAACTCGATTTCCGCTATCCTGAGACATCGGAGGCTATAGACATGGTTCTAACGCTTGCCACGCAAAACTGCGAACCCGGCATCACCGTGATCGAAATCGGCGGTCGCATTACTCTCGGACGGGAGAGCGGCCAGATCGAGGTCGCCGTATTGAAAGCTTTGCACGAAGGCGCGCGAAAGATCGTGATCGACCTCGGCCAGGTCTCCTGGATCGACAGCACCGGGATCGGCATCGTCGCCTATTGCTTCGGCAAGGCTTCCCAGGCGGGCGCTGAACTCTGTGTAACGGGTGCGAACGGCCGGGTGCTGGAAGTTTTTAGAATCACCCGCATCGACCACGTGATCGACTTCTACCCCGACATCGCTTCCGCGTGCGCGCCTTCCGCGAAGGCCGCCACCGCGACATAAAATTATGCAGGTTCTCCAGGCCGGCCGGCACAAGTTGATTCTTCTCGAGATCGACGCCACCACTGTGTCCGCCGTGGCGCAACAGGCGGGCTTCGAAACAAAGCTCAAGGAATCCCCGCGCAGCATTCTGCTCGATCTGATCGCGGAGCAGCGCGAAACTCCCCTGCTTTTATTCGATGCCGCGGACCCCGCGAATCTCGGCTGGTTCTCCCGCTGCCAGTTCTACGTGGATGGCAGAACCGGCGGCGTGATGCAAACACCAATGACTGTCGCCAACAAACGCGACCGCGCGGGCCGCAACCTGGCCAACGCGCTCCGCGTGCGGATCTCGAAGGAACTGCCCGCTTCGTTCCGGCTGCCGGGTAAACAGCCCATGACCGAACAGGTCTGCTACGCCATGTTGAATAACTTCCTGCAGGCGCTGATTCGCACGGGAGTCGCGGTCTGCGGCGGTGGCGTCGTGCAGCCGCTGGCCGGGCGTTCCGAAGCCCCGGGCTCACGGAACTGAGTACATGATTTCGCAAATACGCTCCCGTATCTGGCGTATGCCCAGGTGGGTACGGGCTTCAGCCGGTACGGTCGAGCGCAGCTCGACGGGGATTTGAATAGGGTAGTTCCGGTTGGGAACGCCGGCGGTCGCCTTGCGCCGCCGGTTCTTCTACATAGCGGGCAAACCGGTGCCGTTACCACGGTTCGCGTCACAATAGAGGTTTGGCCAGCACAACTGATTCCATTCTGGTCCGGCCAGGGTCCGAACGCGATTTCCACGCAATCGCCCGCATCCAGCACCATTGTCCCGAAACTGCCCAGTGGCCTCTGGGCGATTACGCAGGATTTCCTCTCCTCGTGGCCCTGATCGACGCCCAGCCCGCCGGATTCTGTTCCTGGCGCCAAAGCGCTCCCGACGAGGCGGAAATCCTGAATCTGGCCGTCGATCCTTCCTGGCGACGGCGCGGCGTCGCTTCCGCTCTGCTGACTGCCGTCGCGGAGCGGGCTCACGGGGTTATTTTCCTCGAGGTTGCCGAGCCGAACGCCGCCGCGATCGCGCTCTATCGCAAGCACGGTTGGGTCGAAGCCGGCTTCCGGACCGGGTACTACGACCATGGAACCGTAAACGCAGTTGTCATGAAAAAACGTTCATGGTAAAGTCCTGGTAGACGAGCGGCGAACCGTTCGCCACTTCAATTGAAGTGAAGCTACCTGCCGGATCGGCCACGAGTTCCCGTGCCGGTTTGGCGAGGCGACTCCACTAAGGAGAGATGCCGAGAATGGAACAGAACGTACAAGCAGAAATCAAAGCGCACCTGATGCAGACGAATGAGAAATTTCGCGAGCTCATGACCAAACACCATGAGTACAAACGGAAGGTCGAGGCGCTGGAAGCAAAACCCGCCCTTACCCCTCAGGAAGAAGTGGAAGAACATCGTCTGAAAAAGCTCAAACTCCATCTGAAAGACGAGATGGAACAGATCGTGAGCGAGTATAAGCTGCAACACGCGGGCTAAACTCCGTCAGGCGCGCTGCACCAAATCGAAAACCCCGCCAGCTCACTCTCCCGGGCTGGCGGGGTTTTGCTTTATATGCCCGATTCCGAAATCCCCATCCGAATCCCCATCGAAAACGTTTTCGATCTGCACACCGTCCCGCCGCGCGATGTGAAAGCCGTCGTTGAAGAATATCTCCTCGAAGCCCACCGGCTCGGCTTCAAAGCATTGCGGATTATTCATGGCCGCGGCATCGGAGTACAGCGGGAAATGGTTCGCGCCATTCTCGCCCGGACCCAATTCGTTGCGGATTACCGGGATGCTCCGCTGGAGGCAGGCGGGCATGGGGCTACCGTCGTTACGCTAAGACAGTGACGCTGCGACGATCATAACTCTGAAGTGACGTTACCCTTCGGCAAATCCTGAAGATCCCGTCGAACCTCCGGGTACTTGTCGAAGGTCTCCAGCCCAAACAGCAGCAACCGCCGCAGTACCGGCCCGGGACACTCCCCCACCGCGGCAATCTGGGCTTCGATCCGCTCGACTTGCGGCTTTCGCATGTACCACGCCCAACTCTGCTTGCCCGAACGCGCGTACTCGCTCGCCGTCTGCGAAAACACAGCAGACGCGATTCGCGCAGCCTCGCCGTCCCGAATACCCGCCTGGCGAAGCAGCGCCGCCGCGCAATCGATCAGCGGCGTGATTGCGGAGTTCCCCAACGTCACCGCGGCGTCGAAGAGGTCGGTCGCGCCCGGCAGGATCTCGATGGCCTTCAGCTTCAACCCTCGCGCAATCCGGTGCGCGGCGGTTAAGGCGGCGCCGTTTCCCGCCAAAACAATGCTGCCCGGGATGCCGAACTGCCTCGCTACGGCTGTACTGGCGCCCTTGGCATGGAAGCGAGCCAGCGCCCCTCGAACATCGTCGCAATCGCAGAAAATCAAGGCTTTACCTGGCCAGTGAATCTCCGCGTTCTCCAGGATTTCCAGCAGAACCTCCGCCTGATCCGGAGGAGCGTGGAACAACACCGCCGCGGCGTCGTTCAATTCATTCGCGGTACGTGCCGCGCGGCCGGCCCGCAGCGTATTGGCAATGCGGCTCGCCACGCGAAACGACACCGCCGAAACCGGGCCCAGATCGCGCGTCTTCGCCGGCAGCCTGCCGATCAGGCTCTTCGCGACCGCTCCCGCCCCTAATACCCCGTATTTAAACCGGAATCCCAATGCCCGCCACGTCCTTCGCTCGGAGGTGTTTGATTCTATCGCGAAGTTGGGCGGCTTTTTCGAACTCGAATTTACGGGCAGCCTCGCGCATGCGATTCTCGAGGTCCCCGATGAACTGCTCTCTTTGCGCGGGCGTCAGTTCTTCGTCGCTTTCCTCAGGCTCCGCCGGTACCGTCACGTAGTCTCCTTCGGCGATGGCGATCAGGCTCATATCGATCGGCTTGACGATCGATTGCGGAATAATCCCGTTGTCTTCGTTGTAGCGAAGCTGCGTCACGCGCCGCCGCGTGGTTTCGTCGATAGCGCGCTTCATGCTGTCCGTCATCACATCGGCGTAAAGGATCGCTCTGCCTTCCAGATGCCGGGCCGCGCGGCCAATCGTCTGAATCAGCGCGCCGCTCGATCGCAGAAAGCCTTCCTTATCGGCATCGAGGATCGCGACCAGGGACACCTCCGGCAGATCCAGACCTTCCCGCAGCAGATTGATGCCGATCAGAACGTCATGCTCTCCGCGCCTTAGGTCGCGCAGGATCTTGATGCGGTCGAGCGTGCTGACTTCCGAGTGCAGGTAATTGCACTTTACCCCAACCTCCGAATAATATTCGGCCAGATCCTCGGCCATGCGCTTGGTCAGCGTCGTCACCAGCACGCGCTGATCGTTCGCCGTGCGTTTCCGGATCTCATTCAGCAGGTCGTCCACCTGACCCTTGATCGGCCGGATCTCAATCTCGGGATCCACTAAACCCGTCGGCCGGATAATCTGCTCCACCACCACTCCCGCCGTTTTCGTCAGCTCATAAGGTCCCGGCGTCGCCGACACATAAACCACCTGGTTGACCCTGTGCTCGAACTCCTCAAACGTCAGCGGCCGGTTGTCCAGCGCGCTGGGCAGCCGGAAACCATGCGCCACGAGGACCTGTTTCCGCGAGCGATCGCCATGATACATGCCGTGCAGCTGCGGGACGGTCTGATGGCTCTCGTCGATGAACATAACGGAATCGTGCGGAAGGTAATCGAGCAGCGTGGGCGGCGCTTCACCCGGCAGCCTGCCCGAAAAGTGCCGCGAATAATTTTCGATCCCATGGCAGTATCCGATCTCCTTCATCATTTCGAGAT
>JBEKTF010000095.1:0-19560 GCA_049516355.1 Bryobacteraceae bacterium | reverse complement strand
CTGAGTCTGGTCCGCCGACACCGCCGACGGAGCCAGGGGGGCGCGCGGGCCGGGGCGCATTGGTGCCGGATTCGTTTACGATTCTCGCGGTCGGGAAGTAAAGCGAGTCACGGATAGGTTACGCGCGTGCCGTCGATGCGGGCGAACGGCGTCATCGTGTGCAGCTGCGCCCGTGTCATGCTCGATAGCTCAAAAACTTCCGCACCTCTGGCCGTTAATGCGTCTGCGATCAGTGAGCGATGGCATCTCCACGGCACCGCCTCGGCGCACATAATTGCGACGCGGTGCGTTGCTGCCTCATTCATCAGGTGCGTCAGGCCGTGCTCGAATTCCGGAGTCTGCATATAGTCTGCATAGCCGCGAAATGAGAGGTTGCGCCATCCGGTGTTGGTTGAATCCGGGCGGGCTTTGCGGAGGCCGCCTAATTCGGCAAGATGCAGATACCCGATACCGGCTCGCCGCAATGTCTCCGGCAGAGTGTCGCGGTTGAATTGAGGATTGTGCCGCGACCGGGGGACGGTGCGGACGTCGGCGAGCAGGTCGATCTTGTGCGCCTGGAGCAGCGCGATGAAGTCTTCGATGGGGCGCGTCGAATGGCCTACGGTGAAGATCGGTTCCGTTTGCTGATCGCTCACTCTTTGACGTACTTTTTCAGATCGTTCGGGACGACTTCCGCCCCGTAAATCACTCCTTTGGAATCGACCGCGATGCCTTCCGCCGCGCTTGTACCCTGGGTTGTATCGGAAGGGTCGGGAATGAATGCGGTGATCCGGCCGTCCCTGATGCTTCCGACACGGATGCCACGCTTCCAGCCGAAGTGGTTTCGCGAGACCGATTCCGACTCAGAGTCCGCGACGTAGATGACATCGTTCTTGCCGACCGCAATTCCGCTCGGCCGGCTGAACTGCGTGAACTGTTCTATGAAGTTGCCGTCCTGGTCGAAGACCTGAATACGATTGTTATTGCGATCGCCAACGAGGAGACGTCCTCTGGAATCGAAGGCCAGACAATGGGGCAAGTCGAATTCACCCGGTGCGATCCCTTTCTTGCCCCATCTCTTGATGTACTTTCCGTCTTTGGAGAACTTCGCGATCTGATTGCCGCCTTCTCCGCCGTGCCCTTCGGAGATGAAAATGTCTCCGTTGGGGGCGAACGCAACAGCGTTCGGCTGATTGAGGGTGTTTGGCCCGGAGCCCGGGACTCCCGCCGTGCCCAGCGTCATCAATATTTTCCCTTCGGGAGAAAACTTGAATACCTGATGGCCCCTGCCGTCTTTGCCCTGGTTATCGGTGACCCACACGTTGCCATCCGCGTCGATGCCGATGCCGTGGGGCATCACCATCAGCCCGCCGCCGAAATTGCGCAGTACTTTCCCCGTCGCATCGAACTCGAAGACGGGGTCGAGCTTCGAACCGGCACAGGAAGCGGCGACGAAACCTTTTGCGCCGCATCTTTCAGCCACCCAGATGTGGCCGTTTTTATCGATGGCAACACCGCCGGTGGAACCAAAAACACGCCCGTCAGGTAGCTTGAGCCATCCGGTGACGGTGCGATAGGGGTTGGGGGCGGAATTGGTCGGGGGCCCGGTCGGCACGGGCGGATCCAAACGCACCGGTGCGGAGTTCTGGGCGTGAGCCGCCCACCCGGCGATCGCGATGGTGATTGTGACTAACGCTGTTTTCATAATTGCTGCCCCGTTCCCAAGTTTACCGGCGGCAAGACCGCCGGCGCTCCCAAATTCAAACCGGCGGTTCGAGTGTCTTCCTGCTTTGCAGCCAGCGGGCGGTGACCCAGCACATGAGCGCCCAGACTGCACCGGCGGTCCAGCCCGCGAGGACGTCGGTGGGCCAGTGCACCCCGAGATAGACGCGGGTCACCCCGACCATGAAACAAAGCAGCGCGGCGACGAGAAGAAAAAATGCCTTCAACGCTTTTCGTTCGTGGGATCGCGCGAGCAACGCTCCGAGCGTCAGGTAGGTGACGGCGGACATCATGGAATGCCCGCTGGGGAAACTCGAACTCGAAGCGTACGCAAGGTGTGGAACGATCTCTGGACGGGGACGGTCAAAAACATCCTTCAGCAAACCGGAAACGATCATTCCGCCGGCCACGGAAGCGCAGGCGAACAACGCCATGTACTTCTTCCCATCGAGCGCCAGAAAGGCGGCGGTGAAGATGGTAATCAGCGTGAGCAGCGTGGCGCCGCCGAGGGAGGTGATGTCGCGCGCGGCTTCCTGCACGGAGCGCGAGCCGATCGGCGCCAGATCCCCCGGCCGGCGCATGGCGAGGAGCACCTCGCGGTCGAAGCCGCCCGTCTCGCCCTCTTTCACTTCGCTCGCGATGGCGGCAAATATCCACACGCCCCCCGCGATTCCCAAAAGCGCCAGCAGAATCGCCAGTTCGTGGCCGCCCAGCCAGGCCAGAAACCGGAAGAGGATATTTTGCATTAACTACCTGGTAGCAAAAATCAGCGGCGATGGGCCCGGGGATTCCACCATTCGCGCGTCCTTGAATCCTGATTCTTCCAGCCAGCCGCGAATTTCCTCGAAGCTGTAAGTACCGCCCACGTCCGAATGGATCAGCATGTTCACGCCGAACAGAAGGCCGGGCAGCGGTCCGCGGCGATCCGCGTTTACGAGGAATTCCGCAATCACGATCGTGCCGCCGGGAGCCAGCGCGTCATACGTTTTCCGAATCAGACTGCGGCTGCGCACTTCACCCTCGGTATGCAGAATATGGCCCAACGTGGCAATGTTGTGGCCTTTACCGAAATCGACTGCAGCCAGATCGCCGGCGACATAACTAAAGCGGCCGGCGAGGTCGTGCTGCGCCGCTGTCTTGCGCGTGATCTCGAGAACGTTGGGCCAGTCGACGGCGGTCACGGTGACATGCGGAGACCGTTGCGCAATAGCAATTCCCCACACTCCCGACCCGGTTGCGAGATCCAACACTCTGACCGGTCCCGTGGCCGAAGCAACTCCGAGCGCCTCTGCCGCCGTCATGGCCGACCCATAATTCATGGCAAACAGCCCCGCGACGAATTGTTCAAAGAAAGCGGAGCCTTCGGAATGCCGATTCACCGGCACAACCGGCTTCCCCGTTTGCACAACGGTCGTCAAATCGAGCCAGTCGGGAATCAGTTGCTTGCTGATATGCGCGAGGAATCCACCGAAATAGGCGGGCTTCGAACTGACCAGATAAGTGGCGCTTTCCGGAGTCAGAGAATACCGCCCCGCATCATCGCGCGTGAGGAACTCCAATCCGACGAGCGCGTTCATGAGGGCGGAAAGACCGCGCTCGGATGCGCCTGTTGCCGCGCTGGTTTCAGAGACTGTCTTCGGGCCTTCGTTGAGTGCGTCGAAAACGCGATTGCGGACAGCGGCCTCCAGAATCAGAGGCGGGGCGTATCCCCATGCGTATTGCATTATTCTTTCGGGAGTGGGCGGAGTCGCCGCGGGGCTGGACATAGTTTTATGATCCGATACGAACTTTATGATCAGATGAAAAGCTCAGTCGGCGGCGTGCGCTCTGCCCCACAGCTCACCTGAGGCAAGGTCGGCGCCCTCGCGCAGCGATTTGAGTTTCAGCCAGCAGATATCGGGGTGAACCGGTCCGAAACCGGCAAAGGTTCCGAAGCCGCAGTCGGTTCCCGCGATGACACGCTCGCGCCCGACAAGCTTCGCGTAACGAATCAGGCGCTGCGCGACAAGGCGTGGGTGCTCCACGAAATTACAGGACGTATCGATCACGCCGGGGATCAGCACCTTGTCGTCCGGAAACTTCTGTTTTTCCCAGATTTCCCACTCGTGCTCGTGACGCGGATTGGCGCCTTCAATCAGGATGGCCATCGGCTTCGCCTTCAGAAGCGTGGGCAGAATCTTTTCGAGCGGGATGTCATGGGTATGGGGGCCTTCGTAATTGCCCCAGCAGACGTGGAAGCGCACCCGATCGGCGGGGACGTTGGCCAATGCGTGGTTCATCGCTTCCACCTGCATTTCGGCGTTGCGCACGAACTCTTCGTCCGGCGTGCCGCGAAACTTGATGTGCCTGCCCATGGCGAGGTCGGGGCAATCGATCTGGAGAATCAGGCCCGCGTTGATGATCGTCTCGTACTCGGTTCGCATGGCGTTTGCGAGAGCTTCCAGATATGCCTGATACGTCGCATAGTATTCGTTGGGCTGGAAGACGGCGATCGTTCCGGGCGACGCAGCGTTCATGAAGCCTTCGACAGCGCCCGCCTGCGCGACGGCCCGCTTCAAATTCGCTATGTCCTTGTGCAGCGGCTCCAAATTGCGGACCGCGATCGGGCCCTTGCAGATGGGCCGAAGATATTTCGGGCTATGGCCTTCCGCCACGAGCTTGTCGCGGAAAGCGGGAACGTCGTCGAGATCCTGCGGAGTCGCGCGCGGCACGGTGCCCAGGGCGAAACCGGTCAGGCGATGGCGGATGTAGGTCGCGTAGCCGATCTTGCTCATCTCGCCGTCGCTGACTATATCGACGCCGGACTCGGTCTGGCGCGTCACCGTCAGGGCTACGGCCTGTCGCATGGTGTCGTCGTACTGCGTCCGATCATACGGTTCGCCGCGGTCTTCGGCGAAAAGAAAATCCACTACATTCTGGGGGCGGGGAAGACTGCCCACATGAGTTGTCAGAATCCGGTCGACGCTGGTTTTCATTTGACGGTACGCAGGGAAAACTACTTCGCCGCCGGCAAGTTCTTCAACTGGTCGCTCGCGTTCTGCGCGTTGTCTCCCTTGGGAGCGAGCGCCAGGTAGCTCTCCAGTTGAGCGCGCGCGCCTGCCATGTCGCCTTTGTTGATCAGCAGGATGCCCTGCATATACTGCAAATCGGGGAAAAGGTGGTCCTGATCCACGCGGATACCCTGGGCGACATTCTTCATCGCGGCATCCATCTTCTTCAGTCTGATGTTCGCCATCGTATTCAGATAGTAGGCGCGCGGGAACGCATCCGCGTCGAGCGAAATTACTTTTTCAGTGTTCTCGATCACTTTATCCCACTGCGCGGCCGCAGTCTGGAGCACTGCCAGATCGATATAGGGCTCCGCGAACTTATCGTCGGCCGAGATCGCCTTCGCATAAGACTGCAGCGCGCCATCGTTATCGTTCAGCGATGCCTGCAGGGTTCCCACGCTGACCCAGGCTGTGGCGAATTTGGCATCTTCGGAAGCCGCCTTCTGCATGGTTGCGAGCGCCTCGGGCCATTTTTTGGCGGCCATCAGGTCGAGCCCTTTTTCATAATCCTTCTTGGCGTTTTTCGAAATGCGGGCGTCGGTATCGCTCATGATCGCGGCTGTCTTGCCGACGGGCTGCAGCACAATCGCGGCAAGGAGGGGTTTTGCGCTCTTGACCGCCGGTCCGAGAGCAATCGTCTGGGCGCGATAACCCTCGAGACTCGCGCGGATTATGCAGTCCGCGAAACTCTCCGCGGGCTCGCCTCCCGAGGTCGGCTTACTCGGGTTGAAAATAAACCCGAGATCGAAGCTGTATCGCCCTTTGGAATCCGCATAGGTTACCCCGACTGTCCGTCCTCCGCACACCCGCTCGATCTGCACAATGCGGCTGGGGATGATGCCGTCCGGCAAGGCGACGGAACCACTTACGATAAAGCTGGACACGTCCGGGATGGGCACGTTGCTGAGGGAGTTGCCTTTCCCCCGCTGAGCCGTAAGCGTAACGGCGGTCAGAAAAAACAGCGCCAATCCGGAAAACAAGAACCGCCTGAAAATCATGAAGCCTCCACGTGCGTAGTACATGCGTAGAGTAGATCATATCGTTTTTCGCCGGCTAACTGAACTCGCTATTGCCGCGCCGCCGAATCCGAATTGTCTGTCAACTTCGATCGGAATCTTTTATCTCTATTTATCTCTTTTATCCGGGGGTTCGGTGCTTCCTATTGCTGTGCCGCATATTGGTCATAAATGCCTTCCAGAATATCCTCGGGACCGGCGCGATAGTATCTCACCTCTCTGGCAGTTGGAATCTGACTGCCGGTGTTGCTTCCGATATCGACAAAAACGATCGTCCGTTTCACCTGGCGGTCCCTCTTGACCCATCCCGCCAGGCGCCACACTTCCTGCCTGCACCGTACAATCCCCGGCGGGGCGGCGGACCCCCGGATGCGCACAATGACATCCTTCATCAGCGAGGGGAATCGGGCTTCAGGACCGGCATCGTTTGGCGGCAAAGCCGCGAGAGCTTCGAGCGCCAGCGAGCGCGTCAGGTTAATCTCCGAATCGGACCGGTTCAGCGCCTCCAGCAAAGCGTGAGAATCGCCCGCCGGCGATTCCCTTTCGAGAGCGTTCCCGTTGACCCATGCGACCATCGCATCGAGTGTCCGGAGCCTGGCGGCAGCTCGTTCAGCGGCTTGCCTCACCGCGTTCTCGGCGTCCAGAATGGAAGTAGTCCCCGCCATGTGGGCCCGAATCGCGAACAGATTCTCACGCACGCTGTTCGGCAATTCGTCGTCAAGGGCCGGCTTATCCTGCGCGGAAAGCGACGCGTCATTGCGCGTCAGAGCCTCTCGTACCTGCCTCTTGTAGGAAACAACTGCCTCATTGAGATCTTCTCGCGCGTGCGCGGACTCAAGCATAGCCGCTGTCATCTCCTGCATGGAGACAAAGGAAGAAATCCCGGGCAACTTCACCTGCAGAAGATAGTCGCGTCCCTGAGATTGATATGCAGCCTCAAGCTCATCATGGAATTCACGCGTTTCGTAGCGTCTGAGCAGAGTGTGCTGTCCGGTCGCGGGATTCACGGCCACTGCCCAGCGAGTCACCGAAGTAACGCCCATCCACTGCTCCCAGCGTTCCTGGTAGAAAAGACGGCGGCCCTGCCGGTCCTCCAGGCCCGAATCCGTGAATGTTATGCGGCGGAGAGGCCCACGAAGAAGGATGATTTTCTTTCCCGGTTCCAGACGGATGGGAAGTTCAATAGCATTCTCCTGCGCCTTTGGCTGTGGCGAAGCTTGTTGTGATGAAGCCGGCGGCACATTTGCGCGCATCAGATCCCAGGCGGTTTCTCTCAGTTCCCCGAGAGAATCGGCCGGCGGCAACTCGACTGGAAGAGTCACCAAGGCCCTTTTCGCGGCGTCGACCGCCGCATCGCGCGCTTTCAACAACTCAAGGCGCCTGACTTTCACGCCTGCGTCCGTTGTGGAATTCAGATCTTTGACTGAAATCATCATGAACTGACGCATGACGCGGTTCGCCGTGGCGACGCGGCCGCGGGCTTTCGAGATCAAAAACTGGAGACGGTCCGCATCGGTCAGGGCGACCGGGTCATAGCCCGGTTTGCGCGCCGCGATCATCCGCGCGGCGAAGAGTTTGCGTATGCCGTCCTGGGCGACTACAGGCGGGCTACCGATCAGGTCGGCGTCCGCGCCTGGAATCCGCCGGCCGCCTTCGGTGCGGTAGCCGCGATCATGGATGGCGATCTCCCGATCGAGATGCGTCTGGAAGCGTTTAATGGAATCGGTGAGATCGTTGGCAACCTGGCGGAGTTCGGTAATGACTTCAGCGGGGTCGTCCTGCGCGCAGTACACGGGTGACGCGGTCAACGCCAGGAGGATTCCGCCGAACCAGGCACCGATCATCAGGTGACGCGCTCTCATAACCGCAGACACCAGCACACACAGTCTGCCACATTTCAACTCCGAAACAAACGTTTCTTAGCGACTGACCAGATTAAAATCCACAACTCCTCAGGTGGAATTCATTTTGCGGGATTGCCGGAGGAACCGCATTCAATCGGGTAAACCGCATATCATGATTGACGAAGCCAACCCATGAAGCGCGCCACGTTCACGCTGGCCGCCGGCCTGATTCTCACCGGGGCGGCGAGCCCACAGAATCTGCCACCGGACGTCCTGCTTCTTTCGCGCGTCAGACGACATATCAAAGAAGAGTTGCAGCATCTGCCCAACGTCACTTGCCTTGAGACGGTCCGCCGCGAGCATCAGCCCGCAAAAGGCAAGATGCAACCGCTGGACACGGTGCGTCTGGAGGTTCTCACGAATGGCCAAAAAGAACTGTTCGCATCGCCGGGCGATCGAAGCTTTTCGGAACTCCCACCGATCAGCTTCGTGGGAAGCGGCGCGCTCGGCGACGGTTATTTCGGACTGTACCTGAGAACAATCCTCGTTACGGGCAACGCTTCCTACGCCTACAAAGGGGAAGAGGACATTGGCGGGCGCCACCTCGCCCGCTGGGAGTACCGCCTGCCGCTGATGTGGAGCGGACAGACGATTCAACTGCCGCACGGAGCTGGTAAAGTGAGCCTCAACGGCTCGTTTTGGGCCGATCCGCAGACTTACGATGTGGCTCGGCTGGCAGTGAACGCCGCTGACTTTCCGCCTTCACTGCCTCTTACCGAGGCTCGGTGGAGCGTCGACTACTCGCGCACCAGCCTTGGCGGCCTGGCGGTACTGATGCCCCAGTCGGCGGAATTCCGCATGACGACGTTCTCAGGCGAAATAAGCTTTAACGAGCTCGAATTCACCCAGTGCCGCGTGTTCGGCGCGCAGTCCACGATCAACTTTGACGGACCGGATTCTGCGGAAGTGCCATCACGCTTTGGGGTTTCGGCAATTGACGACACGCTTCGATCGCTGCCACCCGGATTGCAGATTCCAGTGAGACTGCGTAGCAGCATCCCGGGCGACGCGGCGGTGGGCGCGTTGATCGACGGAGTAATCGACGCCAATGTGGCGGCGAAGGGCGCGATCGCGATAGCAGCGGGTTCGCCGGTGCGCGGGCGGATCAGGCGGTTGGAGCGGTACTCGGACCCATTCCCGCACTTCGTCGTTGCGCTGGAATTCACGGAGGTGGAGTCGCAGGGAATCCGGTACCGTTTCGATGCCGACCTGGCGCGAATCGACCCGGCACCCGGCGTGGAACAGACACTGTCCCATCGGGGCAGGACAGAAACGGTCGACAAGGGCTTTTTCCAGGAATTCAGGGTCTCCCGGGAAACGCTCTTCTTCTCCAACCTGCCGGGTGTGGCAACGTTTTTCTTCAAGGGCGCCACACTAAACGTGCCGGAGGGTCTGCGAACGGTATGGACAACGCGGCCAACAGCACCGTGAGCCGGGGGAACAGCGTCCTCCGCCGCGCCTGCTACCAGGAAACACGGCGCGTGGCACCGCTTTTCTGCAGTTGAGCGTGTTTCGCGATGCTCGGATAAGCCATCCGCAGGAACCGTTCTCCATTCAGAAAGCCCTGGCCCCATTTGGATTCCAGACCCTGAACCGGATTCGCCTTGAGCACATCGTCGAGGCTTGCATCCTTTTTGGAAAACGTGCTGAGGCGGTCGAAGACCTGGTGCAGCATGTCACGCGAGGCTCGCATGTCGTCCTTCGAGGAGAGCGGGCCATGCCCCGGAATGATTTTTGTCTGGGCATCGCCCACCTTCAACAGCTTGTCCAGGGCCGAGGCCATGCCGCCGATCCAGCCCCCGGTCGTGTAATCGATTACGGGGTATGTGCCGCTGAAAAACAGATCGCCCGTCTGAAGCACGTTGGCCGCCGGTAAGAAAACCCAGGCGTCGTTATCGGTGTGAGCGTTCGGGAACCACTTGTACTCGACTTTCTCCTTCCCGAACGTCATCTTGCCGCTGTCGGTGAACGTCTCCGCGGGGAGTCCTTCGGGCTTCAAGGGCTCGACGGCGGTGTTGAACGCCTCTATTGTCACTTTCTGGCTGAGCCAGACTTTGGCGTTCTGATGCGCCATGATTTTCACGCCGGCTTTGCCCAGCAGTTCATTGGATCCCACGTGATCGCCGTGCCAGTGGGTATTGAACAGAATTTTGACCGGGTGCGAGTCTGTATCGGCGACCGCTTTTTGCAGCTCAAGAGCGCGATTGGCAAAACCACCGTCGATCATCAGCAGGCCGCCCTCGGCGATAACAAGACCCACGTTGCCGCCATCGCCGCTCAACAGCGCGACGCGGTCGGTAAGTTTGGTTGCCCGAATGGGAGTCGGCGCGGCCTGGCTGAAACCGAGGCGGGCGATAGACAGCCCCGCGGCCCCGCCGCAGAGTCGAGCGAGAAAATGACGGCGATCGAAATTCAGCTTCGACATACTACATAGTATTAGTAAATGAGCGCGTCCGGCTGTAAACAAGTTGTGAAAACTACCGTACTGGTTTTCGCTGCCTTCGCCTCTGTAGTCGCCGTGGCAGCCGGCGAGCGGCCAGTCACGTTCAACAGGGATGTCGTTCCGATTCTACAGAAGCGCTGCCAGAGTTGTCATCGTCCCGACCAGGCGGCGCCGATGTCGCTGCTGACCTATGAGGCCGCTCGTCCGTGGGCGAAGGCAATACGGAATGCGGTTGCTTCCCGGAAAATGCCTCCATGGTTTGCGGATCCGCGCTACGGCCACTTCGCCAACGATCCCTCGCTCTCGCAGGCGGAGATCGACACGCTCATCCACTGGGTGAACGATGGTGCATTCGAAGGAGATCCCCGGGACCTGCCGCCGCCGGTTCGATGGCCGCACGACGGCTGGCAGATCCGGCCCGACGTTGTTGTGTCGCTTCCGGCGTATCGCGTGCCGGCTAAGGGGACTGTCGAGTGGGTCTATGTGACGGTGCCGAGCGGCTTCGCGACGGACAAGGATACGTGGGTCACTTCGATCGAAGTCCTTCCGGGGGAACCCTCGGTGGTGCATCACGCCGGCGTTTTCATCAAACCCCACACCGCCGACGCGAAGTATCGGGAACCGGTCTTGTCTAAGGTGGCACGGGGCGAAGATGGGATTGCGAAGGCACTGGAAGGCTTCGGTGGAGACCCGATCACCGGGTTGGGCGCCATGGTTGCGCTTTATGTCCCCGGCTTTCGGGCCATGGACTATCGCGTTCATCGGGCCGCACAGCTGATCCCGGCTCACTCCGATCTGGTGGTCCAGTTGCATTACACGCCCAACGGCAAACAGGCCACGGACATAACCCGGATCGGTTTCACACTGGCGAAGGAACCGCCCGAGCGGCGGTTCATTGTCTATTCGCCGCAACCTCCGGCGATCTCGGATCCGGCAGTTTTTCGCATCCCGGCTGGCGACCCGAACTGGCAGAGTCCCTCAGTGGACGGTGTATTCCATGTCAAGGCGGAACTGGTGTGGTTCCTGCCGCACATGCACTTGCGCGGGAAGGACATGACGTACAGCTTGACGTATCCAGGAAGTAAGCCGGAGATCGTGCTGAGCGTGCCGAAGTACGATTTCGCATGGCAGATGGGCTACGATGCGGCGTCGCCCATTTCGGTGACGAAGGGCACACGGCTTCACGTGGATGCGCATTACGACAATTCGGCGAACAACCCGGCTAATCCCGCGCCGGACCGGGACGTCTACGGCGGCACCCAGACGTGGGAAGAGATGATGGTCCCCTTTTTCGGCGTCGTGGTCGACGCTCACGTCGATCCGCGCAAGGTGATGACGCTGCCCGGACAGGCCGGTGAGCTCGGCGCCGGCCGCTGAACAGAGATTACGTTTGGACACCGGCATGCGTCGTTGAGGTAAGATCCTGGTGGGAGGCACGGCGGCGCAGCCGTGGTCCCTACGAAAGACGCGAGGAAGCGTCGTATGAGCTTACGCAACGGTCGATATTGCTGTTTTTTCCTGGTGTTGTTCTGTGCCGGCGTTCTGCCGGGCGGGCAAAACCCTGCGGGTGAGCAGGCGGGATTTCCGAGTTGTGCGAATTTCCGCGCCGATACGAACCTGGTCAACGTTCCGGTCAACGTTTTCGATTCGCAAAACCGCATCGTGAACCACTTGGACGCGAAGTACTTCCGTATCTTCGAAGACGGCATCGAGCAGCAAATCGTGGGGGTTGGGGAGGATGACACTCCCGCCTCCATCGGATTCGTTTTCGACACCAGCGCGAGCATCGGCGCGAAACTCGACCTGTCGCGGCAAGCCATCGCCGAATTCCTGAAATCCGCAAATCCTCAGGACGAATTCTTTTTTCTGCCCTTCGGCTCGCAGCCCGGCGCAGTAACGGGATTTACGAGCCGGCCCGAAGAGATCCTGGATCAGGTGGCGCGCGCGAAATCGGGCGGAACAACCGCCATGCTCGACGCGATTCGGGCGGCGTTCCTGAATATCCGAAAGGCGCACAACGCGAGGCGGGCCGTCATTATCATTTCCGACGGCGGCGACAATCACAGCCGCGCGACTAAAACCGAAATCCGGCGCATGGCGCGCGAAGCCGATGCGCAGGTGTATGCGCTGGGGACCTACCAACCGCCCGGCGTCCGGCGCCGCACCGCGGAGGAGTTGACCGGGCCCGAATTACTGACCGAAATCTCCGAACAAAACGGCGGCAGGAGCTTTCCGGTACAGAAACCATACGATATTGTGGACGCCGCGATCCGGATCGGGATTGAGCTGCGCGATCAATACCTGATCCAGTATCGGCCGTCGAACCAGAACTGGAATGGAATGTATCGCCGGATTGCCGTTGAAGTGGCGCCGCCCGGGTTTCCGCAACTGCGCGCCTATTGGCGCCAGGGCTATTATGCGGCGGAGCTATCCTGTGCGGTGCCCACGTCCTGATAGACCTCGGCGTCCTTCCGGCCGACGATGAGGCGGGGAAGCAGGAATACCAGCGGGACCGTTATCAACGTTGTTGCGGCGTTGGCGATTACGAGGGAGTTGAAGGAAAGGTGATACTGGTCCAGCAGCTTCGAGCCGAACCAATCGGTTCCGAACAGGGCCAGATTTCGGACACTGATCATGAGGGAGAAGCCTAATCCCTCGCTGCCGGCGGGAGTGGCGCGAACGGCGAGGTCAACCAGTGCCAGTTCCGCCATCGCAAAGCCGAAGCCGTTGAATCCTTCAATCACCCGCGCGCGTGCCGGGGACGAATAAAAGAGGTAGGCCAGGTTGGCCGCCGTGCCGAGGACCAGGCAACCGACGAGCAGCCTGCGGAGGTTCCAGCGCCGGCATAAGAATCCATAACCGACCGCGGCCAGCACCCCTCCGACGCCCGAGAGCAAAATAAGAAAGCCCTGCGCCTGCGTGTTGAGGTGAAGATCGTTCTGCTGTTTATAGAAAAGCGCTGTCGTGAGTCCAGGAGCAATGTAGAAGAGCGCCATCAGGCCGGCGGCTCCCCACATCGTCCCGGCCGTGCCTATTTTGACGAGCTGCTTGCGGGCGTTGTCGAGAAGCACGCGCGAATCAGTTCGTTTGCGCTGTTCGTGCAGAAACAGGATGGTGGCGGGGATGAGCAGGAATGTGATGCCTCCGCAAGCCACGGCCGTCCATCCGAAGGCGATGCCGGCCAGATATCCCGCTGCCGGGCCGTTAATCATGAAGCAGGCCTGCTGCACAAACTGGCGGATGGCTGTAAGGCGTCCCGAGCCCGCGATGGCTTGCGCCGTTTCGACCATGAATCCACCGACCACCGTACTCGCGATCACCAGGAAGATATTGATCAGGATCGATATCCACAGGAGCTTGCGATATTCGAGAGGCGTGACGCCGAGGGCGAACCACGAAAGCACGGCGAGGGATGTGCCGATCAGAATGTAACTTCTGCGGCGGCTTCCGAAGAGAGGGAAAGCGTCGGTAAAGATTCCGGCCAGGGGCTTGAAATACCACGCGAGGCTGGCCCAGAAAAAGAACGCGGCGTTGGAGGTGCGGTCGACGTGCAGCTCGTTTTTGAGGAGATTTTGGAGAGGAAGATGCGGGAGCAACTGGGTCTGCGCGAGCGTCGTGGCGAAGACTCCGACGATGACTACGATGGCCGCGTGTGTGAGCGCGTTGCCAGTCCGTTGCGGGGCACCAGTGGCTGTTTCCGTAGCCGTCATGGTTTACCGCTTCAGCGTATCGGATTGTCGTCGTATTCGCACTGTTGACGAAAGATAACGCGGCTGGAAAAAGCCGATGCAGGCGTCGGCTGCAGGTCAGGAGAGGGGACCCTTACACAGGCGCTAAGCAATGAAGCGGCGCGCTGCCTTCCGGGGCAGAGGCAGGCGTCGAGATGGGTCTCGACGCGGCACGCAGAGTGCGTGCGCTACGTCAGGCTAGCGGGCTACTGGTTCGGGGAGCCGGACCGCGGGCTCTGTGCGTCGCCAGATGCGGATCCGCCCGACACGCTGCGACGCAGCTTCGAGATACAGATAAATCACGGGCGTGATGTAAAGCGTGATGAACTGCGAAAAGAGCAGGCCGCCCACCACCGCGAGGCCGAGCGGCTGGCGCGCGTCGGCGCCTTCGCCGAATCCGAGGGCGATCGGCAGTGTGCCGAACAGAGCGGCGACCGTGGTCATCATAATCGGCCGGAAGCGCAGGATGCAGCCGGCGTAGATGGCATCGAAGGCACTCTTGCCTTCGATGCGCTGGGCTTCGATGGCGAAATCGATCATCATGATGGCGTTCTTTTTCACCACACCGAAGAGCATAATCAGGCCGACGAAGGCGTAGAGATCCAGATCCTTGTGGAAGATCTTCAACGTCAGCAGCGCGCCGAATACGGCTGAGGGAAGTCCCGAAAGAATGGTGATGGGGTGAATGAAACTCTCGTAGAGCATCCCGAGCACCATGTAGATGACGAGAATGGCGACGATCAGGAGAATCGAAAGTCCCTTGAACGATTGCTGAAAGGCCTGTACGCTCCCCTGATAAAGAGGGGCGATGGTGGGAGGCATGCGCAAGTCGCGGATCACCGCATTAATTCTGTCGGCGGCATCGCCGAGAGCGACGCCGGGTAACAGGTTGAACGAAATGGTAGCCGCGGGCAACTGGCCGAAATGATTGACACTCAGGGGTCCGACCGAACGTTGGAGTTTGACCACTGAATCGAGGGGAACGAGCGAGCCCTTCGCGGAGCGGATGTAGAGCTTCGAAAGTGCGTCCGGGTTGCGCTGATACTGCGGCTCAACCTCGACGATTACCTGGTATTCATTCGAAGCCGTGTAAATGGTGGATGCCTGGCGGGTGCCATAGGCGGTAAACAGGGCATTTTGAATCTGGTCGGGAGTAACGCCAAAAGTTTGGGCGCGATCCCGGTCGATATCCACATTGATCTGCGGGCTGGCGATCTGCAGGTCGCTGTTGACGTTGATGATGCCGGGCAGGGTACGTATCTGATTTGTCAGAATCGGCACCCAGTGATAGATCTCGTTCTGATCGGCGTCCTGCAAGGTGAGCTGATAGGGGCTCTGGGTGTTGTTGCCCCCGATCGTGATGGGCGGGGGGTTTTGCAGAAAGGCCAGTATGCCGGGGACCGCGAGCAGTTTCGGCTGCAGTTCCTGAAGAATACGATCCGCGGAAAGCGCGCGCTCTTTGCGCGGTTTCAACCTCAGGAAGGCGAATGCCGAGTTTCCGCCCTGCACGAACGCAAAAACACTATCCGCGCCGGGGTCGCGTCGCATGACGTCTTTCACAGCGCGAACGTGATCGACCATCGAATCGTACGAGATATCCTGGCCCGCAAACGCGGCGCCCATGAGAATACCGGCATCGGTGCTCGGCAGGAAGCCTTTTGGCGACCCGATGAAGAGCGCTACACTGCTCCCGAGAAGCGCGAATGCGAGCACCAGGGTTGCGAAGCGGAACCGGAGCACGAATCGTAAAGAGCGCTCGTAAGCGTGATTCATTGCCTGGAAACAACGCTCGAGGAGGTTGTAGAAAATGCCGTGCCGCTTGTCATGGCTCGAGGTGAGGAAAAGGCTGCCCAGCATGGGTGTGAGCGTGAGTGAGACAAAGCCGGAGACCAGAATAGCGACGGCGATGGTCACGGAGAATTCGTGCAGTAGACGACCGACGATCCCGCCCATGAAAAGCACGGGGATGAAGACGCTCACGAGCGAGATGGTCATCGAGACAATGGTGAATCCGATTTCGCGCGACCCGCGGCGGGCCGCCTCCATGCGCGATTCGCCCAGCTCCATGTGGCGCACAATGTTTTCCAGCATCACGATGGCGTCGTCCACCACGAAACCTACCGATAACGTGAGGGCCATGAGGGAAAGATTGTTGATGCTGTAGCCGAGCAGATACATGATCGCGAAAGTGCCGACAATGGAGAGCGGCACGGCGACTCCGGGAATGATGGTTGCCGAGATGTTCCGCAGGAAGAGGAAGATCACCATCACAACCAGACAGACCGTCAGCACCAGCGTGAACTTCACGTCGTCGATCGAATTGCGGATTGCGATGGAGGTGTCGTAGATGACTCTCATGTCGATCGCGGGAGGGAGCGCCGCACGAAAGGTGGGAAGCAGCTTGCTGATGTTATCTACTACTTCGACCGTGTTGGTGCCGGGCTGGCGGTTGATGGCAAGAATGATGGTACGTGTATCGTCCTGCCAGGCAGTGATCTTGTTGTTCTCGACATCGTCGAGCACGTTGCCCAGTTCTTCCAGGCGCACCGGACTGCCGTTCTTATAACTGACGATCATGCGCCGGAACTGGGCGGCACTGGTCAACTGGCCGGAGGATTCGATGGTGAACGCCTGCCTCGAACCGTAGAGTTTGCCGGTGGGGATGTTGGTGTTGTTCTGCTGGATAGCCGTCTGGACTTCATCCACACCGATGCCGCGGCTGGCGAGCGCGTCGGGATCCAGTTGAACGCGCACCGCGTACTTCTGCCCGCCAAAGACCTGCACCTGCGAAACGCCGGAGACGGTGGAGATACGTTGAGCCATCACGGTCTCGGCATATTCGTCGACGGTGTAAATGGGGAGGGTATCGGAGCTGATGCCGATGAAGAAAATCGGCTGATCGGCCGGGTTCACTTTGTTGAACGACGGCGGACGAGGCATGTTGGGCGGAAGCAGGCCACCCGCTTTCGAAATCGCCGATTGGACATCCTGGGCGGCGGCATCGATGTTGCGATCGAGGGTGAACTGGATCGTGATGGAAGTGGCGCCGAGGGAGCTCGATGAGTTCATCGAATCGATGCCCGCGATGGTGGAGAACTGGCGTTCGAGCGGCGTGGCGACGGATGCGGCCATGGTATCCGGGCTCGCGCCGGGAAGGCTGGCCGTGACCTGAATAGTGGGGTAATCCACGCTCGGCAGAGCCGCGACAGGCAGCGAGCGATAGGCGACGATGCCGAAGAGCAGGATGCCGAGGGCCGTCAGGGTAGTGAAGATGGGACGGCTGATGAAGAATTGGGAAATATTCATCAGGAGGCTCCCTTATCGGATGGGGTGTTGACGGATTGAACGACGCGCACGGGAGCACCCGGCACGAGCCTGAGTTGCCCATCGGTGACCACGGTGTCGCCAGGCGAAATTCCACTTTCGACCACGATCTGGTTATCGATTGACTGACCCAGCTTGACCGGCCTGTTTGCGACGGTGCGATCGGGTTTGACAACGAACACGAACTGACCCGCCTGGCCGGACTGGACGGCTTCGGATGGAACGACCGTTACGCCGCGCAGCGTGCGGAGCGTCATCACCACGTTGACGAACTGGCCGGGCCACAGCGAGCGATCGGCGTTGGGAAACTCGGCTTTGAGTTTGATGGTACCGGTCGAGTTATCGACCGAGTTATCGATGAAGGTGAGTTTCCCCGTGACACTGCGTTCGGGAGAAATCACGACCGTGACGGGAATCGGATTGTCCTTGCTGTAGCTACGAATCTCGTTGAGAAGCTGCTCCGGCACGCTGAAGGTTACGTACACGGGCTGAACCTGATTGATGTTGACGAGCGCCCCGGTGTCGTTGGCTTTGACCAGATTGCCGGCCTGCACGAGAAGGCTACCGGCGCGCCCGTCGATGGGCGAACGGATGGAGCAATATCCGAGATTGAGTTTCGCGGTTTCGAGCGCGGCCCTGTCGACGTTGAGCGAGGCTTTGGCGCTGTTGATGGCGGCTTCGTCGGCGCGCAGGGCTTCGTTCTGCGAATTGAACGTGGTTTGGTAGGTGGAGTTCTGGTCCTTCGAAATCAGGCCCTCCTTCGCGAGGGCGGCGTAGCGCTCGGCTTGCTCTTTCGCATTGGCGGTCTGGACGGTGTCGCGCGCCAGATTTGCCTGAGCCTGGGCGATGAGCGCTTCATCCTTTGCGATGGCGGCCTGCGCCTGATCGATGGCCTGCTGATAGGGCCGGGGATCGATCTCGAAAAGTTGCTGACCTGTCCGGACGTCGTCCCCTTCGCGGAACAGGACTTTGGTCAGTTCGCCTCCGATCTGGGCTTTTACGGCGATTACGGAAACGGCTTCGACGGCTCCGATCTGACGCACCTGTACCGGCACGTCTCGCATTTCGGCGGTTGCGACGGTCACCGGAGTGGCGGGAAAGGCTCCTCGTCCGAAGCCTTTTCCGGCGGGCGGAGCAGTATTACAGCCGACTTGGGCGATGAGGATCGCAAACACGCACCACGCCCTCAAGTAGAATGACAAAGTTGAAAAACTCCCAATTATCAAGGTTACCAAGCATTTATATAACGTGTCGCGGGCCTGACGGGCCGGAACTCAGCATCTGAATCAGCTTATCGAATAAATTCTGCGCAATATCGGCGCGGATGGTAATCGACCGGCCCTGCTGATCGGCGGTGATTCCGTCCCAGACACGCAGCAGTTCAGGCTGGTTTTCCGGGACCTGGAGCCGGCCGAGGCCCACCATTCCGCGCACGGCGTCGCGCAGGCTGGCTGCGTCCTTTTCGGTCATGGTTGTGCCGTGGACCTCGGCCCGGAGACCCGTGCTCAGGTCGGCCTGAAATGAAGTATCTTCGAGGCCCCGAAAGATCTTCGACAAATCCAGACCGGAACTGGCGGCTGGAGGGTGGTCGGCGAGAAAGCCGGCGAAGCCAGTGGAAACGCCCCAGAACTGGGCTTGCGGGCTCACCGCGACCGCCCGGGCGAGGAGCGGTTGTGCATCCGAATGCCCGCCCGCATGCGCGCCGGATTTCCATTCGTCGAGGGCCGCTTCGATGGCGGGAACATCGCCCGCGACAGCGAGCGTGGAATCGAGGATGCAGAATCCGCCCGCGGCGCGTCCCCAGATATCGTATTCGCCGTGGCGGGTTTTTGTGATCCCTTTCAATCCCGCCGAATTCAAGTGGAAGGTTCCGCGAGCGAGCATCACGCTGCCGCGCGGCGTTTCGACGAAGAGAAGCTCGCGCACGTCGCGGCGCGGATCGAAGCCGGTATCTCTGGCGAACTGGTCGACCTGCGGAAGAGTTTGCGCGGCGACCAGTTTGCGGTAGAAATCGGTTTGCCTGATCTGATCCATGCGCGCGCCGACGAGGCTGGTCGAACCGGGCGGCACCATGCGCTCCAGAACATTGTCGACCGGCGGTTGCGCGAGAGCAATTGAGGCAAAGGCGAAAATAACGGCGGCTGATCGCATATTAAAAGCTCCTTCGCTCGAATTGCCATAATCCGAGGCCGAGCACGACAGCGCCGAAGATCGCCGTGCTCCATACAGGCATCCAGCTTTCGACAGGCTGGTTCATAATCAGCCGCCAGATGATCACGCTCACGTCCGAGATCTTGGGCAGCGTGTAATAGAGCACGCGAACGACATCGCGCGACGATTCCGAACCGAGCAGCCTCTCGATGGTAACTCTTTGCGCCAGGATCGGGGTGACGA
>JBEKTF010000094.1:0-19814 GCA_049516355.1 Bryobacteraceae bacterium | reverse complement strand
GAGTCTCCGGCGCCAGCTAAGATGTTCCTGGCACGCCCCTGCGTTCAGCCGTTCTCGTATTCCATCAGACCAACCGACGACGAATGAACCTGCGTCAATGAATACTCGGACGGGCTCCTAGACCGCTCGTTTTTGTAACTTTGGGGATGGCATTGACGGGATGGAAATCACAAATCAAACGGACCGATTAACTCGGGAGTTGCGAGTACGACAACACCCGGCAGAAACGATGACCGCCTGGCAACAATGGCTGCAACACCCCGAGCGGTTTTGGGTGCGCAAAGCTTTGTTCCAGATTCACCTGTGGCTGGGGGCAGGAGTCGGCCTGTACGTTGTGATGATGAGCGTGACCGGCAGCATAATTGTTTTCCGCGACGAGTTGTCAAAGTGGTTCTCCGTCGAGTGGCTCGTGAAGCTTCATGAGAACCTGCTACTCGGAGAGAACGGCCGCCGCGTGAACGGCATCGGAGCAATTTGCGTAACGACGGTTTGTTTAACGGGAGCCTGGGCGGCGCACAGCACGCGCCACGACTATGTTGATGGAGACCGGCGACCTGGCTTCCAGGCCACACTTCCCTGTTCCTTTTAGCTGCCGCTGGCTGAAGAGGCCGTTATCGGTTGGGCTGCTGCCGCTTCTTTAAGCGCATTCCCGAGCGCGACACGGAGATCGTCGCCGGTGCGGAAGTGCGCAGGGTCTGCTTCGGATTTTTCCGCCAGCGCGTGAGTCCACTCGGCGGTCCCGAGGTCGGCTTCCGCTGTTTGCTCCCACACTTCCCGATCCTTAAGCTGGTGGAACCAGGCGTCAGGGTACGGCATTTCCACGCCTGTCCAGAGGCTCCCCGTGCGATAGACGAAGTAAGTATCCCACGCAACGTGGCCCTTCCAACCGAGGCAACGCGCCATCGCGCGGCCAGCGACGTGCTTCGGATCGTGGAACGGGGCCAGGCGCGAGTCCGTGACGCGCCCGGCGGATGTTGCGGCGCTGTCGAGGCCGTCCGCGGGCATCATGTCGATGAAAATCCAGGCCATGCGGAAGTCCGGCGCCTGGGCTTCAAAGAGCGGCTCGAGCGCCCCACGGGCGCCCCGCACACACAGCGCTCAGGTCGGCGACTGAACCGCCACGATGCGCGCACAGGCGGACTGATCGTTGAACCACTCGCGGAGCGATTCGATCCCGTCGGCGAGGCTCCGGACCCGGATCATGCTGCCGCCCTGGTCCCGCAGGCGCGGCAAGCCACCGCGCAGGCCCGGGCAGCTGTCATCGCATCCCTGCAGCACGCATCATTGAGCCATTTGGCGCAGCAGTCCGCAAACGCGTCGCAAGTTTCGGCATGAAGCAAGCAGGCGCTTGCTGCGTACGGGCTTCGCCGCAGCATGAGCGCCTCCACCAGACGCCCCACATCCGCGCAATCCCGCGCCAGCATTGCACAACGCTCACGCTTCACATCGCCGGACGTCCCGCACTCTGCTGCGCATCGCTCCGCGGCGGCGACACACTTTGAAGTCGTCTGAAGGCAATCGTCATAAAGAGTAAACATGGTACACCTCTATGGAGTAGACTCAGCAATTGTCACGCCACGTGGGACTCGCGGGATGGAAGCCCACAGCCGCCGCGGACTACTGGCTTGCTGGTGGGGCGTCAAAATACCCGCCGACTCCGGCCGCCATTGCCACGTTATGCGCGAAAATGCCGCGGAACCCCGCTCCGTTGCCGATGTGGTATGTACCTGCATGGATGCTCCTTCGTTCATGTTCTGCAACCCCGGCTACCGGGTATGAAAGCTGCCGACCATCCCATTGCTATCCGGTTTCCCGGTCGGGTCCAGAAGCCGGCATCACCTCAACCTGCGGAATAAACGCCCATCCCGTGGATCGCGATAGCCGAAGTGCCCGGGGAGTCATGGTCGGGGAGATTGTGGCGCACGCTCTCAGCGTGCCGTGTCCGCACTCATGCGGACACCTGTGCTGAGGCAGGGAAAGCGTCGAGAAGGGTCTCGACGCGGCACGCGGAGGGTGCGTGCGCCGTGCAAATCGGTCTTCGACCGAATCGTGCCGCCGTGGTCGCACCGTGGTGGGACGATCCGGTCCACAAGCCGGACCCTGCGGAGTTGAAATCCCTGGTCGGCAAGTCCGTTACGTTCGAGGCGAAGCGGATCGGGGGACCGCAGCCGCTGATGTGCAACGAACTGAAGTACCGCGTCCGGGATTACGCCGCCGACGCACTGTTTCAGGGCCAGTTTGGGGAGATGCACTTGCGCAATAAGGCGGTCGATTCGGTGAAGGTCGCGGCTTCGGTGGGATTTTCAAAAGGCACGTCGTGGAAAACCGTCGAGACCGGCTGCGCGAACGAACTCGACTACCATTTCATCGACGACACAACCGCTGCGATCGGGCTCAACAACTACATCTATATCCTGAAAACGCAGTGAGCCCGACATCCCGGTAAACAGCGGGTATGATTTGCGCCCGGCCCCCGGGCCTCGATCTCCACCTCTAGTTCTTCGCGCTATCGCCGCCGATGAAGACCGGCTTGCGCCGGGACGCCCCCGACGAGCCACTCTCGCTCGCGGCGGCCAAAGTGGCGATCACCTCCGGTGCGGCCACCGGAAGATTGTGCTCGGGAAGCCGCAGCGGTTCGAGCATCGCGACGATCTCGGCCCGCCGCTCTTCGAACCACGGCGGCAGCAGCAGGTGGGTGCCCAGTTGCTCCACCGGTTCGTCGCGCGCGAATGCTCCCGGCGCGGTCGCTGCGCACTCCACGAGAATCCCACCTGGGCAGCGGCAGTAAATCGAGTGGAAGTAGTTACGGTCCTTGATCTCCGAACAATCCGTGTAACCCAACTCCTCGTAGACGCCCTTTTGCTCGGCCAGCTTCTCGTCGCTTTCCAGATCGAGCGCCACGTGATGCGCCGTGCCCGCGCCAAAGGTCCAGCTTCCCGAGGGACGGTCCGGCTCGTGCGACAGCGTCACGGTCCTGGCTGCGCCGCCCGACCCAACTTCGAAGCGATGGAACGCGCCATCCGTTCCGGTTTTCCTGAAGCCCAGGGCTTCCACGAAAAACCGCTCCGTCTCGGACACTTCCCGGACCGACAAGACCGGCCCGTGGAAGCCGCGCGTGGTCACGTCCCTGCTGATTTGATCGGTGGTCCAGCCGTTGCGCTGGTCCGTGGAATCCTCGATCACCTCGAGCTGCAATCCGGACGGATGGCTCAGCCGGATGTAGGCTTGCCCGAACCGCTCCTGAATCCCGCCGTGCGGGGTCTTGTGGCGATCCAGATGCTCCTTCCAGAACTTCAGCGACCCCTTTGGAACCGAATAAGCCGTGGACTCGATCTGTCCCGAACCGGGCCGGCCCGCGACACGCTTGTATGGAAAGGTGGTATACACCGATCCGGGCTGGCAATCCGCGTTCGCGTAATACAGGTGATAGTGAGCGTAGCGACCGTCAAAAAGAATGGTCTGCTTGATCAATCGCTGGCCGAACACCTGCGTGAGAAAATCGACGTCCTCCTGGGCGCCACTGGCACATACCGTGATGTGGTGGATGCCTCGGACGAGAGACATGGTTCGTACCTCCGCCGGGAATTATAACAATCTGAAACCGCTACCGATATCCGTGCCCGAACGTTCCGCTTCGTTTCACTAGTCCACGCCGCTCCTCCCCACGAGTCGGTAGCGTACATTAACGAGTGCCGCGAAGCCGCGCTCGAGAGACACAGTATGCCCGAAAGTTCATGCAGGGAGGAATTATGATTTCGCAAAATTGCAGGATTGGCCGCGGCCTTGTGCTTTGCACCGCCGTATTCGCTGTCGCCGCTCCGGCAGCGGACGACGCGGCAAAAGTGTCGCGTCTTTCGCTGGAGGTGCAGCGCGCCGAAGATATCCGCGCCGTCAAGAAACTGGAGATCTCCTACGCGCAATACCTGCAGTTCGGGCTGTGGAGCCAGACGGCATCGCTCTTCACCGACAATGCCGAGGCGATCTACGGCGGCGACGATCTCAAAGGCAGGGCCGCGATCGGAAAATATTTCCCAACGGATGGGGCAACGGCCGCGAGGGCCTGCCGGCCGACGGCCTGCACACTCTGCTTGACGACTCTCCCGTCGTCAATCTTTCGGCTGATGGCGAGACCGCCAAAGGTCGCTGGCACGAATTCCGGATGACCGGGCAACTCGGCGGCGGTGCGCGCTGGGAACAAGGCATCGCCGAGAACGACTATGTGAAGGAGAAGGGAATCTGGAAGATTTCCCGCATCAATTATTATCTGGAAACCCCCGGACCCTATGAGACGGGCTGGGTCAATGCCGGTCCCGATGTAAAGCTCCTTCCCTTTCACTACACGCCGGCCGAGGCGGGCATGCCGATCCCGGCGATTCCGGCCAATATGCAGATACCGGCGATCCAGGGGCCGGCCGCAGCCGCGCTCGCCGCGCTTAACCAGCGCATCCAGTCGATGAACGACGAAGACAAGATCGCCAACCTGCAGAACGCCTATGGCTATTACACGGATCGCAAGATGTGGGACGACGCGAGCGATCTGTTCACCGATGACGGTGTCCTTGAAGTGGCCGATGTCGGCATCTATTCCGGCGCCAGGAGCATCCGTCGCTCCTACGAGCGCTTCGGGCCGCAGGGTCTTCAATACGGCCAGATGAACAACAGGCCGATATTCAATCTTCTTGTCTCCGTCTCGCCCAACGGGGCTGAGGCGCGCTCGCGCGGCGTCGAGTTCAACATGCTTGGCGATTACAGCGCCGGTACCGCCTCCCTGGGCCTGGATGTGATCGAGA
Source organism: Bryobacteraceae bacterium (assembly GCA_049516355.1). GTDB lineage: Bacteria > Acidobacteriota > Terriglobia > Bryobacterales > Bryobacteraceae > BOG-234. The sequence continues at coordinate 15,024 of JBEKTF010000094.1, read as the reverse complement.
ATCGCTATGTAAAAGGCGCGGACGGCATTTGGCGCATTCGCGAAATGCGCGTCTTTCCAATCATGGCGACCGACTATTACCAGGGCTGGGCCAGGAGCCGTCTCCTTACCCCGCCGGTGACCGGCCCATACGCGCCCGACAAACCCGTCCCGAACACCGACAGGGGCACTCTGACGAACGGCGCAATCCCGGTCTTCTTCCTGGACAATCCTGTCACTCGCAAGCCGGTAGCTTTACCCAAAGGCGCGCGGGTCGTCGCCGGCGACCGCCTTCTGCCCGCTATAGCCTCTGCTCCGGCGACGGTGAAAATGCCAAAAGACATGGATGCTGCGATCGCCGATGCGGAGCGGCGCCTCTCCCTCTCTGTCGCCTATGTCGCGGTGGACAATATCAGCCATGCTTTGGGCAATTTTATCGACGACCAGCAATGGCATTCGTTGGGTTTGCTTATGGCCCGGGATGGCTGGCGCGGCAAAGCGGCCGTTGCCTTTTGTGTGGGCCCTGAGCATGCTGAGGAATGCGAGCGCAACTATGACGGCGTGGTGGCAGCCCTTCCGCGCATCTTCGCAACCGGCCACTGGCTGATTCAGCCGGTTATCGATGTGGCGCCCGACGCCAGGTCCGCGAAGATCGCCATCGTCTCCTCCACATTGACGCAGCCGCGGAATCGGCCGGGTTCTACGACGGCATGTTTCCCAACAACGCCGCCAAGCTGGAAGATGGTGTGTGGAAGTTCGACGTCGCCGCGCCCGACCAGCCTTATTTCAGGTCCGCGAGTTTCAGGGACGGCTGGGCGCGCAAGGCTACCGCTCAGGCTCAGCCGAGAAACAACAAGAACGCCGTGGAGCCGCTCAGGAACTTCCCCGCCGATGTGCCACGCAGCTCGATGCCGATCCGCCAGCACGGTTCGTTGCCCGGCGACACGATCGTGTGGCCGGACATTAAGCCGATGTGGTTTGCCTACAAAAATCCGGTCAGCGGTCGTCTGCCGCCCCTCTATTGCCCTGACCTCAAAACCTGCGAGAGGGACCTTGAGGCCGAAGTGCACAAGTCCAAGCACTGATGTGGCGCATCAGCAGGAAATCGCAAACGGACGAATCGTCTCTGCCCATCGGCAAAGGCGGCATGGGCAGATAATTACAAGCCCGCGATCCGCGGCTTGGCAGGGACGAGTTGCTCGAAGGCCCGACTCTCACCCAGCGGATCGAATCCCTTATTTCGTTGCTGCGCACGCTCCAGTTGAAGGGTAGAACGTGTCCCAGACGGAAACCATATTTTGCGTCATTGACCGCAATCCTGCGCGATTTGCCCCAGGCTACTGTCAGGGCCGCCGGGCGCAATCCACTGGGGCTAATTTATAAAATAGTGCTCCACTCCCAATCGCTTTTGGCCAGTGGGCACTCGCCACACGGCTAATTCGACGCCCAGCTTCGCCGCGGCGAGATCGACGAACGCTCCCAGGTATTTGAAGCCTTTCGAAGCCCCGTCCGGGTGAGTCGCGTCATACGCATGCCACTGTTTTTTCTTGATTACATGTCCGAGATGACGGTCAGTATCGGCCAGGGCGCAAACGAATTCGGAATTGCGCCATGATGAACGCTCAGGAATCGGAATGTAATCCTTATCCGAAGCTCTCGTTCCTTTGCTTATTCGCTCCATTCACATTACTTCCTGGAATATCAGTGGGCAATTGTCCTGCCAGATTTCGGGGCGGCTCCATATGTCAGGTGACAAGGCCGCGAGGTCTGGCGGGTGCATCGCGTGCGAGAGCGGTGTAATAGCTTGCTATACTTCCAGGAAAGAAATTACCCGCAACGGGATTTCCTGGTTTTTCATGCGCAAATATGCGGCATATCTCGCGGCTGCGGCGCTGGTTTTATGCCTTCGGCCCGGCGTCGCAAACGCGCAGCGGCGTTTGACGATCGGCATCGTCGCCGGTCAGTTGGACACGGAAACGGCGCAATCTTTTGAACCGTTTACTTCCGGTTACACCGACGACCTGATGGCCTTTCGCAGGGTATTCCCGGGCAGTGTTGCGTTTGTGGCCAAGCCTTACTCACCCGACGCACTCCTCAACAGGGTCGCCGAGGTACTGAATGCGCCCCAATGCGCGTCTCGTGCCGCGCGCCCCTGAGAAACCAGCAGGGCAGGCGCTGGTCGAAGGGGCGTTTCTCAGATCGAGTCGATTCGCCGGGGCACACCGGGTCCAGTCCTACTCCCCGCGCGCAGTCCTGATCATCTTCCAGCCCTCTTTAAGTCTTCTGTCCACCTCAGCCTTTGTCGTTGCGGTTATGCCGCAAGCGACGTTGTGGGCCTTGCACGCTGTCAGTATCGTTTGACGGGCCTGTTCCACCACGGGCGAATCCTGCGGTACGCCAAGATATTGGTGTAAATCACCGCCTACACCAATGAAAATCGCGCCGACGCCGGGGACCGCCGCAATTTCGTCGACGTTCTTCAGGCCTTCCGCCGTTTCAATCATGGGAATTGCAAGCAGGTCGCCTTCCGGGTTGAGTGGCCACACATCGGCATGTCTTTCGTATTCAGCCGCGGAGATGCCCCACGCGAAGATTGCATTCCCTGGAGAGTAGCCGCGCAATCCCGAAGGCGTTTGGTATTTCGACGTTTTCTGTTGTGGATAGCGCATGTACTGAATAAGGCGGGTCATTTGCTCCTTGTTATCGACACCATTGAAGATGATGCCCATCAGGCCCATGTCAAGTGCCTGCTTAACAATCCAGTCATTGCTTTCGAGGTCACGCCCGTAAGGAGGAAAGCGCGCGAACAACGCCACATTCGCCTGAGCGTTATGTTTCTTGAGAACTGCGGCCTTATCCACCATGGCGGCGATGCAGAATGCGAGGCCATCAAGATTCAGCGGCCCATGCTCCATGTCCACGTACGAATAGTCCACGTCAAGACGGGAAAGCGAGTGGCAGTTCTGCAACGACATATCGTCGGTTTGAGTTCCGATGATGGGCTGTCCATGGGCGAGTTTCTCAACAGCTGGATTGAGGTGCAGCGGTGGCTGTTGGGCCGGCGCGGTGACAGTCGCCATGGCCAGCGCCGCAATGAATGCGAGGACTACAATCATCGCTGCCGTCAGACGGCGACTGAACGTCACCCGCCCGATACCGGTGCCGCCACCTGTTACCAGAGCTACCGTACCTTTCAATTCCATGAACCGAATACTACCAAATCCGGAAAATGCTGTATCGCGGATCGTCATGATGCGAGGCTCGCCTCCCGTCGAGGGCCAGGCGGCGAGGAGATGGCTTCGGCGTTTGGGCGTCCACCTGGCGTCCAAATTACCTCGACGTAAAGTCCCGTGTGTTCAGTGAGAATGCTCTCTGAGTGATTGATATTTGTTGCCCGGGATAGAAGCGTCCTATGTCCATAGCTGAACGAAAATAGATAGTTTATCCAGGACCGCTTGCAATTGCAGCCGTTTACGCGCAGTGGCGTCATCGCCTCAGAGTAGTCGGCTCAGACGCACATGGCATGTGACAGCGACGGTCACAAAATCTTTGGCTTGGAGACGAGATCCCGAGGACTGACCGCTTGTTGTCGCGGGGCTTCTCGCGGTGCCAGCGGCCTTCCCCTCAAAGAAATGGGAGGCGCTATCCTGCTCTCAGTTGATTCACATCACTTTTCGGCTTACGCCTGATCAGCGCTGGCCATGATGACAGGCTTTGAGTGGGATGACGCGAAAGCAAAGAGCAATCTTCGCAAGCACGGAGTCTCTTTCGAAGATGCTGTTACAGTTTTCGACGACCCTCACGCGGGACGACCCCGACCATTCGGAGGACGAGCGCAGATTCCTGACGATTGGCAGCTCCAGGAGCGGCCCCTTGCTGGTGGTTTGCCACTGCGACCAGCCTGACCGAATTCGCCTCATAAGCGCGCGGAAGGCGAATCGACGTGAGCGGCGGTATTATGAGGGTATAGAAGAGGCATGAGAGCGCACTACGATTTTTCCAACGGCATCAGGGGAAAATATGCGGGCAAGGTTGATACGACAGATATTCTTCGTCTCGGCTCGACAAAGCCCGTTGAACGGTCGCGTGCGGCGAATGTAAAGAACGGCAATCGGGGACTGGACGACCGATGTCGCGATCTTGACGGCGAGATCCGTCACAAAGGCGGAGATACGCTGGTGGGAACGCTGCGAAAGGCCTACGGACCAGATTTTGCGCCCGGAGTCCGCAGCGATACGCGCCTTGACACATTACGCAAGCGCGCTGGCGGCGAGTCTCTCTCGAAGCTCCTGAAGAAAAAGTAGTCCCTGCGGCAAGTCCGCTGTTCAAGCTCGCCAATCCGCGCGATCATTCAGTGTCGCTTGCGTGCCCGCAGAGGCTGACGCTGTATCGGCTTCGGGAGAAAGGTCTCGCGCCAACACATTTCCCCCGGCTCTTCGGCTGGCGAGGCTATTCACCAGCCCATCTGAGCCATGCGCTCTGAGATGATGCGGTCGTACTCGATGAGACGCCCCGGTTTTCGACGCAACGGCGCGGGAAGGATCGAAGCAAGTTCAACCGCCTGCTCCCGCGTGACCCGGCGCGCCGGAACGCGGTAGTAATACCGGGCTGACGCTTCGGCGCCGTACACTCCCGGACCCCACTCGATTACGTTCAGATACAGCTCAAGAATGCGTTTCTTTGAGAGCAGGAGTTCGGCCAACGGAACAATCGTAAACTCGACGCCTTTCCTGATAAAGGAGCGGCTGGTGGTCAGGAACAGGTTCTTAACCAGTTGCTGGGTGATTGTGGACGCGCCGCGGCTCTTTCCCCGGTCAAGATCATCTTCGACTGCGCTCTGAACCTGCTTCCAATCAAATCCATGATGCTGGAAAAAGCGGGCGTCCTCGGCGGCTACAACGGCGTGTTGCAGGGCCGGGGAAATCTCCTCAATAGGCACGAATACGTAGACCTTGCGGTAGGTCTTTCGATGCAGCAAAGATTCGAGATGGCGTTCTGCCTGAACTGCGGTCGTGAGCGGATTCACCCAGCGCAACAAGAGAAGGCTCAAGGTCACGAAGGCATAGAAAACAATGGCAGCGGCGACGAGCACCCGTGCGACGCGGCTCAGGACGGAACGTCTGCGTGGCGTCATTCCGCTCCGCCGCGGCTTTTTCAATGGAGCCATTTTCCAGAATAGGAGAGTTGGTCCACTTCAGTTTACGAACGAACAACGCGCGCCTGTTTTACCATCGTTCTCTGTCCGATGAAATCGTCCATTGACTACTGACCGCGCCACCTGGTACCGCGAAGCCCCCTTTGGGCATGGACCGGTTATGCACCTGTATGCTTCATTAAGTCAGGGTAGACAATGGAGCCTGATGCGGAAGAGGATAGTGGACAACCGGCCGGCGACGGCAACTGCCGAATCGCACGCCGGGTGGCGGGATCTGACCCAAATCGCGACCGTCGAAGTGACTTCGGAAGATCCTCGCTTTCCCATCGAATCAGTTTTTACCAATGGCGATCCGGGCTGGCGCGCCGGCCAGACCGGCGAGCAGCAGATCCGGCTGATTTTCGACGAGCCGGTTTCGGTGCGCCGCATCCAGCTCCGATTTAAAGAACCGGCGACAGAGCGGACGCAGGAATTCATTCTCCGTTGGTCAGCCGCTCAGGGCGGAGAGAGCACGGAGATTGTTCGGCAGCAATGGAACTTTAGCCCGGAGGGCTCCACAACAGAAGTCGAGGATTACGCTGTTGATCTGGAAAGTTTATCGGTGCTCGAACTCGCCATCTACCCTGATACGAGCCAGCGCGAGGCCGTAGCAAGCCTGGCCGCGTTCCTTGTGGAGTGACGCGGTGCCCGGTACCCACGCGTTCGCTGGCGGAGAACATTCCTTCACCCACCACGGCCTGCGCGGTCGCTACTTGAGACGTTCCAGCCACTATAACTGTTTGCGATGGTCGTTCGGTCACTCTGCCGGGGCAAGCGCCTCAAGCGTCTCGTCGACTTCGATCTCGCAAGCCGGGTGCTTTTGACGGTGAATCGCCAGGACCGCGCACACATCCCGTCAGATAGACGAAAGTCGTAAGTCGAAAGATAATCTTGAGTCTTCATGAACTTCGTAGGAAAACAAAGTGACGAAGGGGAACTGAATTTCGATGACTCCAATGACAATCAGTCCCGCGGCGGTCGCGCCCGGGAACATAGTACGGGCGCACGAGCCGGGAATTTCGACTCCGCTGAGCGTTGTAGCATGGCTCTCAATGGCTGCCTTTGTACTGTCTTTGATGATCGCTGCCGCATTATCGTTGATAGTCTGGAGTTTCGCGGGTTAACTACCGCCGATGGCAGCTCGGCAAAAGCTCCTGGATTGGCGGCAGCCGGAATTGTATCTGGCATGAATTCGGATTAGCAACTCATCCAGTCCGCTTACTCTTATTACTGTTAGCAGCGTGGCAGCCGCCATGCGCAATACCATGGCAACCCTGTTTTGCATGTTCCTCCGCCCTGGTCCGACGACTGAAAACCGGTGGGTTACACCTGGGCCGGCTTCAGGGGGCCAGCCGAGCCGAAGGTTTGCGTCCGGGTGCCCTTTCCTAAGGTTAGAAGGGTGCCCGTTACGAGTCTTGTGTGCCTTTGAAGGTCTCCCCTGGCCGGGTTGCCGTCATTCCCTCGATCGCTCGACTGTGCCGGGGGGCGGGGCTTTGACCACCGGCGCTGGAACAGGTGGTCCATTCAGCGGATTCAGCTTGCCACCAAGCTTAAACGCCCAGACAAGATCGCCTCTCGCTTCCTTCAGTCCATCGCGGCTTCCTCCGGCGGCGATGGCAACATACTGCTCGCCGTCCATCTCCCATGTAGCGGCGGGGGCATCGGCTCCGAAGCCGGTCTGAAAGCGCCAAAGCTCCTCTCCCGTCTTCGAGTCGAAGGCGCGAAAATATCCATCCGTGCCGCCGTGGAACAGCAGACCGCCGGCGGTAGCGAGAATACCGCTGCCGAAGCCCGCAAGATAAGGCACTTCCTTCTGCCAAACCTGTTTGTTGGTCCTCGAATCGAGGGCTGTGATCAGCCCGTACTCCCGGGTACCAGGGACCGACGTCCTTCCGGTCGTGCTGAACTTGCGCGTGGAAACGCCGGTCGTGAAGAACAGATAGCCGGCTTGCGGATCGTAGGCGCCGGGCGCCCAATCGCCCGCGGCCGAGGGCTGGGCGATCTTCGTATCGGTCCAGACAGGCGTGAACATACAGCCCCGCTCATATTCCGGCACGGGCTCCGCACATTGCGGCGCCGTGGGATCACCCACGGGAACCGGCTGGGTGGCGGCCGTCTTCTGCCGGGGTTCCTGCGGAACCGGTTTCTCGTCAATTTCGAGGATGGGCTTGCCGGTGATCCGATCGAGGATATAGACCCAACCCTGTTTGGAATGGGCGGCGAGCGCCTTGCGCATCTGTCCGTTATAAACCTGGTCGAACAGGATGATCGGCGTCGGCATGTCCAAGTCCCACAGGTCGTGATGGACTGCCTGGAAATGCCACTTGTACTTGCCCGTCATCGCATCCAGCGCGACGATGGAACAGGTGAACAGGTTATCGCCGCCACGCGCAGAACCGTTGTAATCCGGCCATGGGTTGCCCGTGTTGACGTAAATCACGCCCAGGTCGGGGTCGAGCGCGGGCTGCACCCACATGGTGCCGCCGCCGCTCTTCCAGGAATCCCCTTCCCACGTGTTGCCGCCGAACTCACCGGGTGCGGGCGTTGCGAACCAGCGCCAGACTTCGGCGCCCGTGCGGGCGTCATACGCTCCGATACGTCCGCGCATGCCTCCTTCCCCACCGGAAACGCCGATGTAGACCAGCCCTTTGTAATAGAGCGGCGGGGCGGTGACATACTGGCGCAGGTTCTTCGGGATGTCTTCACCCAGTTCGTGGTTCCAGAGCAGTTTTCCCGTTTTCTGATCGAGGGAGAACAAGCGCGTGAGAGGCTCCATGCGGCCCGTGGCCGGGATCGGCTTGCGGACGTCGGTCTCGACACCGAATACTTTTCCTTCACCCAGCGCCACGCCGCGCTTGGCTTTGTTGTCCGGAGTTTTGGGATCGGTAGGCGTGCGATATTCCCAGACGAAATTTCCTGTTTTCACGTCCAGCGCGAAAATGTCCTGTTGGCCGGTCGATATGTACATCACGCCGTCTTTCACGACCGGCGTCCCCTGCTGCGAGTAGGGAGGGCCGAAGCCGGAATTCAGGCGCGTCATCCATGCTCCCTTGAGCGTCTTCACGTTCGATGTGTTGATCTTCGCGAGCGGGGAGTAGCGCGTGTTGCCCCAATCGCCTCCCACGAGCGGCCAATCCGCCGCGGGAGGCTTCCGATAATCCGGCGCAGTCTGGGCGTGCACCAGCGGAAGTGCTAGCGCCATCAGGCTTAGTAAAGAAGCCCCCACAGGCTGAAGCCTGTGCCACCGACAGACTCTAGTCCGTGTTGTCATTTGGCATCCAGCTTGATATGTTTCTCAAGCATTTTTCTGCGAACCACCGCCCCGTATACGTTGCCTTGGGCGTCGACGCCAACGCCTTCAGCCCCGCTGTGTTCCTGGGTGGTCGATTCCATGTCTTCAATCATGGCCTTCACCGATCCGTCTTTGGCTCTGCCGATTCTGATTCCCTTCTTCACGCCCGGTTGATCGGGACCATACGACTCCGAATCGGCGACATACATGGTGTCGTCTTTGGCGATAAAGATTCCACTGGGCCGCCCCCATTGCAACCACGTGTCGAGGTAGCGCCCGTCCTGATCGAAGATCTGGATTCGATTATTGGACCTGTCGCCCACGAAAAGCCGGCCTTGGGAATCGATTGCAATTGTGTGGGGCGCGAAGAACTCGCCCGGGCCCGATCCCTTCTTTCCCCAGGTCTTGATGAACTTCCCGTCTTTCGAGAACTTCGAGATTCGATTGTTGCCCTGAAGGTGACCTTCCGTGACGAAGATATCGCCGTTGGCGGCGACCGCAACATCGGTGGGCTGATCGAACAGGCCAGGGGCATCGCCGGCGACTCCGGCTTTACCCAGCGTCATCAGAACCTTACCTTCCGGGCTGAACTTGAAGACCTGCTGGCCCTTTCCATTGCCGCCCTGTTCGTCGGTTACCCAAAGGTTTCCATCCGGGTCAATCGTTGCGCCATGCGGAAAGTTGAACATCCCCTCGCCCCAGGCTTTCAAGAGCTTGCCCGATTTATTGAATTTGAGGATGGGCGGCTCGGTCCGGCCCACACACGAGTTCTCGTTGCAGCGGTGGATTACATAGACGTCGCCGTTGGCAGCGACCTCGACAGCCGTAACCGCGGCCCAAGGCACGCCGTTGGGAGGCTGCGCCCAATCCCGGATGGTCCTGTATCCATTCGGCAAGTCATTCCGAGGCTGGGCGCTGGTTTCGCAGTAAGCGGCCAGGGGAAACAAAGCGACCGCAGCTAACGTAACTAACAAACGAACGTTCATCATCCTGCTCCCGTTAGAAGTTAAACAAAGCTAAACGTCGTCGCGGCCAATATTGACGATGAAATATTGCGCGCGGTCGGTACCCACATTCTTCGCGTTGTGTATTTCGTTCGAACCGATGTAACCCACGTCCCCGGGACCCAGCCTCATCGGCTTGCCGGAGATCGTCAACTCCATGGTTCCTATGCGAACCAGCATCATCTCTTCCCGCAGGTGCTGATGCGGCGGGTGATTCACTTCGCCGGGCGCGATATCGCTCTCATGACTTTCCAGTTTGAACCCGGTGTGCGTCTTGCCGGTGAAGAGCCTGCGCTGCTTGTTTTTCCCGTTCGTGGTTTCCGGGAGTTCATTGAATATGTAGGCGTGGGTTCCCAGGCGCGGCAGTTTCTCGAGCGAGTTATCAGCGGGTGTAGTTTCACCGATCTGGGTTCTGGTTTGGGCGGAAGCTGTTGCCGCTGCAAGAGCGGGAATCAACAGGCCGAGATCTCTGCGTGAGTACTTTGGCATGAACTGTCTCCTTTGACAGGCGATTACGACGACCCAAACACTATACACCCGGAAATGCCCGTCAGCCAGCCCCTCAGACGTGCGATTAGCGCTTCATGATCCGCTGGCAGGGGAACGTTCTTTGCCGACCGCCCATGCCAGAACAAGGTGATGGGGCGGCCGGCGACGGGGCATCAGATTCTGCTGGTGCTCAAAGAATTCGCCGGGCTGAAGCGGATGGAGGTGATCCGAACAGGCCGCCGCCCGGATCGCTGGCTCATTTTACGTGCATCAGACACCGCCTGCTCGGGTCCGAGCAACCCGAACCCCGGAGGCGTATGCTTGCTAGTATGAAATACGCGCTCCTAACCGCCTCCCTGTGTCTGGCGCTGGTCACCGTCCAGGTTTCCGTTCGCGCCGCCGATCCCGATAAACCCATGTTCTGGAGCGCCGCCCAGAACAAGGACTTCGATAAGAAAGCCACCGCCAGGCTCAACGACGAGCGCCACCTCGGCACCGAGCGCCTGATGGATTCCGCCTTCGTGGCCTTCCGCAATGGAAGCGGCGAAGCCGAACTCCACGTGAAACAGGCTGACCTCCTGCTGATCCGCTCGGGCTCGGGAACCGTATTGGTCGGCGGCGAGATGATCGAAGGTAAACCCACCGGTCCGGATGAGGTCCGCGGCAAGTCGATCCGGGGCGGAACCAGATACCCGGTCGCTGCAGGCGACACGCTGTATATTCCGGCCAACACGGTGCACCAGTTTCTGATGGAGCCGGGTCAGAGCTTCACGGCCATGGTGATTAAGATTACGCCCCGGCAATAAGTCGCACGCACCAGCGAGAGGCCTGACATTCCTGTTTCTGGCGGCTTGTGCGTAGCCAAAACATCGCGTTGACCTGACGAGCGCCGAGCAACGCTGCGCGGGTTCCGGCTCCTTAACGGCCATGACCTGACTGGATTACGGGCGTCCGGAAGCTATCTGACTGTGAACTTCGCGGGAATTTTCATCCCGGACAGCAAGGTCTGTTTCGATGTCTTTCCGGATGGAAGCAACCTCGCCGGGAGTTGCGAGAGAACAGAGTCGTTTGCGCAGCGAATTCGGGTTCTCGTGGAGGCTGACAGCCAGGTTGCGGCGGCCTGGCGCCCCGGTGAGTTAAGGCTCCGCTGAAAATGCCACCAGCACGTTGCCGGGCAGCCCGCCGCGCGCCGCGTATCCGGACACCACGTACACCATCCCCCCTGCCACTACCGGCCCCGCGACGTCGATGGCCCCGCCGCGGCCGGGGATGCCGTTGACCGTCTTGAACTCGTGCGTGGTGTCGTAGTCCCAGATGATCTTGCCATTCTCTGTGGAATAGGCGCGCAAGTGACCGTCCACGGAGCCCGAAAAGACAGCGCCCGGAATACCGGTCACGGCGGACGATTGCGCCGGACTGCACGAAGGCCGGCCGCCGCAGCCGGGCGGTGGCGTCTGCCAGATCCGCTCGCCATTGTCGACGCGGAACGCAAAAATCCCGCCGCCCTTATCGGGGTCGAGTTGATACTGGCGGTCGTTTGTACCGGGCAGCAGGGCGACCTGAAAATCTATGTCGGAGAGTGCGGCATACAGATTGCGCCCGTCGGTTGCCACGCCCCATTCTATGCCTCCCACCGTTCCGCCTTTCCCGGCGCGGGCCTGCCACAGGATCTGGCCCTTTCGATCCGGGTCGATGGCGTACGCCACGCCGGACTTTTGCCCCAGCAACAGCGCGCGCCGGCCATTGGGAAGCTGTACCAGAATTGAGGACGCCGCGAAATCGAAATCCGGGCCGTCCGAGTCCGGGCAGTTCTGGCGACCGGCAAGATAGCAGGAGCTGTTCCAGGAGTCTTTCGCGGTGAGCTGCTTCGACCACAGGATTTCACCGGTGGACATGCGCAACGCCACAACCGCGTCGCTCATGGATGTAGGCGGGTCGGAGTAATTATCGCCCGTGGTGATGTACATGGTGTCATACTCCGCGTCGAGCGTGGGGGCGGTCCACACACCCACACCGGAAGGACCCATTACCGCCGCGCCACGTTTGGTCTTCCGCTGCGGCTTCGCCGTTTCGGCGATCATGTACCGCTTCCAGATCAGTTTCCCGGTAGCGGCGTCTACAGCCGATTCGCTGCCGCGAAAGGTACAGCACACATAGCCCGGCGAAACCGCCAGGGCTTCTTCAAGCGAAGACACGCCGATGTACAAGCGCCCCTGGTAGAACACCGGCGTGGCTGTCCCTTTGGTTGCAGGGTGCACCTCCGGTTGCAGCTTCCAGACTTGTTTTCCGGTTTCGCCATCCAGGGCGTAGTAGTAGCCCGAGGAATCGCCGAAGAATACCGTTGGTTTTCCCGCGACTTCCGCGACCGTGATGCCCGACCGCACCTCAGCCTGGACGATGGTGCTCCAGTGCACACAACCCGTGGCTGCATCGAGCGAGTAGACGCTGCCGTCCTGGCTGCCCACGAAAACGCGCCCGCGATAGACTGCCGGCTGCGATCGCAACACGGTCGTGTCCGGGAACGCGAACGCCCACTTGGGCTGGAGCCGCGGTACATCGGCGGCGGTGAGCCCGGCATCTTCCGCGGACTGGAATCGAGTGTTAAGCAAACCCGGGCTCCAGCCGGACCAGCCCGGACTATTTTTCCATGCTGCGCCGGCAGGACACGAGTTCGAGATCTCTTCGCGCCGCCGTTCCAGGGTGACTGGAGTACCGAGCCAGTTAGCCACCGCCTGCCGCTCATTGGTGGAGAGCACGGCCGCCTGCTGCTTCATGACTCCACTCTCGAGTGTTCGCAGAATCGAGGTCGGTGTCCGGGTCTTCAGCACCGATATCTGCGGGATTCGCGCGGCGGCCTCGCCTCCGGCCTGGTGGCAGGTGGCGCAGTTTTTCTGAAACAGCGCCGCGGCGTAGGGATCGTCGGCAGCGGAAGCAAGGGCAGGCACGATCAGTAGCAGGCAGCTAAGTTTCATCGCGGTTAAATCTCCGGAGCCCGGTTGGCACTGGAAGGCAGTATATCGCCGTGTAGGACGCGATGGAACGGGTTAGTGGCTGGTTAAAGAGTGAGTCACAGCGAACACCGAACCCGTGTGGAGGACGTTATCGGCAAATATCGTCAGCGGTTTTCCAGCAAGAGGCGGGGCGTGCGCAGGTACGAGGAGAGTGAGGTGAAAGAACGTTTCAGTGTCCCCGATATGTGCGCAAGGGAGGATGCCTATATATGTAAGCCGAAGGTTGCAAATCGAAGGGGCATCGAAAGGGAATCTTGAGTCGACACGAACTTCGTAGGAAAACAGGGAACGAGGGAGAACGGGATTTCGATGACTCCACTGATAACCAGTGCCGCGGCGGTCGCACCAGAGAACGTAGTAAGGGTGTGCGTTTGCCGCAAAGCGAACCCGCCGCGATTTCACGGTCCCGAATTCCAGACTCGCATTTCCCAGATCCACTAATGGGACACTCACGTTCCGCCGATATAGACACCATGCCAAGCAACAGAAGGGCCAATGTTATTGCTGTGAACCCGAGCTGTACTTTTGGGAGCCGTACTCCAATAGGAGCCACAACACGGCGTAGTTATATATCCGAAGTAATTTTAAAGCTGATCTCCTTATATATGCTGGCCGCGAGCGCATTCGCCGGGCAATCCGTCGAATTGGGCCCACACTTCCTTTACGCCGGCAATGCTATTCCGAACAGCCCCACGAACCGAATGGAGTTTTATATCCATGACTGGTCGACAACGGGTGCCGGCACGCACATCGTGAACAGCGGGGCCACCGGATGGCTTGGCTATTTACAGGTAATCAGCCCAACGAATGTCATTTTGTATTTCTACAACACATGGGAAACCGGCGGCCAGGCTGCGAACATTGAAATCGGCGCGCTGCCCCAGCGCGCGGTGTATTTACGCTGCCAGCACGATCCAGTCAACAAACTCGACCTGATCGAGGCCTGGGATCTCAACGGAAACCGTATTTCGAGCAATTCTTTGAGTTATGTCTCCGAGAAGGACACAGGCACAGATTTTCAGATGGGCTATGGCGGCGAGCCAGCCCTGCCCCTGGCGTTCATGAGAGTGCACAGCAGTCTGGTTCCTCTTAACTCGCGGCCCCCGGTTACATCGGATAACAGCAACCGCATTTTCGAGTGGAAATTCGACGGCGATCTGAGCGATGCCTCGGGCAACGGCCACACCGCGATTGTGTATCAGGGAACGCCCGCATATGTCCAGACTCCTTATCAGAACACCATCGCAGTCGTCAAAACTGCCGGTGCGAATTCATGGACCAATGTGGTCACGCAGCGGGCCGGCTACCCGGCAATGATGGACGGAACCGCGAGTTACTCACAGGCCGACGGATCGTCTGCAATAACTTGCAGCTGGGCAGCCACCAGCGGTCCGAGTACCCCGATCTGGGACAACACAAAATCGTGCACCCCTGTAATTCAGGGGCTGATCTTCGGAGACTATACAGTAGCTTTAACGGTTACCTCCGCAGCGAACGGGACCACGGCAACGGTTTCAACCGAATTCGGGGCCGTTGCCATGGACGACAATGGCGTCGTTGTCAATGCGGACCCCAATGTCGATGCAATATTCGGCCCGATGATCGCATACGGGAAGAATCCGTGGGGATTCGCCGACTACTGGACGCTCCACGCGATGAATTTGCGGGTGCAAAATGCTTACCCGGGTTGGGGGCTGAATACCTCGCCTCAGTGGGAAAACGTGGGTTCCGGGACCGTGACTTACTACTGGAACGGCATCGGAGGGCCCCGCGGGCCTAATGCAACTGCACCTCCCGGCACCGCCCTTTCGAGCGGCATCAGCCAAACCGCCAGGGCTCTGACCGTGAAGGATGCGTCCCAGCTCGATCTGAGCGAATTGCCGACGCGCGTCCTCTTGCTCACCAGCTTTTCGAACGTCGAGGAAATCCGGATCTGCTCGGCCAGTGGAAACACGCTGACGGTTTGTTACGACGGAAGGGGCCAGAATGCGCAAAGCTGGAATACTGGCGCTTTGGTACTTCAGGACAAGGTCAAAGGCAGCGGCACGCGCTTTCT
>JBEKTF010000093.1:0-19862 GCA_049516355.1 Bryobacteraceae bacterium | reverse complement strand
AACCCCGCTGCCGCCCGGAAACGAGCATCCCGCCTCATCAGCCAGCTCAGGCGCATGGGCTACAGGGTTCAGATTATAGCGGTCACATCCGAGGTTGCCGCGTAGCACGAAGAGGAGGCTTTCGACCCTGCGTGCCCGTTTAGGCTTCTCCATACCTTCCACCTTCTCCGGCCCGCGAGGCGTTACCCCCGCGTTTGGATATAGCGCTCCTCATTCGAGCGCCAGAGGGACTTCAACCCTCCTGAGCAACGCGCTGCTCAGCGCACAAGACGCGCTGTTCGTCCACTATCCGTGCTCTCGGGCGGAATCCTCAGGGAAATATCAATAATTGACGAGCAGCCATACATTCCCTATCCGGCCAACACGTTTCCAATGAAACTGTTATCTGAGATTTCCGGCCGCCACCGGCGATCCGGGAGTTACGACGTCGAACGGAAAGCCTCCGGTGTAGACTCTTTCGTAGCCTTAGATAGATGGAAGTCTCCCGCGGTGAGAACAACCTGCAACACGGAAGCACCGGCGCGTTGGGATTCCGGAACGTGCGCGGGCACTGGTTGATTTGGGCGGCCATCGCTCTCTACTTCCTTCTGGGCTTTCTCCTGATCGCGCAAAAGCCAGGCCTTCAATACGATGAAGCGATGCTGGTGGCGGGCGCCGTGCATGTGCAGCATTCCGCGACACCCTTTGAACTGGAGAATACGCCGCATGCATGGGTGTGCCCGTTTGATCGTTGTCTGCCGGTCATGGCCTTTGCTTATGTTGGCGCGCTGAAGGAGTATGCAAGCCTCCCGTTCTTTGCGATCTTTGGACCCCGCACTTGGGTGATCAGGCTCGTTTCGCTGCTGTTCGGCGCCTTGGGGATATGGGGCATCTACAAATTCATCGATCCCTGGTTTGGGCGAAGGGCGGCCGCGCTTGCCGCGTCCGCGCTCGCAGTCAGCCCCGCATTTCTGAATATGGTGGTTTTCGATAATGGCGCCACCTCGGCGCTCATGGGAGTTCTTGGATTGACGTGCGTCTCGATTTCGATCTACGCAATGCGGAAATCCACGGTGGCTGCGTTCGGTCTGGGACTGGCGATGGGCCTGGGAATCTGGACCCGGGCGAATTTTATCTGGCTTCTGCTCGCGGGCGGGGTTGCGGCTCTGATTGTTTTCCGGCGCCGCATCCTGATTCCCATGTCGCACGGCGCCGCGATCATGGCTGGCGGTATCGTGGGGGGCTTTCCGTTTCTCCTTTATCAGATTGTGTCCCACGGGGCCACGTGGGAGGCGCAAGGGCAATTCGCGGTCTCTGAGCCGATGGCCTCATTGGCTCGCCAAAGAATCATCCTTCTTGCAGACACTCTTTTGTGCGGCGGCGAACACCGGAGAATGTGGGACGGCCCCCCGTTACCGGACTGGCAATTATGGTTTTTCCCGAGCGTCGTCTTACTGGCGTGTCTTGTCTGTCTGCTCTGGAGCGGTCGCGAAGAGACCGGTCGCCGCTCATTCGCTCGATTTCTGACACTCACCTTCGTTTTCACCCTTGGAATTCTGTTATTCTCCCGGCTTCCTGTCGCCGAGCATCACCTCATCTTCGTGGTGCCATTGGCGGCCGCAATCGTGGTTCTCGCGTGCTCGATACTTCAGACACGGTTCCGACACGCATGGTTGATATCGGCCGTTTTTCTGTCCATGTACGGAGCTTCGGCGGTTTATTGGCAGATTCAGTCGATCCGCGGATTGAAGAACTCGGGCGGGCTCGGCGTCTGGTCGAACGCCGGAATCGACCTGGCGCGTTATCTCGACCGGGACTTCCGCGACCGACAAATCAAAATGCTCGATTGGGGTCTCCAGTACAACCTGTATATTTTGACGGACGGCAGGTTAAAACCGAAGGAGATCTATTCTCCGTCATCCGAAGATTTGAGCGCATCAGGCCGTCCGTGGATCGACGAAATCCGCGAAGGTGGAGTGTTTCTGTTGCACGGACCGGAAGACCGCCAATTTCCGAAGCCTTCAATCGGATTTCTCCGGGCTCTCGCCGCGGCGCGCCCCCTTATTCTCCACTCGCAACGCATAAAGCAGCACGATGGCTTAACGTACGCCCGGGTTATCGACATCGCCCCGAACAGCATCCGTGGAGCGCCTGGACCTGGCGATTCTCCGGAGATCCGTATCCCAATGGATAATTCGCGGTTCGATTCCCAATTGACAGGCTTCTACCCGCCGGAACCGGGTGGATTCCGCTGGACGAAGCGCGAGTTTTCTACGACGCTCGACCTTTCGCACTTTTCGCACGCGAACGATGCCGGCGATCCTGAGTTGCTCGTGCGTCTCTATATTCCGGACGGCACCATCCGACAGCTTGGCCCGGTGACACTGAGAGCGCGATGGGGCGCCCAATCGCTGGCGCCAGAGACATGGTCCAGCGCCGGCAAACATGTTTTCCGCAGGCCCCTGGATGATTCCTGGCTGGCGCGGGATGCGGTCCGGGTTGATTTCTCGCTGGATAAAGCGCTCCGCGGACAGGGGTCCGATCTACGCGAGTTGGGAATTGTCGTGAGCGAGATTTCCATCGAGCAGGAGTGAAATAAGACAGGCAGAGGCGCCATGGGAAACCATCGGCTGGTCGTCGCCTTGTCGGCAGCGCCGAGGATGTCCGTCCGATAATGCATCGGCGCATCGCCCAGGTAATGGGCACGGGCGGCGCGGACTGGCTCGTCCGGGCCGGAGCGGGAGAGCGAAGAAGGCCCGGACCAGGCGCTGGATGCGATCGGTATTCGGCGCGATTCGACTGTTGCCGATATTGGTGCGGGGGTCGGGTACTTCACCTGGCGTCTGGCCGAGCGGGTTGGCAGTAACGGCACTTTTTATAGCGAAGACATCCAGCAGCGCATGGTCGATCAACCTGAGAAAAACACCAGCGCGCGTCATCTGACGAACGTGCGCGCGGTGTTGGGGACTTCCGAAGATCTGAAGCTGCCAAAAAATGCCATCGATCTCGCGCTGCTGGTGGATGTTTATCACGAATTCCCGGAGCCGGGGAAAATGCTGGACCTCATCCGGGAATCATTGAAGCCCGCAGGCCGGATTGTGTCTCTGGAGTATCGCGCGGAAGATCCAAATGTCCCCATCCGGCCCGAGCATTAAGATGACGGTCGATCAGGTGCGGGCCGAAGTGCAGCCGGAAGGATATCGTTTCGATAAAACGATCGTGGTTCTGCCGCAGCGCAGCCCCCGGCCGTGCCTGAATCCTGTTACTATAACTCGGCCGGAAAGATTTCCACTAATTGAAAATTGAAAGGACTACGAATGAAAAAGACATCTGAACACAGGTCCGCGCTGGCGATGGCAGGCTTGAGCGTTATCCTGATGACGTCGGTGACCGCGAGCGGGGCCACGCTGTGCGTGAATCCCGGGGGCACGTCAGGATGTTCATCCACGATATCGGCGGCGGTAGCCGCGGCCGCGCCTGGCAGCACCATCCAGGTGGCAAAAGGCATTTACAAGGAGAGCGTCGTAATTACCAAATCCCTCTCGTTAACTGGCAGTAACGGCTACTCGATCATCGATGCGACGGGGCTGAGCAATGGGATTTTCGTCAACGGTATGTCTGTCGAGCCAGGTAACGGAGTGGCCGGCGTGGCGATATCGGGATTCACGATCAAGAACGCGAATTACGAAGGCATCCTGGTAGCCAATGCGGTTGATGTCACTATCTCCGGCAATACGCTGGACGGAAATAACCGGGGCCTGGTGATCACCGCGACCTCCGAGTCATGCCCCGGACAACCGGCCTACGAGACCAACGAGGGCGACGATTGTGGCGAAGCGATCCATTTAATGGGTGTGGATCACTCGATTGTCGCCGGCAACATCGTCACCAACAATGCCGGAGGAATTCTGCTTTCCGACGAAACCGGCTGGACGTACCAGAATCTGATAACAGGCAATACGGTGACGAATAACGCCCTCGATTGCGGCATCACACTCGCGTCGCATACACCGGCGCCGAATCTGCCGCAGGGATTCAGCTATGGAGTCTTTCGGAATACGGTTTCGCACAACGTGGTTTCGCATAACGGGTATATCGGGCAGGGTGCGGGAGTCGGCATTTTCGCGCCGGGGCCGGGTGCAACCGCTTCCTTTAACGTGGTCTCGGACAACACTCTCACGGACAACGGAATCGGGGGCGTGGCCATGCATAATCACGCAGCGCCCGGCGTGAACGGGGTACCCGCCCAGGCTCCAGGGGTAAGTCTCTCCGACAATCAGATAACCGGCAATCAGATTTCGGGCAATGCAGCCGATGTCGACGACCCCGCATCGCCCGGCTCAACCGGTATTTCAATCGTGAGTTTCGCGCCGGTAACGGGCACTGTTATTGCACAGAACACCTTCAGTTCAGAGATCGCCGACGTCACATTCAATGCCCCCGCGGGCATGATCGAGGTGCATCTGAACACCTTCAGCGGCATTGAGATCGGCGTGGCGGCCGAAAGCACCGGCGGGATTGACGCGTCCCAGAACTGGTGGGGGTGTCCGGATGGTCCGGGGGGTGTCGGATGCTCCACCGTCCAGGGTTCCCCGATCTACAACATCAACAGCTGGCTCGCGGCTCCGCTGCCTGCCCCGCCGGCCCCTGCGCCCGGATCGTAGCCGGCGCCTGCACCGTGGTGGAACGGAACTGCCCGGCGGAGGGCTGCATATGCAGGGATTGGCCTTGACGGACGAGCATCAGCCATACGCTGGAAATGGCCGGGAGCATGGACTGTCAAGGCCATGCTCCCCTGCCACGCGGCGAGCGGGAGAAGGGTTTGGGAGGGGGAACCCCCTCCCAAAAGGCTGAACTTACAGCTCGCACTAAGCCCTCCAGGCGCGCTTCGCACGGCCTTGACCGCACTGGCGACTTCGAGTTCACTGTTGCTTCACGCACTGCATCCCCGGAATGCCCTCTGAAAAGAGGCGCCCTCTTATAATGCGTTATCCGGTTTTCCGCCCCAGAGCCAGGCGTCCGGCCTTTGGCTAACCGTCATACCGTAGTTTCGAGCTTGGCCTCATGCAGATGCGGTCTTGGATAGTACGGGATAGAGATTTTGAGAGCAAAGTTTGCACAAAACACTTGACACAACCAGGCCGGCAGGCTACCTTCGCAAGGATATTCATGCCCACGCTCCAGGAGCAATTCGGCCAGATCGACATCTACCTTTTCGACCAGCTTCTGAAAGGCCGCATCTCACCCGGAATGCGAATACTGGATGCCGGATGCGGTTCCGGTCGAAACCTCGTCTACCTGCTGCGGGAAGGGTACGACGTTTACGGCGCGGACGCGGACGCGCAGGCCGTGGATAGCGTCCGCTCCCTCGCCCGGACCCTCGCGCCCGCGCTTCCGGCGTCGAATTTTCGAGTCGAAGCCGTCGAACATATGTCTTTCGACGATGCCTGCGCGGATGTGGTCGTCAGCAACACCGTCCTCCATCTCGCCGGCGGCGACGCGCAATTCGAGTCCATGCTGCTGGGATCCTGGCGCGTGCTTAAGCCCGGCGGGCTCTTCTTCTGCCGCGTCGCATCCCTGATCGGCATGGAGAGCCGGTTCGAACGTATCGAGGGACGCCGCTACAGGTCGCCGGATGGTGCGGAGCGGTATCTGGTGGACGAAGCGCTGCTCGGCTCGCTGACCGAACGGTTAGGCGGCGAACTGGCCGAGCCGTTGAAGACCACGGTTGTCCAGAATCAACGCTCGATGACCACATGGGTGGTCCGGAAGAAACTGCTGTGAGAAGCAGACCGGTTTCATAGCCTGTTTTCAGGCAATGGACTGTCGTGCGCCCGATTGCGGTGACCCCTTGATGATCGGCTCCTGGGTGCGAAAGTGATCGGTCCATTTGTCGCGCTGCGGATCGAAGAGCGCGACGATCTCGCCGGTCGAGGGATCGATACCGGTCAGGTTTGGGCTCTGGAGAGATCACACCGATGGCAGACAAGAGCCCGGTTGGTGCGGTCGTTGTCGACCATCCCGTTAAGCAGGCCGATGCGCCTTCAGGAAGGAATGTACCTGGCGCACTGCCAGGGGAATCCGCTCCTTGGGCTCCTTCCACGGGTAAATGCTCACTTCGGCCTTCGGCGCGAGCATCGCGCACTCCATCGCGACGACGTACGGATGAGGCGGGACATCGTCCGGCATCACCAGTACAGGCGTCTGGCAATTGCGCACGAAATCACGCGTCACGGTGAAGACGAAGTCGGGGTTGGTGCGGAACATCCTGGTCAGGAATTTTTCGACCGTCTCCATTGTGACGTCGGGCCGGCGCTTGACCAGGTCCGGACCCCAGCCGTTCATACCGCCGTCGTACATGAGGATGGGCATCTCCGGCCGGTACCCAACGGGCTGCGCCGGTACGGCTGCGACAACACGATCGGGCGCGCGCTTCAAGAGGTTCCAGATGAAGGGGCCGCCAATGCAGAAGCCCAGCACCATGAACTTCTCGATGCCCAGGTGATCCATCAGGCCGAGATGGTCATCGGCATAGGAATCCCACGGCCGGTCGATCTCGAGCGGGCCGGAGGACTCGCCGCCAATGGCGTTGCGCAGGTCCGCGAAGATGCATCGGTACTCTCCCTTGAACTCCTCGATCGGGTTGAAGGGGCTGGTGACCAGGCCGGCCATCCTCGAGTTCAATCCTCCGCCGGCGATGAACAACAACGGAAAGCCGGAACCGGCCTCCTGATAGGCGATGCGCACGGAGCCCTTTTCGTAGAAGCGCGCGCCGGTTCCTCCTTGCCCGGTCTGCTGAGCAAACAGGGCCGGTGTTGTGGCCAACGCCGTTGCCGCGGCACCCGCGGCTAGTATGTCGCGTCTTGTCGGATTGTCCATATTTGCCTACTCCTCGAAATAACTCAACTCAGTTTACCCGAACGAGAAGCGGATAGCGCGCCTGAGTGACGCGCATTCCGTCCAGGATTTATTGCGGACGAGCAGCCGACCGGGAGGATGTTTTAAGCAAGCTTCCGCGGCGCAGGCCGGGACTCCCGATAAGTCCCCGTCAAGGTTTAGGAGAGGGGCGTAGCCCCTTGAACAGGAATTTCTGTACGCGCTGTCCGCCGAGGTCTTCGGCCAAATAGAGATTCCCCCTGGAATCCGTCGCGATACCGTGCGGCGAATTGAACTGGCCGGCATAGCGGCCAAGTTGCCCAAAAGATCCGAGCACTCTCATGGTTTGGCGCTCCAGAATCCACACAAGATTGTTTCCCTGATCCGCCACGTAGAGGAACTGCTCTTGCGGGTCCGCCGAGAAGGCCAGTGAGCTTACCGTCCCGCTCCTGGCCTTGGAATCGCGGGCGATAAACTGCTCCCGGACAAATTTTCCGTCCACCGTAAACACTTGTATCCGACGGTTGGTTCGGTCGGCTACATAGAGCAAGCCGTCGCGGGAAATCACCACTTTGTGGACCACCGTGAACTGCGGACTTCCCGGCCCTTCATTAACCGGTTCCTTCGACGCGCCATCATCCGGCCGATTCCCGTAAGCACCCCAATGGCGCTTGTACGCTCCCGTATCCGCATCGAACACGATGACGCGGCGATTTCCATACCCATCGGCAACAAATACCTCGTTCGTCTTCGGATAGACGAAAAAATCCGCGGCCTGACCCAGATTCTCCGTATCGTTGCTGCCCTTCCCCTTGCCCCGATGCCCGATCTGCAGGAGGAACTTGCCTTTGTTGTCGAACTTCAGGATCTGGCTTTCCGCGGTATCCCCGGCACCGCCGCGGGCGCCGATCCACACATTATCTTTGTAATCCACAAAGATTCCGTGCTCGTCTTTCTCCAGCGGCCATTCGTAACCTGGTCCCGGCCCGCCCCAGCTTTGCAGAAGTTTCCCGGAGGCGTCGAACTCCATCACCGGCGGTGCCGGCTTGCAACACGGAAACTGCTCAGTCACCGTAGCCGGCCGGTGAATCACCCAGACGTTGTCGTGCTGATCGGTCGCCACGCCCGCGCCGCCGCCCAGGAGCCAGCCCTCGGGGAGCTTTGGCCAATAAGGGTCAACCTGAAAGGCGGGAATCCTGCGCACACCCGTTTGTCCGGAGGAATCGGCTTTGGCAGGCGTCGTGGCCTCAGCCGGCGCACTCACTGCGGGCCGCCAGGTCAGCAGGACACCAAGCACCGCGGCTCCGAACACTGACCAGGCGGTACGGCGATATTCCGTTTTCATCCTCAGTGCCTCCATTGATGGATCAACTTCCAATATGGATCCTTGCGCCCACGGCCGGCCATTCGTAGGGTCCGATTTTATCGCCGGGCTGAACGCATAGCGGAAGAGTAGCCGATCATATCAGTTGCGACTAAAAGTCGCCTGAAGACCGTGGCGCGCGCACTCTTGCGTGCCGTGTCCCGACTCATCGGGACACTTGCTTCGCCCGTCCACAGGTTCCCGCATAAGCGTGGGGATGGCAGACCGAGACTCCGGCGAAACCCGCTGAAAGCTAAGCGGTGAGATCCCAATTGTTGCCGAAGATTACTTCCTGCGGGCGCGGTTCGAATCACCCTCCGTCCAGTGCTCGATCAAGCCGGTGACTGCGCCTTTGGCATCCTTAACGAAGTCCACGCCGGTTCCTTCCATGGTGAAGCTGCTTTCTGAGTGCGCGACGAGCGGGATCTTTCCCGCCCCACCCCTGGTGATCATCAGGCGGCTCCCTTCGAGGGAGACCACTACGGGGAATGCCGGTCCTCCATAAGTACCGGCGTATTGAGCCAGGACCTCGGCCGGAACATGAGCCTCCTCCCCGCTTTTGCCGACCAGGTGCGGTGCGTCACGCTCGTTTTCGCAAACATACTCGATCAGTTCCTCGTCCGGAATCAGATCGAACTCCATGGGAAGCGTCCACGGCCTGGTGTACGCCTTGGGGTCGTCGAGTGTCACCTGAACTTCGAGATGGCCGATATCGCGGCGGTGGTAGCGTTCCGTCACGCGCAATGCTTCCGTGTGGGGATGCCCTGCCAGATCGAGCGAGGTCCGGTCGTTGTAACCCGCGGTGGTGACTACCAGGGTGTCTCCGTCCCAGCGTCCAACCGAGTAGCCCATCCAGGTCGGGTTGGGATCTTCCGGCAGCGCACGGCCGTCGGTAAAAATCTGGCGGAAAAGGGTCTGATATTCGTAAAGCACCACGACGAGGTTCGCCGTTTGAACGATTTTCATCGGCAAGTTGCCCACGCCGATGCCGGCTTTCGGACCCGGCGGGAGGCAACGGATTCCGTCGGTGTCCCTGCGGTAATCGTCCTCGCGCTGTTTGTACAGGGCTGCGGCCCACGGTCGTATCTCCTCCGGCTTGAGGTCCGACGTGAGATAGAAACTTCCATTTTTGACCAGCCAGACTCCGGAGAGGTCCGGCTTGCCATCCGCGGATCGCGGGGCAGGGGCCGAGAGGTCGGGCTTACCGTCCGATGTTCGGGCCATTCCCGGGGTTGGGTGATTCGGCCATTGCGCTGTGAGAGAACCGCTCATCACGCACAGGATCATCGCCAGCTTGCGCATCTGCCCTCCTTCGCGTCCCGGCTGTCAAATTCGGCCGGCGCCTTACGGAATGCTTACATGCCGACACATAATAACAGCCGCCGTCACCGGGGTCCAGTATGTCGCTGAAAAAGGCCCCGGCAGGCTGAATGCCTGCCCCACCAAGGCCTGCAAACCATTGATTGTCCGTGGTGGGGCAGGCGGTTTCGCCTGCCGTTTTCAGTCATCAGAGCCTTTTTCAGCAGCCTGCTGGTATGTGGGTCCGACAGGGAAAAAGAGTCGTGCGATTACCAGTATGTGTGAGGAAAACGCGGACTGGCGGTGAGAAAGTATCCGCCCTCTCGGGATGCTGCCATGACAAACGCAATAGCGGATAACGGGCAGGGAGTGCACACTGCCCGGACTCTACCGGGGCACAGCTACGCTCGGCGGCTCCGGCGGCGCAGGTGTGATGCGCCGGTGCTTGATCGTCTCCGCTTCACCCTCGGCGCAAAAGCCTTCGAGCAGTTCCGTGTCCGGCAACAGATGGAACGCAGTCTTGACCGTCCACGGCTTCCGGTACGCCTTGGGATCGTCGATGGTGATGCTCCAGTCGATGCGGCCAAAGTCGACGCGCCGGTATCGCTCGGTGAGTCGCAGAGCGTCGCTGTGCGGGTGGGCTTTCAGGGTATCCAGCCATCCGCCGTCCCGGAAGCCTTCGGTCTCGACTACGAAGGTATCGCCCTCCCACCTGCCGATCGAATGACCCATCCAGGTGTGATCGTTCACCGGGGGGAGCGGCCGTCCGTCGGTAAGTACCTGGCGGAACAGCGGTCCAGGATAGCCTTCGTACAGGAACGCCGTTGCCGGGGGCGTCTGAAGGATCTTGAAGGCGCCCTGGAACGCCATTCTCGGTACACCGGCAGGCGGACAATCGGCAAGCGGATCGTCCACGTGTTCCCGGCTCACACGCTGCGCCTGAATCCCGGCCGCCCACGGAGTCATCTCGACGTCGGACGCTTTAAGGTCCCTCGCTAAATCGAAGAAGAGGCTGGTGGGGCATCCGGTGGCGTAGACGCAGTCGCTGCCCCAGATGCCGGAGAGATCCGGTTTACCGCCCGGCATTCGCGGCGCTGGCGCGCGTAGATTCGGCTTGCCATCGGGCAAACGCGGGATCCCGGGCGTGGGATAGTTCAGCCATTGCGCCGGAACGGTCCCGGCGATCCATAAAAACGATGCGATCACGGCGACAACCGAGGGTTGTCTGTTCATATGGGAGCTCCGTCAGGGACCAGAAGTTTCAGACTGCCTTCCCGGTCGGCAATCAAGTATACTCCCGATCCAGCGCGCGCCAAGGCATAAATAACGGCATAAATAGAAGCGGTTCGAGTGTCAACACATGCCTTCACACTATAGCGGTATTGATTTTATTGCCACCATAAAGAAGGCCGGATTGTCCTCTTGGCGGAGGCCAAAAGCAAACGCGGCACATCGAAGGTTTGAGGCGTGCGATTCGTTGCCGTAATGTGTACAATAGAGTTCCCGGATACACATCGATGCGAACGAATATCGTAATTGACGATAAGCTGATGCGCGACGCGCTTCGCGCAACCGGTTTAAAGACCAAACGCGAGGCCGTTGAGCATGCGCTGCGGACTCTGGTGCGCCTGAACCGGCAGGCGGAGATCCGCCGTCTTCGCGGCAAGCTCGACTGGCAGGGCGACCTCGACGCGATGAGGACCGATCGTTGATTCTGGTCGATTCCAGCGTCTGGATCGAATACTTCAGGGGAGCGGCCAACCCTCAGACCGCAATGCTGGACAGACTGCTGGACCGTGAACTACTCTGCATAGGCGATCTGAACCTCACGGAAGTTCTGCAGGGTTTCGCCGGCGAACGAGACTTCAACGAAGCACGGAAAATGCTGACCTGTTTGATAATCGTCGAGTTGGGCGGAAGGGAAATCGCAATTCAGGCGGCAAAGAACTTCCGGACACTTCGCAGGCTCGGCTTGACCCCTCGCAAAACCATTAAGGCGATTAACACGATCATCGCTACCCGTTGTATCGAGAGCGGGTATGACTTGCTGCATAACGACAAGGATTTCGAGCCGTTTGCCACACACCTCGGCCTCCGCGTCGTGGTCTGACAACCAGTTTCCGGCCAGACGTGGATTTCAAAAGCGCTACGGGTTCTTCCATTCTCTGAGGGGTGACATTCGGATCTCCGGGGCAATCTCCCGGAACGCCGTTTGGGGAACGTCGTCGATTCTTGTGCAGGCGGCCATCAGTGATAATAAGGTGAGGAGTTCACGATGTCTCTTGAGCAAGCGATCCTGGAAGCAGTTCGGGGACTGCCCGCTGAGAAACAAGAGGAGATCCTGGACCATGCAACTCGCCTGCGCCAGCAAACCACTGACAAGCGGCAGCTTCGCAGCGTGAAGGGACTTTGGGCCGACCTCGGGGTTTCACTTTCGGCTGAGGAACTCAAAGAAAATCAGCGCGAAATGTGGAAAAACTTCCCCCGGGAAGATATCTGATGTCCGCTGTCGCCGTGGATACCCACGCGATAGTCTGGTACCTTGCCAACGATACGCGCTTGTCGCCAAAGGCGGCAGAAGCCATGGATTTGGCTACTGCAGCCGGTCACCCGATTCACGTTCCTTCGATTTGCCTTGTCGAATTAACGTATCTTGTTGAGAAAGGAAGACTGCCGTCTGTTGCTCGTGAACGACTGATCCGGGCGCTGGACGATCCAGACGCTGCCTGCCGCTTGGCGCCTCTCGACCGTCCGGTCGCCGACGCGCTTGAGTTTATCGACCGCGCCGAGGTTCCGGATTTGCCTGATCGTGTTGTGACCGCGACGGCAATTGCGCTCCGGGTGCCGCTGGTCACTCAAGACGGGAAAATCCAGGCTTCGATGGTTCAAACTATCTGGTAGCCCGATCTCCTATAACGCCGTTTGGGGACCGTTAAACCAATCGCTCTGAGTGCGTTTCAAACTGCCAAAATCCAAGCACACCGGCTGAGATCCCTCACCCTCTAAACGGCGTATTAGAAGCTTCGATCGGAATGCCGGGATATCCGTAGCCATTCAACAGCATTCGGACGCTTTCGACGTTCAGCACCTTGGCCGCCCCGGGCCCTACCGTGACGTGGCCGATGGGCAGTTGAGGCGCAGCGGAGGCGGGCGCGGGCAACGCCGTCTGGGCAAGGTCACGCAGACGGTAGTAAGGAACGAGCATAGTGTCGCGCACGCGGAAGCGTGGATGAATCAGGCATAGCGGATTGGGAGTGAAGATGAGACGCCATTCGGCTTCTTCCTCGAAGTCAGGGTTCTTGAAAGTCGGGATAAAGAACTGGATCGCGTCGGCGGCGCGCTGGGCGCAGAGGGAGGGGTCGAGATACGGGCTCCAGCTATAGTCGATTGCGGCATCGACGATCCGGCGCTGAGTTTCGGCTTTATAGAAGACCTTCCAGAAGCGCATGAGGCCATAGGGACAATCCCCGCCGGTCCATTGCGCGAAGCCGGCGGAGTCGAACTGGAGACTGACGCCCGCGCCGTTGGCACCGTAGCCGCGCCACTGGCTGAGCAGGTTATCGCGCTGGCAGAAGCAGCAGATGTAAACACCTTCGTTCGAGGGCCGGCCAAGTAGCGCTGCGAGCTGGTCGAGATAAGCGCTCTTCTTCGCGTCAGCGGCAGAATTGGCGAGCGCGGAGGCAATGGCCTCCGCGGCCACGTGGTCACCATGCGCCATTTCTTCCTCGTCGTTGAGGTAAAGCGTGTGCGTGAGCCAGAGATCGCCATTCTCGATAATGCCGAGCAGTCCGGGCAGGCTCGTATAGTGGTAAAGCTCTTTACCGGGACTGAAAATGAGGTCGGGGCCGGCGGCGGAACCGACCGAACTGAGGAATCCGTTTAGCGCGGGCATGTCGATGGAACCGCGAGGCGCTGGCGAAGTGATCGTAGGGTCGGGGGCCATTAGGGAAATTGTAGAGGGAAAGGGCTGCGGGCTGGTAGTCGATGCTGAGCCGGGCGCGAGCGCGATTGGACTTGAATGAGATTGGCGATTCGGGTCCGCTATCGATGACTCGAACCCCGTTTGGGGAACTTGAGATTCAGATGATTCCGCTGAAGAGGATCGGTGATTCCAGAGGGAACCCATGATCCCGGAGCGACATCAATGCTCGACTCGAAAAATAAAGCAAACATTAATAACGAGTGCCCGACCATCCATTCCCATCCGCGTTGGACCGCGCATTCGATAGCCAGAAATAGCGGATAGATGGCAGGGGTGTGCACTGCCCGGCCTCTACCGAGGTACCGGTACGCTCGGCGGCTCCGGCGGCGGAGGCGTGATGCGCCGGTGCTTGATCGTATCCGCTTCACCTTCGGCGCAAAAGCCCTCGATCAGTTCCGTATCCGGCACCAGATACAACGCAGTTTTGACCGTCCACGGCTTCCGGTATGCCTTGGGATCGTCAATGGTGATGATCCAGTCGATTTTGCCGAAGTCGACGCGCCGGTATCGCTCGCTGAGTCGAAGAGCGTCACTGTTCGGGTGGGCTGCCCGGGTATCCAGCCATCCGCCGTCCCGGAAACCCTGAGTCTCGACTACGAAGGTATCGCCCTCCCACCTACCGATCGAGTAGCCCATCCAGGTTTGATTGTCTATCGGCGGAAGCGGGCGGCCATCGGTGAGTATCTGGCGGAACAGCGGTCCATTTTGGCCTTCGTACAGGAACGCCATCTCCGAGGGCGTCTGAAGGATCTTAAAGGCGCTCCAGAAGGCCATTCTTGGCATACCGGCAGGCAGACAATCCGCAATCGGATCGTCCACGTGGTTCCGGCTTACGCGCTGCGCCTGAATCCCGGTCGCCCACGGCGTCATCTCGACGTCGGACGCTTTAAGGTCCCTTGCTAAATCGAAGAAGAGGTTTTTCCCGCCGCAGTCTACTCCGGCGGAATGGCAGCCGTCGTCGTCCCAGATGCCGGAGAGATCGGGTTTACCGTCCGGCATCCGCGGCGCTGGCGCCCGCAGATTCGGCTTGCCGCCGGACAAACGCGGAATCCCGGGAGTGGGATAGTTCAGCCATTGCGCGGAAACGGCGGAGGGCGCCCCTGCCAGGAGGGCAACCAAGACGGTAACGCTAAAGAAACGGCTCATGAGTTTCTGCTCCTTTGCTTTCGGCCCGTGAGGCCCTACTTCGCCGGCGGCTTCCAGTTCAGCAGCAGGTGGATGGGTTCGGTGGACGTGTCCTGCAAGTCGGTGTTGATCAGGAAACGGCCATCGCGCGCGACGTCGTATTGCGGCCTGTTGACCGCCGGCGCAATGTGCGTTTGAAACAAAGCCTCGGGCGTCCCTGGCTTGAACGTTGCTTCTTGCGCGATCACCGCTACGGCCATCAGCTTCGCGTCGGGCGCCACGTAGTACAGTTCTTTGCCATCCGCCCGCCAGCGCGGCGAAGTTCCGCCTCCTGTGGATACCTGCCATTGCCCGCCCGGCCCCGGGAATGGCCGCACGTAGATCTCATTGCGGCCCGATTCGTTGGATTGGTACGCCGCCCACTTGCCATCCGGTGAAAAGACTCCCTTATCCTCGTAGAACCGCGTGCTTAGAAAGGGGAACGGTCTCCGGTCGCCCGTCAGCGGTAGCACCATGAGATCGCCGTTGTTCTGCGAACTGTAGTACAGGATGAATCGCCCGTCGGGCGACCAGGAATTCGGTCTTTTGCTTCCCGCCGATTGCAGCAGAATCTCTTCGACGCCCGAACCGTTGGCTGGCTTCTGATAAAGATCGTAGTTTCCTTTGCGAGCGGAGGCGAACACCACGCGCGCGCCGTCGGGTGACCAGATCGCGTACCTGTCGTCAGCTGGATCAAAGGTGAACCGGCTGGTGCGCGTGCCCTCCTGTATCCAGATGTCACGCGAACCCGCAGGCCCACGCTCAATTGCGGCCCGTTTGCCGTCTGGAGAGAGTTCGGGACCGAACAGGAAAGTGTCGTCCGGAGCCCCGAACACACCCGCATTCTGACCGGAGCGACTGAACCAGATCAGTTGTCTTCGGGTTCCTCCCCCACCGAACCGCCAGGCGATCGCGCCGGAAGGGGATACGGAGAACGAGCCAGCCCTGGTGATTGGATCGACGCCCACCGCCTGCGCCAGCGTGGTGGGGTCGCCGGAGAGCTCGCCACGGCCAGCGTTGAACCGCTGGGCCGTCAGAGCATTCTGCCGCACCCGAACCAGCCATCCTGGCGCCAGATATTCACCTGCCGAATCAGTACCGGGCGTCAACGCGGCGATGCGGCGGCGCTCGGTGCCATCCAGTGAACCCAGCCAGATGGCAGAGTCCGCACCAGCACTGATGAACACGACCTGCCGCCCGCCGGGGAGAAAGCGTGGCGCACCGGGGTTGGTTTGCCCCTTGCCCAACTTTGTCGCTAGCACCGTTTGGCCGCCCGAGGCAGGTACGGTGGACAGTAGGCCACTTGTGCCCCCCGCCCCCGAGAACAGGATCATTCCCTCCGCGTTCCATGTGCCTTGCGCGACAAGACCCGGGGCTTCTGCCAGCGTCTGTAGTTGTCCACCGCCGAGGTCGATTCGTTTCAATTTCTGGTCCGCAAAGAAGCCGAGGGATCGGCTGTCGGGCGACCAGAAGGGGCTAAGCGCACCTTCGGTACCTGACAGTGCTTGTGCAGATGTTGAATCGAGCGGGCGCACCCACAGTTCGCCGGATGCCACGTAGGCTATTCGGCGTCCGTCCGGCGACAGCGCGAAGGAAGCGGGAGCGGTGGTTGCCGGAGTCACGATGTCCAGGCGGGTTTCGGGGGCGGTTGTGTTTGCAGTGCGGAAGTAGAGCGAGGCTCCTAGCGCGACGACAGCCGCCGCTGCGATCATCCACGGTGTCGGAGCCTTGTTTGGGGCGGCGACGGCAGTCGTCTCCATCGCCCACATCAGATCGCGCTTCAGATCCCGCGCGGTCTGGAATCGCTCGTCCGGGTCCTTCGCCAGACAAGTCCGGATCACTCGATCCAGCGGCGGTGTCGTCTTCAGCGGCTCCGGCTCGCGCTCCATAATGGCAGCGATCACACTCGCTGCATTGGTCCCTCCGAATGCCCGCGCGCCGCTCAGTATTTCGTAGAGCACGCATCCGAAGCTGAAGATGTCGCTGCGCGCGTCGGCCTTCTTGGCCTGCAACTGCTCCGGCGACATGTATTGCAGCGTCCCGGAGATCTGCCCTTCGGCAGTCATGGCCTGAATTGTGACGTCGTCGGGTCCGAGGCCCGGGGCCTGCTTCGCGATACCGAAATCAAGCAGCTTGATTCCCCGTTTTGTAACCAGAATGTTGGCGGGCTTCAGATCGCGATGCGTTATGCTTTTGCGGTGCGCGGCATCGAGGGCATCGAGGATCTGCCCGGCGTATTCGACTGCCTTCTCCACGGGCAGCGGACCTTTGATCGGCGCGCCCTCGACCAGTTCCATCACAAGATAATTCGGGCCGACATCGAACAGCGTGCAGATATTCGGATGGTTCAGTTGCGCGACGAGGGTCGCTTCTTGTTTGAATCGCTCGGTGAATTCCGCTTTGGAAATTTTTAGAGCGACGTCGCGACTGAGCCGCGGATCGTGCGCCCGCCACACCTCGCCCATACCACCGTTGCCAATCGGCAAGACGATCTTATACGGGCCGAGTTTGTCGCCGGGCTTTAGTTGCATCTGCGCCGCCGGGGGCTTCAATCAACTATACGGGAATTGCTATCGCCAGTGGTGTGGAACCCTTGAATTGGCGGCGTGCGCGATCTGCCGGGTGCCGCGCTGAACGTATAGCGCCTGTAATACGCGCATTCCGTCCACGATCGAATTCCGTTCCTCGATTACCAACAGTGCATCATCGTTTTGCGGTCAAGGAGGACCGTGGACGATGGCAAAGAAACACTCATCAAGAAGGAAACGGCCAGTCCCGAAGCGGGTCCTGCGACTCCCGGATCTCGATCAAGGCAAGTCGGCTGTGTTGAACAGCCTCAGTTCGCCGGACGCTCAGCGGGGATATAGCCACGCGATCGAGGAGTTCATCGAATGGTACTGTTCGGAGCCCAGGCTGTCGTTCAATCGGACCGTGGTGCTCCGCTACCGTATCCATCTTGAGTCCCGGAAACTGGCACCCGCCACGATCAACCTGCGTCTGGGAGCAGTGCGCCGACTCGGATATGAAGCGGCCGACTGCGGTCTGCTCAGCCCAGACCTAGTAGCGGCCAGCATCCGGCGCGTCAAGGGTGTCAAGAAACTGGGGGTTCGGCTCGGGAACTGGCTTACGCCGGAGCAGGCCGTGAAACTTTGGCAAACTCCGGATCGCTTGCATCTGAAAGGCAAGCGTGATCGCGCCCTACTGGCCGTCCTGTTGGCCTGTGGGTTAAGACGGCATGAGGCTGTTGCACTGGAAATTGGCCACCTTCAGCAACGAGAAGAGCACTGGGCCATCGTCGATCTGCGGGGAAAGGCAGGTCACACGCGCACCGTTCCGGTGCCGGACTGGGTCAAACAAGTTTTGGATGAATGGCTGCAGGCTGCAAATATCACGTCGGGCAAACTGTTCCGTCGGGTGAACAAGGCCGGGCGGATATGGAGTGATCGCTTGACCTCAAAGGTTGTCTGGCACGTGGTCCGGGAGTTCGCGGCGAAAGCCGGAATCGACAAACTGGCGCCGCACGACTGTCGCCGCACATGCGCCCGGCTGTGTCATACAGCCGGAGGCGAACTGGAGCAGATCCAGTTGCTGCTCGGCCACGTTTCGATCCAGACGACGGAGAGGTATCTGGGCTGCAAGCAGCGAATTCGATCCGCCGTGAATGACGAGATTGGGATCACTCCGCGGGTTTCATAAAACCGCCCCTATTGGGATATTCTCGACTTGCGACATCCGGGGTCCCCTTGATCCAAATCGTGGACGGAAGGCCGACCGTTCGGGAGTAATCCGGCTAACCGTTTGAAAAGGAGCTTTTTAATAGGGATCTACGCCGCTTTCAGGTGCGGCTCTTGTTGAATTGAAAATTCGCGGCGGCTATCGACGAGTGACGCTTGCAGCTTATTTCGCCAACCCCGCGGTCCAATTGACCACCACTGTGATTTTTGGCGCGAGTGGCGCTTGCGCCACGGTGATTACGAGGAACCGGTTGCCGTCCGGAGTCACGTCGAAACTGGCAGCCGTTCCGCCGTTGTTGCCCGCTTCGGTATGGAACAATAGTTTCGGCGCGTCGGCTTCAAACTTCGGGGTGGTCTTCACTTTCACCGCAAACACGGAAGTCCCGTTCAGGGAATTGTAGAAGATCTCTTTCCCGTCCCGGCTCCAGCGCACTCCCCGGGCTCCGCCATTTGAAATTTGAAATTTCCCGCCTCCCGGCGGAAACGACTGCACGTAGGCTTCGTCCCTGCCCGACTCATCGGACAAATACAACACCCAATGAGACTCCGGATCTGGGGAAAACTGCCCCGTAAACTCCCGAAACGGGGTCTGCAGGTAGGTATGGGCTTGCGCTCCGTCGCCTTCCTGTCCATGGGAAACGTGAAAAGGTCTTGTCCGGTCTTCTCGGTAAATTCCGCGAACAGTAGAAATTTGCCATCGCTGGACCAGGACTGCACTCCCAGATCGTTGGGGCTTTTGTAAATCAGTTCCGGGCTGCCGGTCCCGTCCGTATTTTTCACGTACATCTCGGTGTGCGCCCGCCCAAAACCGCTGACATACGCGAGACGGCTCCCATCCGGCGACCAGGCGAAAAAACGATTGTCGCGGGAGTCGAACGTGAGTCGCGTGGGCACCCCCCGAGCCACGTCGATCAACCAGATGTCGAGCGTTCTCGGGGAATCTTCCTTGCTGACTGCTACCCGTTTGCCGTCGGGCGAGAAGGTAAGGTCCGCGTAGCGGTTGGCCGGCGGTCCGAGGTCCCCCAGGGGCTTGCCCGTGCGGTCGAACCACCGCAAGCTCTGCGTGGCGGCAGTGGCACCCTGCCGGTACGCCAGGATGCCATTCGAGGACACCGAAAACGCCGCCACATCGTCCGCCACGCGAAAGGCCTCGCCTGCGGGCTCGAAGTTGCGTGGATTCAGCGGGAGCGCCAGCAATGCGGTGTTCCGCAGGAACAGGAGATGCCCCAATTGACCGCCGGTCGCGGGCGGCGCATACGCCAGCATTTCGTCTAGCGGTGAAAGCTCGTCCCGTTGGACCAGGAGCTTGCGATCTTTTCCGTCAAGGGTAGCCAGGTATATACCAGTGCGCTCGGTTTGGGACCTGCGTGACTGGTAGACCAAATGCTTCCTGTCCGGCAGAAAGTACGGCCAGATCTGGCGTATTTCCCCAATGGAAGCGTCGCGGGTCATGAGCGGCACGGCC
>JBEKTF010000092.1:0-20137 GCA_049516355.1 Bryobacteraceae bacterium | reverse complement strand
GCACCATCGCGCGAAGACTCGCCGAGAGGCTCGGTTACACCTTTATAGATAGCGGCGCGATGTACCGCGCGGTGGCTCTATGGGCGCTCCGCCAGAATACCGCTCTAGACGACGCGTACCGGCTCGAACAACTGGCGCACGCGGCCGAAATTGAACTGCTTCCCCTGCGCAGCGTGCTACTCAACAACGAAGATGTAAGCGACGCTATTCGAGCCGCGGAAGTCTCGGTGGCGGCTTCCCGCGTTGCCGCTGTGGGCGGCGTTCGCGCGGCGCTGGTAGCCAAACAGAAGCAAATGGCGGATTACGCCAACGTCGTTATGGAGGGGCGCGATATCGGAACCGTAGTCTTTCCCGACGCCCGTGTCAAGATTTTCCTCGATGCCGACCCGATGGAGCGCGTCCGGCGCCGCGCCGGCGAGCAGCCCCATGTGCCCCCCGCGGAACTCGCGGCACAGATTGCCGAACGCGACGAGCGCGACCGCCATCGCGCCCAGTCTCCGCTCACGCAAGCGCCCGACGCTATATATCTCGACTCCACCGGCCTGACTCCGGAACAGGTTGAGGAGGCTATTCTGAAGGTGGTCCGCGCCCGGATTTCCAACGGCAAGGAATAAGACTTGGACAATCTTCTGGTAATGAAATTCGGCGGGACCAGCGTAGGGTCCGCCGAGCGGATGAAGGTGGCATGCGACCTGATCGCCGGGGAAGCGGCGCGGAGGCCCGTTGTGGCGGTAGTTTCCGCTATGTCGAAGATCACCGATCTTCTGCTCGATGCCACAAAGCACGCCGAAGCCGGCGATCAGGCCGGCCTCGATTACGACCTGCATCAGCTCGAACAGCGACATCTCACGGCAGCCGACGCTCTGATCCCGGCATCGCCGAAACATGCGACGTCACGCGTGCGCGAGCAGATCGTCGACATTGTGTCCGAGTTTCAGCGCATCGTGAGTGGAATTCAAATGTTGGGCCATCGCCCCCCGCGGACGGTCGACGAGGCAATTTCCGCGGGAGAGCGGCTTTCCGCCTTGCTGATCAGCGAACACTTGAAATCGTGCGGTGTGGCGGCCAGCGCCGTGAACGCGGCCGAAATCATCGTTACCGACGCCGTATTTAACAATGCTTCGCCCTTGATGGACGCGACAGAGGAGAAGGCCAACGCACGCCTGATTCCTCTCCTGAAGGCCGGCGAAATCCCAATCGTCACGGGATTCAACGGCGCCACCGCCGATGGAAGGCCCACCACGCTCGGTCGCGGCGGCTCGGACTTTTCGGCCTCGATTCTCGCGACCGTGCTTGGCGCAAGCGAGCTTTGGATCTGGACCGATGTCGACGGGATCATGACGGCCGATCCGCGCGTTGTACCGGACGCGAAAATTCTGGCGGAAATTACTTACAGTGAGGCTGCGGAACTCGCCTGGGCGGGCGCGAAGGTTCTGCATCCGCGAACGCTCGCGCCGCTCATAGAACGTAAGATCCCGGTCTGGAGCAAGAACAGTTTCGCGCCCTGGAAACCTGGCACACGAATCGTGCCGACGCTCGGAGCCGGGAACCCGGGCGCGCGCGCCGTCACTTCCATGGCAAACGTGGCGCTGATCTCCCTCGAACCGGCCCGTTCGGGAGTCGGCGGCGTCCACATCATGGCTCGGTCGCTGGATGCGCTTAACCGGGCGAACGTGGAATTACTGGCTCTTTCCAGTTCCAGCTATCGCCAAAGCTTCTGTTTTCTCGTCCGCGGCGAGGAGTTGGAGAACGCCACGGAAGCCGTTGAGGCAGCGCTGGCGCTGGAACTCGCCCATGGATACGTCCGTGGCATCGACGTCGATCGGGAAGTCGGACTGCTGGCGGTCGTCGGGGAAGGAATGAGAGGATTCTCGGGGGTTGCGGGACGCATCTTTACGGCAATCTCGCGCGAAAACGTGAACATCATCGCGATCGCGCAAGGCTCCAGCGAACTGACGATTTCGATCGTCGTGCGGCGGGATGGGCTGGAGAAAGCGGTGCGGGCCGTTCACGCGGAATGCCATCTGTAGAGGCTTACCCTTATCGAGTTCGCGCTACAATAAAATTATCGGGTTCAGCAGGAGATTCCCCAGCAATGTTTGATTTATTTCGCAGCCGTGACAAGGCTGTCCGCATCGTCTTGACCGCGCTTCTCGTACTGGTTGGCCTGTCCATGGTCACCTATCTGATTCCGGGCACCGGCCTGGATCCGACTGCCGCGCCCGACTCAACCGTTCTCGCGACAATCGGCAAGGACCAGCTCACTTCTCAGGAGGTCAGCAAGGTTGTCCAGAACATGACTCAAAGCCGCCAGTTGCCCCGCGAGTTGCTCGCCATTTACGTGCCGCAAATCGTGCAGCAGATGATTTCCGAGCGAGCTATGGCTTACGAAGCCGGCCGTCTCGGGATGCGCGTTTCGCCAGACGAGACCGATAACGCTATTCTGGACAGCCTGCCTCCCCAGTTGGTCAAGAATGGCAAGGTCGATGCGGCCAGCCTCGCGGCAGTACTACAACAGCAGGGCGTGACCATGGGCGACCTCAAGAACGATACGGCGCGGCAGCTTCTGGTCAGCCGCTTGCGTGAGATCGTGGGCGAAGGCGTTGTCGTCTCTCCTCGCGATATCGAGAACGATTTCCATCAGAAGAACGATAAGACACGAATCCAATACGCGCTGCTGACGCCGGCAAAATACCAGGCGGACGCGGAGCCGACAGACGCTGAAATCAAGGCGTATTACGACACCCACAAGCCCTCGTTCCAGACAACGGAAAAGCGCAGTCTCGGTATTATTCTGCTCGACCCGACCACCGTGAAGACGGCACTGCCGACGGATGCCCAGTTGCAGAAAGATTACAGCGCCAACCTGGACCGTTTCCGCACGCCCGAACGCGTCGACGCGCGCCACATCCTCATTAAATCGGATGCCTCGACCGACGCCGTCATGAAAGCGAAGGCGGAGGGCCTCCTGAAGCTGGTCCAGTCAGGCGGCGATTTCGCAAAACTGGCGAAGGAGAATTCGCAAGACCCCGGCTCCGCGGAAAAAGGTGGAGAGCTTGGGTGGCTGCAAAAGGGCCAGACTGTTCCCGAGTTCGAGAAGTCGGCATTTTCACTGCAGCCGGGCCAGACCAGCGGTCTGGTCAAAACCGAGTACGGTTATCACATCATTCAGGTAGAGAAGCATGAGCAGGCCCATTTGCAGGCCTTCGATGAAGTGAAAGGACAATTAACCGCGGAGTTTGTGCAGCGCGCGTCTACCGATCAGTTGCAGAAGATGGCCGACAAAGCCGCCGCAGAGCTGCACAAAGATCCTCTGCATCCCGAAAAGGCCGCCGAAGCGGTAGGAACGACGGTGATTACCGCGAACAATATACAGGCCGGCGATCCCATCCCCGGCGTGGGTACGGTTAAAGAGCTTACCGATGCAATTACGCCGCTTCACAAGGGAGAAGTAGCCGGACCGGTGGCGCTCCCCGGTAACAAAATTGTGGTCGCCTCCGTTACGGATTACCAGCCGGCACACCAGGCGTCGCTTGAGGAAGCGAAAACGGACGTTCGAAACAAGGCCAGTCAGGAAAAACTTCAGAAGATTCTTGGAGACAAGGCCAAAGAGCTCCTGGCCAAAGCCCAAACCGCGGGAGGAGATCTCGAGAAGGCGGGTAAGGAAATGGGAGTCGAGGTGAAGACTTCGCCGGATGTGGATCGCCAGGGCGCATTCGAAGGCGTCGGCTCCGCTTCAACGATTCCTGACGCCTTTACTAAACCCGAAGGAGCACTAATCGGGCCGGTTCCCGTACCGGGTGGACAAGTTATCGCCAAAGTGGTGGCCAAAACTCCCGCTAATCTGGCCGATCTGCCGAAACAACTCGATGCTATCCGGACGGAATTGAAGCAAAAGAAAACATCCGATCGGTCGACGTTGTTTGAGGAAGGGCTGAAGAAGCGTCTGGCGGCGGAAGGTAAACTCAAAATCAACCAGGACGTGCTCTCCCGCCTCGTCCAGAACTACACAACGCGCAGCTAGTCCGCCAGACTCCGATGCCCGCCATAGTGGACTTCCTGAAGTCGCTGTACAACGCCGAGCGGCTTCTCGAACTGGCGCGGATTTTACTGGGGAGTTCGCTTGGTCTCGCGGGGCTGTTTGGTATTGTCTTCGCCGAAACCGGCCTGCTTGTTGGATTCTTTCTCCCCGGCGACTCGCTGCTCTTTTCGGTAGGTTTTGCCAGCGGCGCCGCGGGCTTGAACCTGTACCTGTTGGCCGCAATGCTCATGTGTGCCGCCATCATCGGGGATAATGTCGGGTATTTTCTCGGATTTCATAGCGGCCCACGCATCTTCAGGCGCCCGAAGTCGCGCTTTTTTCATCCCGACCATCTGCAGCGCACCAAGGCTTTCTACGAAAAATACGGTGCACGGGCGATTGTTTATGCGCGATTCGTTCCCGTGATACGCACCTGCACGCCCTTCGTCTCGGGTGTTGCCCAAATGCCCTATCCACGATTCCTCCTGTTCAGTCTGCTTGGGGGAACGCTTTGGATCGGCTTCATGATGACGCTGGGTTATCAACTCGGCCAGGTGCCGATGGTCCGTCGCAACTTCGAGAAGGCTATTCTCGGCGTCATCTTTGTGTCTCTTCTCCCGATGTTCAACGAGATTTTCAAAGCCTGGCGAGCCAGGGCCGCCGCGGCGCGAGCGTGACACCTTTTGAATAGTGCGCCAACTGCCATATCTGCTGCGCCGTACGCTTTTTGCGTCATTTGACGACGGCCTCTTCACGATCGCCAAGGGAGCGGCATATTCAGCCCTTTTATCTCTTTTCCCGATTCTGGCCACGATCGCAACCATATTCGTGCAGGTGCGCGCGGACTTTGTGCAGCGGGATGTGGTCTCGTTCCTGTCTCAGATTCTGCCACCCGGTACCGAAGAGATTGTTCTGCAACAGTTCCGGTATCGCGGGCAGAGGCCGATCGCGCTTCTGGTCGTAGCAGTGGTGCTCTCGCTCTGGGCGGCATCGAGCGTCATCAAGAGCCTGATCGATGGATTCAACGCGGCGTACCGGGTGCCGCGCAATCGCTCCATACTTTCGCACTCGGCGGTTGGAATGATGCTGGCGCTATTGTCGGCTCTGCCCCTGCTGGGAGCTTCGTCGCTCATACTCTTCGGCGGCACCGTCGAAGCTGCCGTTTTGAAAATGATCCGGGTCGACCCGATTCTTAACCCGTTTGCCGGCGGATGGGAACTACTTTCGCGGGTGATGCGATACGTAGTAGCGTTTGCCGCGACAGCCACCCTGACCGCGATTCTTTATTTTTATGGACCGTACCGAAAACAACGCTGGCACGGCGTGTGGCCGGGCGCGATACTGGCGACTATCCTCTGGCTGCTTGCGACGGTGGGTTTCGGCTGGTATGTCCGCAACATCACGAATTACAATGTGCTCTATGGCAGCGTCGGCACGAGCATAGCGCTGCTGATCTGGATGTATCTGCTGGCCGCGATCGCGCTATTCGGCTGCGAGTTCAACGCGGAATACGAACGGATGAGCGTGAATGCGCTGCCCGTCAGCAGGAAATGAGATGTAATTGAAGAGTTACCCCACCATGCATACCGAACCTGTAATAGATCTCGCTCACCTTGGCCACCTGGAACTTTTGACGCCCAAGCCCGACGAGAGTCTCCATTTTTTCGTCGACGTAATGGGCATGACTGAAAGCGGCCGCAAGGGCGATTCCGTCTACCTGCGAGGCTGGGACGATTATGAGCATCATACGCTTAAGCTGACCGCGTCAAAAACCTCCGGAATGGGCCATATGGCCTTTCGTGCCCGCAGTCCGCAGGCGCTGGAGCGCCGCGTTGCCGCGCTGAAAGGCTCCGGCTTCGATATAGGCTGGACCGAAGGCGACCTCGGACACGGCCCCGCTTTCCTTTGCCAGGATCCGGACGGTCATAAGGTCGAGATCTACTATGAGACCGAGTGGTATCAAGCGCCGCCCGGCCTTCGTCCGTCACTGAAAAACCAGGCGCAGAAGTTCCCAGGTCGCGGCGTCAACGTGCGACGGCTCGACCACTTTAATGGGCTGGCTTACGACATCAAGGCCAACCGCATTTTCTTCGAGAACTACCTCGGCTTCCGCCTGACTGAGCAGATCGTGATGAACGATGGCCGCGAAGCCGCCATGTGGATGGCATGCTCCAACAAGAGTTACGATTTCGCCTATTCCGCCGATCACACCGGGGCAAAGGGACGTTTTCACCACCTGACCTACGCTGTCGATTGCCGCGAAGAGATTCTGCGCGCCGCCGATGTTTTTCTCGAGGCGGGGGTTTACATCGAGACGGGCCCGCACAAGCACGCCATCCAGCAGACATTTTTTCTCTATGTTTACGAACCTGGCGGGAATCGGGTGGAAGTCGCCAATGCGGGTGCGCGTCTGATCCTCGCTCCCGACTGGAAAACGATCCGCTGGACCGAGGAAGAGCGCAAAAAAGGGCAGGCGTGGGGCCTCAAGACCATCGAATCTTTCCACACTTACGGCACTCCCCCTGTCTAGAGAAGGTTCAGGGACGCTACGGAGGCCCGCTCCGAGTAGGGCAGAGAAGCTAAACTAAAACTTCCCGTGAACGCCGTCGAATTCGAGTGCGTATCGAAAAGTTACGCTATTTATGAAACGCCCGGCGACCGCCTCAAGGAACTCCTTACGTTCGGCCGGCGTTCTTTCCATCGCGATTTTTGGGCCCTGCGCGATCTGAGCTTCTCGATCCGGCGCGGCGAGGTTTTCTGTATCGTCGGGGAGAATGGATCGGGCAAGAGCACCGTTCTTCAGATCATTGCCGGGATTCTGCAACCGGCTGCCGGCGAAGTGCGCGCCGGTGGACGCGTGTCCGCTCTGCTTGAACTGGGCGCGGGATTTAACCCTGAGTTTACGGGGCGCGACAATGTCTATTTGAACGCCTCCATTCTGGGGCTTTCAAAGAGCGATATCGATCGCCGATACAAAGCGATCGAAGAGTTCGCCGAGATCGGCGACTTCATCCGCCAGCCCGTCAAAACGTACTCGAGCGGCATGGTGGTGCGCCTGGCCTTCGCCATTGCCATCAACGTGGAACCGGAGATTCTGCTCGTTGACGAAGCGCTGGCCGTGGGCGATACTTACTTCCGCCACCGCTGCATGCGGAAGGTGCACGAACTGCGCGCTCGCGGAATTACGATTGTCTTCGTATCGCATGCCGTCGCGGATGTGAAAGCGATCGGGGACAGGGCACTGTGGCTGGAACACGGCCGTGCCATCGCGATCGGCGATACGGACGCCGTGCTCTCCGGATATCTTGCCGCGATGGCGGAGAAGGAAGGCCACGCCGAACTGCAGATGAGTCAGTCCTTCGACGCGCCAGCCCCGGTCGAAACCATCTATTCCATCCCCAACGTGGATCACCGCTATGGGGATGGACGCGCCGAGATTCTCGGCATAGCAATCCTGAACGAATATGGGGAGCCGGTACACCTGATGATGCCGCATATCCGAATCGTGATACGCATCAGCCTCCGCGCGAAAGAACACCTTTTCAAACCTGCGGCCGGGTTCATGCTGCGCAACCATCTGGGACTCGACTTTATGGAGTCCGATACGAACCGCGAAGGCCATAAACTGCCGCCGTTGCCAAAAGGCGAGATCTGCACGGTGGATTTCCATCTCGATATTCCGGAATTTTACCCGGGCGCGTTCTCCTTCTCGCCCTCTGTTTCGGACGGCGAATCCATATGCGACTGGATCGATAACGCGATTACCGTGCAGATGGGCCGCGGCGAAGGGCCGGTTTACGGTTATATCCAGTTGCCATGCAAAGTCGAATTAAACGCGCCTCCGGAGGCCCGGGTTGGCTGATTTTAGCGGGCTTGAGTTCACCGGCGAGCGGGTAGTCCCGGGGTTGGTCGATTCCGATCTGTTGAACGAGCACCTGGCGCGATACCGGTTCGCTGCGCAATTCGGCTCGAAGTTGGCGGCAGGCGCGACAGTGCTCGATGCAGGATGTGGATCCGGTTACGGAAGCGAAGAATTCGCCCAAGCCTCACGCGTGGTCGGCATGGATATATCGGCGGAAGCGGTGGCCCACGCGACGCGCGAGTTTTCCAGACCGGGGGTTCATTTTTTGCAGGGCAGCTGCGACTCGCTCCCGTTTGCCGATCGATCGTTCGACCTGGTCGCCGCATTCGAAGTCATCGAGCATCTTGAGCGTTGGGAGGAGATGTTGACTGAGGCGCGACGGGTTCTGCAACCCGCCGGCGTTCTGCTCGTATCCACACCGAACAAAGCCTATTATGCGGAAGCGCGAGGGGCCGCCGGACCGAACCCATATCATGTGCGCGAGTTTGAGTATCACGAATTCGCCTCGGCTTTGCAGACGGTATTCCCGCACGTCAGTTTGTGGAGCCAGAACCACTCGGAAACGATCGTGTTCGTTCCCTCAACCGCTTCGCAGGGTCAGGAGCACCACGCCGGGGACCTGGACGCCCCGCGAGATGCCATACCGGAACACGCGCATTTCTTCCTTGCCGCATGCAGCCAGTCGCCGATTCCGGAAGCGCGCGCGTTTGCCTGGCTGCCCACTTCGGGAAATATCCTTCGCGAACGCGAGCGTCACATTGCGCTGCTGGAAACTGAAGTGGCCCAAAAAAACGCCTGGCTCAAGCAGACACAAGAGGAACATGCGGCCCTTCACGCAAGCCACGAAGATCTGCTGAGGGAACTCAACGCGACTCATGCCGGATATCGGGAGCGCGTGCAACAGCTCGAAGCGGAAGCCGCCGAGCGTCTGGACTGGGTCCGCGATCTTGAGGGTCAGATCCGTAAGGGACGG
The DNA here is from genome assembly GCA_049516355.1 of Bryobacteraceae bacterium. Classification (GTDB taxonomy): domain Bacteria; phylum Acidobacteriota; class Terriglobia; order Bryobacterales; family Bryobacteraceae; genus BOG-234. The sequence continues at coordinate 11,281 of JBEKTF010000092.1, read as the reverse complement.
GATGAGATTGAGCGGCTGGAACTGGAGAGCGCCGAAAGCACCCGTTGGGCGCAGTCACTCGATGCGAAACTGACGCTGGCAGGGCGTTCGAAGTGGGTTCGCCTGGGGCGGCTGCTCCATCTGGGCCCTGCAATTGTCACCGGCGACGGAAAGCCGGAATGAAGGCGTCGCTCGCGCGCTTCCTGCGCGCTTTGCCTTTGCTCATCCTGGCGCCGTTCTTCCTCGCGATCGGGGCGATTGCGCTTGCTGCCACCGACCTTGCATGGCTGATCGCAGGCCGGCGCCACAACCCCGAAAATACCCGGCCCGACAATCGGGCGGCATCGCTCGTAATTCCCAACTGGAATGGCAAAGACCTCCTGGAACGATTTCTACCTTCGTGGATAGCTGCAATCGCCGCTCATCCTGGCAGCGAAGTGATTGTGGTCGACAACGGATCCACGGACGGCAGCGCTGAATGGATCCGGACGAATTACCCGGATGTGCGCCTGCTCGCGTTGCCGCGGAACCTGGGCTTCGGCGGCGGTTCCAATGCCGGATTCCGCGCCGCGAAGAACGACGTGGTCGTACTCCTGAACAGCGATATGCGCGTGGAGCCGGACTTCCTCGCGCCACTTCTCGCCGGCTTCACGGATGAAACGGTGTTCGCTGTCTCCTGCCAGATTTTCCTCAGCGACAGCACAAAGCGCCGCGAGGAAACCGGCCTGACGGAAGGCTGGTGGCAGGATGGCGGGCTGCGGGTCGGTCATCGCGAAGACCCCGAAGTCAATTGTCTGTTTCCCTGCTTCTATGGCGGTGGGGGGTCCTGCGCGTTCGACCGCCGGAAATTCTTTGAGCTGGGCGGGTTCGACGAGTTGCTCGCCCCGTTTTATCTGGAAGACACGGACCTTGGATTTCTGGCATGGAAGCGCGGGTGGAAGGTGCTGTATCAGCCCGCGAGCGTCGTGCATCACGAACATCGCGGCACGATTGGAAAGCGGTACGGCCCCGATTACATCCGGTCGATTCTGCAGAAGAATTTCATCCTTTTCTGCTGGAAGAACATCCACGGCTGGAAAAGGCTCGCCCCGCACTTTCTTTTTTCTTTTGCCGGCTCCGTCATGACTGCCTGGGCGGGAGATACGCCGGGCCGGACCAGCGCGCGCGGGACACTGCGGGCGTTCGCACAACTGCCGCGCGCCATTCGATCTCGCTGGACAGCCCGCAGTCTCGCCACAATCGATGATTCGGAGGCGTTCCGCCGCGCGCAGCCAGCGTACTTTCACGATCGTTTTTCTCCGCTGCCCGCCAGCCCGGATCGGCCGCGAGTCCTTTTTGTCTCTCCGTACTCGATCTGTCCACCGACACACGGCGGCGGTCTTTTCATGTATTCCACGCTGCGGGAGTTGTCACGATGGTGTGAGGTCCACGCCATTGTCATGCTCGACTTCGCGTCGGAGCGGGAGCCGAATGAAGAGTTACGGCAGTATTGCAGGACAGTCGAATTTTTCGTCCGCACCGTCGACCGCAATCCGCACCTCGCATCGATCACACCGCACGCGGTCCATGAATTTCGCCAGCCCCGGGTTGAATGGTTGATTCAGCGCCAGACTTTGCTGCACCGGATCGATGTCATACAGCTGGAATACACCGCCCTGGGGCAATACGCGCGGCCTTTCAATCGATTGGCGTGCGCGCTGTTCGAACACGACGTCTACTTCCAGTCGATCGGCAGGTCGTTGCCGTTTATGCGCAGCCCGGTTGAGAGACTCAAAGCCCGTTTCGAATATCTTCGTGCTATTCGCTTTGAGTTGAAGTTGCTGCCGGAGTGCGATCACATCCAGGTTTGCACGGAAGAGAATAAACGTTACATCGAGAGTTTTCTTCCCCGGCTGAAACCGCGGATCGACTCGGGCATGCGAGCCGGCATAGAGACAGGTAAATACTCATTCCCAGGCGGCGCCCGCCAGCCGTACACGATGCTGTTTCTCGGCAGTTTCCGGCACGTGCCGAATCTCGTCGCGCTCGAATGGTTCGCTCGTTTCGTGCTTCCGCTGATCGTCGCGCAACTGCCTGAGGCGCGCCTGCTGGTCGCGGGTTCGGATCCGCCGCCGCGGTACGCCTTCGCGGATCCGGCCAACGCAGTCGACCTGCTCGGATTCGTGGACGATGTCCAGCCGTTGTTTTCCTCTTGCGCATTGTTTGTGTGTCCGATCCGCAGCGGGTCCGGCGTCCGGGTTAAGCTGCTGGAAGCCTTCGCCAGCGGAATTCCAGTGGTTTCGACCACGCTGGGCGCCGAGGGACTGGGACGAACAGATGGCGAATTCTGCGCGCTCGCCGATGACGCGGAAAGCTTTTCCAGGAAGGCAATTCAGCTGCTGGAGGATTCCGAGCTGGCTTCACGGATGGCGTGGCGGGCAAGGAATGAAGTAGTCGAGAATTGGGATGTGGCGGTGATTACGCGGCGGCTGGTTGACAAGTACCGGGAAATTATCCAGGGCAAACGAACCGTTCTCAAACATAATACTTACTGATGATCAATTTGCTCAGATGGTGCATTCGCGTGGCGTGGCTCGCCGCTCTTATATTGGGGCTCTTGCTCTGGGGTGGACGTTTGGCTGGATCATTGAACCTCCACATGATTCTCGGGGGAATCGTCGCGCTGGGGCTTGTGATTCTGGCCGTAAGCGCCTTCCTTGCCAGCGTACGGATCGCGCTTGCGGTCATCTCGATCGTGTGGGCAGCCGTGACCGTCTATGTGGGCCTGACGCAGACCAGATGGATGCCCGGCGGCAGTCATTGGATCATCGAAACGGTTCACCTGCTGCTTGGGATTGGCGCGATCGGGATCGCGGAGGCGCTCGCCGGGGCCATCGTCAGGGGAAGGAAGTCACCTGGCTGAAGTCTGAAGCTTCTTCGCGATTCGTTCCGCTTCGCGGTTCAGGCTGTCATCGGAAGTTGAACCCGGTACCTTCTCATAGTCGGACCAGAGGACCTCGCGGGATTTGGCATCCACCAGGAACACCGTGCCGCGCGCTCTGCTCGACCGGAAGGTGTTGTGGGCGGCGGAGTTGGACTTCTTATCGTCTTTCGGACGGATTTCGGCCATCTTCTGCTCGAACGTTTCCCCAAGATGGTCGGTCAGCACGACATCCGCGATTTTGGGGTCGGCAACGACCTGCATCACGTGGCCGCGAGTGAGCCACTGGGCGAGGAATTGATCCAGCCCGCCGGCCATCGGCAGGACATAGACGGTGCGCGGGGCGGACTGCCCGAATAGCCCTACCCCAGGAAGAGCCACGGTGAACGCGAGAAAAGCCATTGCCGGACCGTATTTCATTACAATCACAGTTTACCGTGTTGTTTCCGTCAGTCACGGCAGTCATCCCCGTTCACAATCGCGCCGATCTGCTGGAGCGCTTGCTGGCTACACTACGGGAACAGACAGTCCCATTCCATGAGATCGTGGTTGTCGATAATGCCTCCACCGACGGCGCGCCGGAAATCGCGCGCGCCTCTGGCTGCCGGGTGATCGAGATGGGCGAAAATGCGGGATTTGCCTGTGCCGTGAACCGCGGGTGGCGGGCCGCCGGGAGCGAATGGGTTGCGATACTGAACAGCGACATCGAGTTGGACAGCAGGTGGCTCGAGCGTTTAATTGCAGGCGCCGCGAAAGCAAGTTTTGCAACCGGAACGATTGTCAGCGCGGCGAACCATGAAGTCGTTGACGGCACCTACGATCTGGTCAGCCGGGCGGCTTGCGCGTGGCGCGCGGGACATGGCGAGTCCTTCGTGGAAGGACTCCGCGGTTCCTTCCCGGTGGTAATTGCACCGGGAACCGCTTGCCTCTTCCGGCGGAGTGTTCTCGATCTGCTCGGCGGATTCGACGAACGATATGTTTCTTATCTGGAAGACGTCGACCTTGGCCTTCGTTGTTTGCGGGAGGGCTTTATGGGCGTTTATGTTTCAAACGCGATCGCTTATCACCACGGCAGCGCCACGCTGGGCCGTTGGGATCCGCGGGTAGTGCGCCTCATTTCACGCAATCAGGTGATGCTGGTTTCGCGCCACTACGACCTCGCCTTGTTCCGGTCCTGCTTCTGGGCGATCCTGGCGGGCCAGCTCCTTTGGGGTCTGGTCGCCCTGCGTCATGGGCGGGCGTTTGCATGGATAGCAGGGAAGATCGATGGTCTCCGCGGATTCCGTCTCGAGGGCAGACCTTCACCCAGGCTGCGGGAGTTTCTCGCAGCGTCCGAGAGTGAGATTCGAAGGAGAGCAACGGGTTCCTACTGGCGGTGGTACTTTCGGTTGACGCGGTTTCAGTCGACTGAGGCACATTGACACATGGCGCGGGTCGCGATCGTCATTGTTGCCTATAATTCTGCGTCCGAGATCGGTGGTTGCCTTGACGCGTTGCAGGATCTTTCAGAGGTCGAAGTCCTGGTTGTCGACAACGCCTCGGCCGATTCAACCTGCTCCGAAGTGGCGTTACGCGGCATCCGCCTGATTGCAAATCCGGAAAATTCCGGTTTTGCGGCGGCAGTGAACCAGGGGGTGCGGGCCACAACGGCTCCACTGGTACTTCTGCTGAATCCGGATGCACATCTCGTGCGTGGCCTCGATGCGCTCGCCGCGCGTCTGGAAACCCCCGAAACAGGGGCCGTGGGTGGGATGCTGATCGGGGAGGACGGTAATCCACAGCGCGGCTTCATGGCGCGGAACTTGCCGACTCCCACAACTTTAGTTTTTGAAGTCCTTGGCATAAACAGGCTCTGGCCGCGCAACCCTGTGAACTGGCACTACCGTTGCTTAGCGATAAGCCCTATGACGACGGCACAGGTCGACCAGCCAGCCGGTGCGTTTCTTATGTTCTCTCGCACCGCCTGGGAAACGGTGGGCGGCTTTGACGAACGGTTCTGGCCGTTGTGGTTTGAAGATGTGGACTTTTGCGCGCGCATCAAGTCCGCCGATTTTCGTATTTATTATGACCCCGAAGGCATTGCAAAACACTCAGGATCGCATTCCATTCGCACTCTTCCACTGGAGAACCGCGAGAGATATTGGTATGGTAGTCTACTTGAGTATGCTGAGAAACATTATCGTTCTGCAGCATTTCGGGGAGTTTGCGGAGCCGTAGTCATAAGTGCGCTCTTTCGGGCGGTAGCGGCGTATCCGCGTGTGGGGTTGAAAGCTTTTGCAGTTTACGGCGGTGTGATTGGCCTTGCCCTCGGCCGCGTTTTCAGGTCAAGGGGAAGCGTTCGGGCAAGTTGTTGTCTGATGTAAGCAGAGTGAAATCTGAAGAGTGGAGCCGACCCGCGCGTACATGTCCCGCAGCGAATTCGTATCGATAACCATTGTCACTTACAACAGTGGCCGCTTCATAAAAAGGTGCCTCGAATCGGTTCTCGAGCAGAAATATCCGTATAAAGAGATTATCGTAATCGATAACAACTCTTCGGACGGGACAATCGACATTCTGGAATCGTTTGAAGACCGATGCAGAATCGTCTATAACGAGGAGAATATCGGTTTCGCGGCGGCGCAGAACCAGGCGATCGGTCTTTCCAGCGCGGAGTGGGTGCTCACGCTGAATCCGGACGTCCTGTTGCTGCAGGGCTTTATTGAGGCGCTGGTCAATGCGGGTAATCTCGATTCGCGGGTAGGTACCGTCTGCGGCAAACTGCTGACGATGAGTTCCACGTTCGATTTCCCCGAAGAGCCCCTGGTCGATTCCACGGGAATTTATTTCACTCCGAACCTGCGGCATCTCGACCGCGGCAGTCTCGAAGTCGACAACGGTCACTTCCGGGATTATGAGTACGTCTTCGGGGCTACCGCGGCGGCCGCCCTTTACCGGCGGGAAATGATCGAAGATATATCGATCTGCGGGGAATTTTTCGACGCCGATTTTTTCGTCTATCGCGAAGATGCGGACGTCGCCTGGCGCGCGCAGTTGATGGGATGGAAATGCCTGTATGCGCCTTACGCCAAGGGTTATCACGTCCGGAAGGCGTTACCCGGCAACCGCAGGGCGCTTCCGCCTGAGATCAATATGCACTCGGTGAAGAACCGCTTCCTGCTGCGCATGAAGAACATCAAATGGGACCTTTACCGGCGCAATTTCTTCTCGATCACGGCGCGCGATATCGTGGTTATTTGTTGTTGTCTCATTTCCGAGCACACGTCGCTGAAGGCTTTCCCCTTTCTGTTGCGAAACTGGAAGAGTATAAAATCCAAGCGTCGTGAGATTATGCTTCGCCAGCGAGTCGACGACGCGTATATGGCCAGTTGGTTCTCGTTTCAACCGGTCAGCAAGCCGGCGCCGAAGAAGTTCACAGCGTCTCCGGCTCGCTCCAGAGCCGCACGCCGCTAGGAGCCCGTGGCAGAAGCCCACCACAAGACGGGGCGCAGGCGAAAACGCCTGGTCCACAATAAGAAATCAGCACTTTACAAGCCTTGTGGAAGAGGCCTTCTGGCCTGCGCCACTTCTGCCACAGGCTGCTAGTGTGCGTATCGCAATTTTGGGAACCCGTGGTATCCCGGCCAACTACGGCGGATTTGAGACATTCGCCGAAGAGTTCGGGGTCCGGCTTGCGGCCCGTGGCCACGATGTCGTCGTCTATTGCAGGGAGCGCCACGATTTTGCGGAATATCGCGGCGTCCGGCTGATTTCGTTACCTACTATTCATCACAAGTATTTCGACACGCTGGCGCATACGTTCCTCTCTACACTGCATTTGCTGGCGCACAGGACGGATGCCGCTCTCTACTGCAATGCGGCGAATGCGGTGTTCACGATTTTGCCGCGCTTGTGTGGGATACCCGTCGCGTTAAACGTCGACGGTATCGAACGGAAGCGGCGGAAATGGAACGCTTTCGCGAAGGCCTGGTACCAGGGATCGGAGTATCTCTCGACGGTCCTGCCCAACAGGTTCGTAACGGACGCCCAGGCAATCCGCGAATATTACAAGCAGCGCTATGGCAAGGACTCTCTGTTTATTCCGTATGGCGCCGACGGCGGCCGCGTGGAAACGCAGGGCGCGCTGGAGCGGCTGGGCCTGGCGCCTCTTCAATACTTCCTTTATGTGAGCCGGATGGAACCGGAAAATCGCGCGCTGGAAGTACGGCAGGCTTTTGAGCAGGTGCCGACAACGATGAAGCTGGCGCTCATCGGCGATGCACCCCATGCGGAGGAGTACATTCGGCGCGTCCGTGAAACGCGGGATTCCAGGGTCGTGATCCCGGGGGCTATCTATGGGACGGGATACCGGGAATTGGGATCCTGGTGCTTTGCTTACATTCATGCGACGGAGGTCGGGGGGACGCATCCTGCGCTGATCGAAGCCATGGGACGCGGCAACCTGGTGCTCTATCTCGATACACCGGAAAATACAGAGGTCTGCGGCGACGCAGGTCTTCCCTATCGCGACGAGGCAGGACTGGCGGTGCGTATCCGGCAAACACTCGATATGACGGAACCCGAGCGCGTCTGTTACCGGGAAAAAGCGGCGAGGCGCGCGCGGGAGAACTACAACTGGGACAGCGTGACTACGCAATATGAAACACTGCTGAAGAGCCTGCGAGAATAAGACTGGCGCCCGCGCCCTGGCTTTCGTGCGGCGTGTACGGCGCTGCAAGTGCCAGACTACCGGAATCGTGCTTCAATCAGTTCGCTGTTACGTCGAAATTTCGCGTTCTCAAATTGCCGCAAACTACCGCGCCGTGCGGGATGCGGTAGCGCCCGGCGCGCAGATCATGGGCGTGGTCAAGGCGAATGCGTACGGACACGGGGCGGTGGAAGTGGCGCGCATTTTATGCGCGGAAGGCGCGAAGTGGCTGGCGGTGACTTCCGTTGAAGAGGGCATCGCGTTACGCAAAGCGGGAATCAATTGCCGCATCCTCGTGATGGCCGGGGTCATGCAATGGGAGCACGAGGCACTACGGGAGTTCCGGCTGACACCCGTGGCGCATTCGCTGGACGATCTCAGGCGGTTCGACGTCGCGATGGCTCCCTCGGGACAGGGTTCTGGTACGCAATCCGGGGAGTTCCCTGCCAGGCCTGTCGACGTCCACCTCAAGATCGACACGGGGATGAACCGGCTCGGGACGTGTGCCTCCGCGCCCGAAATCGCGGAGGCCGTATCGTCCCTGCGTAACGTGCGCGTCGAAGGGCTGCTCTCGCACTTTGCTTCCGCGGCCGATTTTAGTTCGGAGCAGACGGAAGCGCAGATCCGGGTATTTGGGGAAATGTGGTCCTCGCTGGCAAGACATGGCGTCCGTCCGGCGCTGATGCACTTCGCGAGCACGAACGCGATCGCGTACCCGAGGCGCGATGCGTGGTTATCTCTGGTGCGGCCGGGTCACGCGATCTATGGGTACGTGTCTCCCGCGCGTGGCCCGGCCCCGCCACCGGTACTTGCGGTGAAGCCGGTGCTCTCGTGGCGGACCCGTATCATTGCGGTAAAGGACGTACCCGCGGGGTCGAAGGTCGGCTATGGCGGTTCGTTTACGGCATCATCTCCGATGCGGCTGGCTGTTCTCGCGGCCGGGTACGCGGATGGCGTGCCGCATCGTCTTTCGAACAGAGGTAAGGTAATTGCGGGCGGACGTTTCGCGCCGATCGTAGGTACAGTGTCGATGGACCTTACTACCATTGACATCACACAGTCTCCGCACCTGAACCCGGGCGACGCAGTCACGCTGCTTGGAAGGGAAGGGGACGTCTCGCTCGATGCGCAGCAGATGGCGCGTACGGCGGGAACGATTTCTTATAACGTATTATGCGGGATCAGTGCGCGGGTGAGTCGCTTCTACATCGATTGACTGTGAGTGGCGCTACTTCCGGATTTTCAGATGACAACGAATGTCCTGGCCGGGGAAAATCCACGCAGCGTGACGCTCGTACCACTCCAGGTTGTGTCGAGCCAGCCAGCGGCCAGCGCCATCCAGCACAAAGTTTTTCCCGAATGTCACCTCCAGCTCCTCGATGCTGAAGCTGATATTCGAACCGGTAAAGGTGGCGAAGTCCTGTCCGGTGAAGTATTGAAAGCTGCGCGCGGCCAGATGGCGCGCGTGGCTGGGATCGGTGTAAGAGTTGTGAGAACTGAAATGCGGAGTCACTAAGAAAACATCAGCTCCGTTGCGCCCGACCCGGTGGACCTCGGCCATTGTCCGCGCCACGTCCAGGACGTGCTCGATGATGTGCGACATATAGATTCGGTCGAAGGCATCGCTTTCGAGGGGCCAGGGAAACTCATCCAGATTCCAGACAATATCGGCGCCCGATCGCGGAGAAACGTCGATACCTACCGCGCCCGGTTCAGCCCTGCGGGTACCGCAACCGACGTCCAGCACCATCGTCCTGCACCTTGCAAGCCAAGTATACGGTCATTTTTTGTGGAGCGCAGTCGTATGCTGTTAGGGAGTGAGCACAGAGCCCTACGTCGAGCAGGATCATAATCCTAACCCCATTGAGTTTGCGATGCCGCACGGAGCGATTGACGCTCACATGCATGTGATCGGCCCGTTTGACCGTTTCCCTCTGGCGCCCACCGCGCAATACAAGCCCTTCCCGGCAACCTGGCAGGAACAGAAAGAGATCCTCATCGACAAGATGGGCTTCTGGGGATTCGTGGTGGTCCAGGCCACGTGCCACGGCACCGATAACAACATCGTGGTCGACGCGCTGGAACATATGGAAGGACGGGCGGCCGGCGTTGCCAGCGTCACCGAAGACGTTACGACCGAGGAGTTGAAACGACTGCACGCCGCCGGAGTTCGCGGGGTCCGGTTCGCGTTCCTGCCCCACATCGCGAGTGAGACTACGCCGGCCGACGTGATCCTGCGCATTGCGCAAAAAATCCAGCCTTTCGGCTGGCACACGGATCTCTATTTTCTTCCGCAGACATTCGAGATCATGGAGCCCCTGATCCGCCAGTTGCCTACGCCGGTGCTGATCGATCATATGGGACGGCCGGATGTTGCGATCGAAGTGGAAAAGAACGATTACTTCCAGCGTTTGCTGGAGCTTGGCGCCCGGCGGGACGACATTTACTGGAAGGCTACTTCGCCGGACCGTTATACGAGATCCGCGCGGCCCGAGGATTGGGGAGTGGCGTTGCCCTTTGCCCATGCGCTGATCCGGCACTTTCCGGGGCGGGTTGTCAGTGGTACGGACCGCCCGCGCCCGAATATGAATACGGTGATCCTCAAAGGCCGGGGTGGGCGTGATGGCAAACCACCGAACAAGATGCCGAACGACGGCGACATCGCAAACCACTGGATCTGGCCGGTGGCACACAGGGATCCAGCCGTGTTACACCGGATTCTGGTGGAGAATCCACGCAAGCTATATGCGTTCCGGGAGGCCTGATGCCGCACCTGAGACTGGAAGTCGCCGAAGAGTGGTTACGCGAGGAGTTCAAACTCGCGACGGGCTTCGATGCGAAGAAGCTGCTGGATCATCTGGTTCAGGTGGTAGCCGGGCTGCGCATGGAAAAGCCCGGGACTGAAGCGCGGCTCGACGCCGAGGGAAAACCGATCGCGCCCGAGATGGTTCCGATGATTAATCTGAGCAATCTCAAGCACGCTATCGTGCCTCTGTATTATGCCCATGTGGCTGGCGACCCGTCGAAACGGTTCCTGCATGTGACGCTTTCGGCGGGCAACGACACGCCGGGACGCACGGCTGCGGTGCGTTTGCGCGCTTCGCAGGTACTCGGCGACGAGGTGGATAAATTCATGTCTGAGCTGCCCGCCCTGGCTGGGTTGCTCGCGTCGGTAACCACTCACGTGCTGGACATCGACCGCGACCGGGGCTATTCCACGACGGCCGAGCGCCGGAAGAAGCGCGATGCGGCTAAGGTAAATTAACATGCCTCAACGCGACACATCGGGAATCGGCGAACGGATTCCGCGCGAACTCATCGACGCCGATTTTACTGTCGCCTTCAGCCTGGTGGAGATGGCGCAAGACGAATCGAGTCGGGACAATGGGCAGCTTGCGTCGCAGTTGCTGCAGAAGGCCGAGCGGATGCTGGATGACATCCGGGGGCGCCTGCTGCGGATGCCCGCCTCGCAGAAAGAAGCCTTTGAGCCGCGGTGCGCGGAATTGGGTAAAGCGATAGAACTCGCGCGAAAACCTGAACCAGAAACCTGATCCGGCCGCCACTTCAAATCCTCTGTCGAGCTGCGCTCGACCGTACAGGCTGAAGCCTAATGCCACTCGTTTTTTCGGTACCTGGCTAGGTGGGGCGGACCCCCGGTCCGCGGCCGACGCCCCCGTCGGCCTGCTCTTGGTTCG
>JBEKTF010000091.1:0-20452 GCA_049516355.1 Bryobacteraceae bacterium | reverse complement strand
AACCTGATTCCTGGACAGGAACGCCTGACTGCATCCGAAATGTTCACGGACAAGTTACTCCTTCTTCAGGCATCCAGGCGAAAGCAGGCCGTGCAACGAGCCGCGACCCTTTTGCAGAATGGCGAGGCGCAAAGCGCCATCCAGGTGCTCGAAGAGGCCGATGCCCGTTACGTGGAAAGTCGTTACGTAATCAGCGGGCTGAGAGAAGCCTACCGGGCCCACGGGCAGCAGGCCAAAGCGGAAGACCAGGAACACCGCCTCGAGAATCTGATGCAGTCAAGGTTATGGTGAGGCAGGGCAAAGTCCTGGCCAGCCTTTGACATTTGTGGCGCACGCTCTCAGCGTGCCGTGTCCGCACTCATGCGGACACCTGTGCTGAGGCAGGGACAGCGTCGAGAAGTCGTGGCACGCCCTTCAGACGCGCCCGATTCTACCGGCTGTGTGTTTACAGGGGATTGCGCCTTCAGCGCATCGGCAGTCGTTGGTCAGCGAATGAGCAAGCCGTTATCCGGAGTCCTCTTGATCGGATCTCAGGACAGTTCAGTGCAACCTTAACCGATCGACGTGTGGGACCCGGCCTTTGCGGCCTTTAACTGCCGTCGTCGGAACCCGGCGAAGCCGGCCAAACCGATGCCCAGCAGGATGAAGCTGGCGGGCTCAGGGGTAATGACTGCTGATGTGAATCGCAGGTTGAAATCCGAGAGCCCGGTGGCTCCCTGGATCGCGGCGCTCAGATCCTGGTATTGCCCCGTCTCGTTGATCGCAATGGCACTGGGAAGTGTGGGCGGATATAAACCCAAGTCGTTGTCGGAGAGGTAATGGAGGTCAATCGACATATTATTACTGCCGTCCATATGCCCCGTGAACGAGATGCTGAGAGTGTCGCTGAGCCCTCCCGGGTCATCCGGGCCTGAGATGTTGAAGTTCACGATTTGCGCAGTGCCGACTGCGAGTGGCGTGGTGTCAGCGTACTCGAAGTCCAGGCTCACTTGTCCCAGGGTACCCGGGCCCTCCTGAACATCGAACGCAGCGGCCCCCACCTGCGTAGCATAAGCGCCGCCGAGGATTCCATTGCCTCCCGAATCTCCTGGAGCAATATATCCGGTATCGTTCAAGGATGATTGGATCGTGTAGGTCTCGCTGTTGGTGCCATCGAAAATCGTGGCCCACGCCGCTAATGGGGTGGTTTCGATTGTGCCCGCATGAGCCGACTGCGCGCCCAGTCCCAGTAGACAAGGAGCTGCCAGCGTGATGGCCCACGTACGAAGTGAGGATGTTCTCATGTCTGGAGTATACGTTAACTGTCTATCCGGAAGCACTGGAAGAAATACTAGTTCCAGTACTCCTGGGCGCTTCTTCGAAATAGGTGGATCACCGGGAGCAAAAAAATCTTTGCCGTTCTTAATCTGCAACTTGCGAGGAATTTTCCCCCTCGATGTCCCTGATTCCCGGCCCCCGGTGTTATTTTCCAATCGAGAACCAGATCGTACCCATGACGTATTTGGGCACTAAACCGTACAGTCCTCGAGGCTCTGCGTGGTGAATGTCGAAACAATGGGCGGCAGGCGCTCCCGTTATTGGTGCGGCCCCGGTTTCAGCCGGGAGACCAAACTGGCCCCGATCCGAGGGTTTATCGGATGGTGGAGCGCTCCAACTTTTTTTGTCTCGCGCGCGCAACTGTCCAACGGGGACGCGGCTTCAAGTCGCGTTCTTCGGTAACGCCGGCGATCTTGTCGCCGGTGCTCTTATGCAAACAAAGACCGGCAAGTAAATCTGGTTCACAATGGCTGCCAAAAACACGCTGAAATACAAGCGCAATCGGTTACCGCCGCTCCTCGTCATTGTTGACGAATTGATCCACACCTGTCTGCGCGCGATCGCGAGCCCTGACTTCAAAGCCACTATCTCGGATTTCATCCGCCTGATTCGTTTGCGCCTGAAATGGGACCCGATAAAGCCGGCCACGACCGCGCGATGGCTCGATCACGTCTCCGGAACAATCCCCATCCGCACATAAATCGGATGCACAACCTTACGAATTGCAGGCAATTTGCGAGCAAATATCAAACTTCCGGCAATGCACACCACCCCGTTGAACATCACCGCCGCCGGGGCTCCAAATCTCTCCGCCATATTTCCCGCCAGCAGACTTCCGAACGGCACCATTCCCAGGAACGCCATCGCATAAAAAGACATGACGCGCCCGCGTTTCTCATCGTCCACAATCGTCTGCAGGATCGTATTACTCGGCGCCATCTGCTGCATCAATCCGAACCCGACCACCGGCAGAATCAGGATCGAGAGCCACAGAATATGCGACAGTCCGAACGCGATCAGCCCCACCCCGGCCACCGCGGTAGCGAGCGCGATGCGGCGGACCAGCCCCAGAACGCTTCGGCGCATCGTCAGCGTAACCGTCCCCACCAGCGCGCCCACGCCCACGGACGACATCAGAAACCCCAGCGTATTCGGCCCGCCATGCAGCACCTTCACCGCGAAAATCGGCATCAGAACCGGGTATGGCATCCCGAACATACTCACCAGCCCAAGGTTCATCAGGATCGAACGAATCGGCACCGATCCCCGCACATACTGCCACCCTTCGCTCAACTCGATCCCTATCCTGCGCGGCGGCCTGCGCGCCTGCGGCACCGTGATTCGCATCATCGTCAGCGAAATGATTACAGCGATATAACTGATGCCGTCGATCAGGAAGCAGTAGCCTTCGCCGACCGCTGCAATCACGGCCCCCGCGATCGCCGGCCCCACCAGGCTCGCCGAATTGACCATCGTTCCGTTGAGTGCGATGGCGTTGCCGAGGTCCTCGCGGCGATCCACCATCTGGATGACGAAAGATTGCCTCGCAGGCATGTCGAACGCCTGGATCAAGCCCTGAAACAGCGCCAGCGCAACGATCTCCCATACCTTCACGATCCCGGTGAGCGCCAGCACCGCCAGCGCAAACGATTGGATCATAAAGAGCGCCTGCGTGGCGATGAGCGTGCGATGGCGGTCCCAGCGGTCCACCAGCACGCCGGCGATGGGCCCGAGAAGGAAAGACGGAATCTGGTTTGCGAAACCAACCACGCCCAGCAGGACCGCCGAACCCGTGAGACGGTAAACCAGCCAGCTCGTGGCAATCCGCGTCATCCACGTGCCGATGAGCGAGACATTCTGGCCGCTGAAAAAAAGCCTGTAATTTCGCGACCGCAGCGCGCGGATCGCGTCTCCCAGGTTCGCCATTTGGTCTCTATGCTACTTCCGGACAGTCGGCAGCAGCACGACCAGGCCGTCTTCCACGCCGAGAACCGGCGGCATCTCCTGATGGCGTTGCGGCCATCGCTGCGGACGCAGCACCCGCACCACGGCGATTTCGTCGCACGCATGGAACTTCGGGCAGCGCAGGCAGTCCTTCCAGGCTTTCAGCGGAAGTTCGCCCCGCTCCACTTCCTGGAACCCGACCTTGGCGAAAAAGCCCGGTACGTAAGTAAATGCGAAGACCGCATCCAGCCCGTAGAGCTTCGCCTCATAGACCAGCGAATCCACCACCATGCGTCCGATGCCGTGCGTTTTGTGGCTTTCGGCAACCGCGAGCGACCGCAACTCGCCTACAGTCGGCGAATAGAAATGCAGCGCTCCACAGCCCACCAGCTGGCTGCCTGCGTACGCAACCATGAAGTCGCGCATGTTTTCGGACATCTCGAATTCGGTCCGCGGCAGCATGATCCCTTTGGCTGCGTAGCCGTTGATCAGTTCCAGCAGGGCGGGGATGTCGTGCATCGCCGCCTTGCGGACCTCAATGCCTTTGCTGGAAGCCGCCTGGTTTTCGACGAGTTCGGGTGTGAGTGCGCTGATCATTACTGTGTTACTTCTTCTCTTACTTCAAGGCATTATCGCGGTCATGATCGGGAGCAGGGGATCGCTGTGCCGGGCTATAATCCGCGTCCCCACCTCTTCATCGCCAAATATACGCTGCACGATAAATGGATCCGACCCCTTGACGATACGGACTTCCTGCACGCCATTTGCCACCGCGTCGATGGCGGCATTCAGCTTCGCCTGCATACCCCCCGTCGCAACGCCGGATCCGATCAACTCCCGGCACTCTGCAATCGTCAGCACGGGAAGAATGTTCTTGTCCTTATCGAGGACGCCGGGCACATCAGTCAGGAACACCAGCCGGTCCGCTTCCCAACTCGAGGCGATCGCGACGGCCATGGAATCGCCGTTCACGTTAAAGATTTCACCCTGATGTCCACCGGCCACGCACGCCACCACGGGCATCATGCCGGCATGCGCCAGAGCATTCAACACGTGCGTATCGGAGGCCGTCACGCGCCCTACGAACCCGAGTTCCGGATCAAGCTGCTCGGCTGTTGCCAGCCCCGCATCGATCCCGGTCAACCCCACCGCCTTCGCGCCCGCGACGCCCAATGCGGCCACAAGCTGTGTATTCACGGTCCCCGCCAGGACTTTCAAAACCGCATCGACGGTCTCTTCCGTCGTGACCCGCAGGCCTCCCAGGAATCGGCTTCGAATGCCCCGTTCTTCGAGGAAACGGGTCATCTGCTTGCCCCCGCCGTGTACGAGGGTGACGGCGACACCCGATGCCGCGACTGCCGCAATCTGCGCGGCAATATCCTTCCGCAATGCGAGGTCGTCCAGCAAACTCCCGCCGATTTTAATGAGTGCCTTCACAGCAGACCAGCCGTCTCTTCGAATCCCATCGCGAGGTTGAGATTCTGGACCGCCTGGCCCGCCGCACCTTTTCCCAGGTTGTCGATTGCGCTCACCACCACGCACCGGCCGCTCGCCGGATCCGCGATCACGCCGATATCGCAGAAGTTCGTTCGCGCGACGGCGTGGAGATCGGGCACATGACCCGCTTCATAAAGCCGGATAAACGGTTCGGTTTGATCAACAGAACCACCATATCGCTTTTCGTAGATACCGACTATGTCGGCGCCCGAGAGCGGCTGGGCCAGGCGGAAGTAAATCGTTTCCAGAATTCCGCGGTCGATCGGCAGGAGCTGCGCGGTGAAACTGAACTCCCGATCTTCCAGTCCACTGGTCAGAAGCACTTCGGGAACGTGCCGATGCGTCAGGATCGAGTAAGCGGAAAAGTTCTCCGTCGTCTCGCAGAAACTGGTCTTAAGCGAGGGCTTGCGGCCGGCTCCGCTGACCCCGCTTTTCGCATCGCAGACAATCCCGAAACTGCGGTCAATAACGCCTGCTTCGATCAACGGGCGAATCGCGAGATTGGCCGCGGTCGGATAGCACCCCGGATTCGAAATGAGCCGGGCTTTACGCACGCGCTCGCGGCAATATTCAGGCAGACCGTAGGCGGCTTCGGCGAGCAGTTCGGGTGCGGTGTGGTCTTCCTTGTACCACTGTTTGTAGCGTTCGGGAGTCCGCAGCCGGAAAGCTCCGCTGAGGTCGATAACGATAGCTCCGGCTTCCAGAAGCTTCGGAGCCAGGTCCATCGAAACTTCGGGAGGAGTGGCGAGAAAAACCGCCTTGAGCCCTTCATTTGCAACAGATTCCGCAGTCGCTGGAGCGCGCCGGATAGTGGACTTGTGAACCAGTTTCGCGTGATCGCCGGAATCCGCGCGATGTTCAAGAAGGACGGGCTCGCAGTGGGGATGGCTGGTCAAAATCCTGACCGCTTCCGCACCGCTGTAACCCGTAAATCCAACAACCCCGACTGAGACCGTCATTGGTTATTTATTCACCGATATGAATAAATATAACATTCTACGGCCCGTACAACTCTTTCTCGCCGACGACCGGTTCCGCGTCATATTTGCTCGCCGCACGATGCGCCGCGCCAAACAGGGCACCACGCGCAGACTTGACCGGAGCGAACCGCATGAATCCAATGGGCTCCGCAATATCGTCGTAAATAGCTTCCATTCCCCCCTGCATCAGGTATGTTTCATGCCAGAAGCCAGTGCCTCCGGAATTCCGGAGGAAGTTCTTCCACCATTCCCTGTGCGGTTCCGAGCGGGTCCAGGCAAGAAGCGATTCCATATCGCGCCAGTACTGCCGCATGCCGACGTGCGCGGGGAAAAGCGAATAGAACATGGATTCGTGCAGAAGCAATCCGTCCGGATTGGCGGCAACCGAATTGGAGATTTTCGGCCCGAATCCGATCAACGTCTTCAGGCCGGTCAGACGATTGACTCGCATCCCGAGATAAATGACCACGAGGTTTGGGTATTGCGACAAATCGACAGTTCGGCGCTCGACTACTGTAGACACCGGAATCGATCGAAAGTCTTACCAGCGAGGTTCGCGCCGAGGGGGGCGACCGCCGCCACCACCACCGCCGCCGGGACGTCCGCCGCCACCGCCGTGACCGCCGCCTCCGCCGAAGCGGTTGCCACCGCCGCCGCCACCAAATCCACCGGCGCGGGGTTCACGTGGACGGGCTTCATTGACCGTCAAAGTCCTGCCGCCCAACTCGGCGCCGTTCAGAGCCGCCATGGCCTTGTCCGCATCCGCATTGACGGGCATTTCCACGAACGCGAAACCGCGAGCCTGACCTGTATCCCGATCCTTCACAATTTGTACTCGATCCACTTGCCCGTATGCGGAAAAAGCCGCATCCAGATCCTGCTCGGTCGTCTGGAACGAGATGTTCCCGACATAAATGTTCTTCAAGGCGTACTCCTTTATTCACTGCCGCTCTGGCAGGTTGGTTTCAAGAGAGCTAATCTCGGCCGGAAACTTTTGAAAGGCGGGCAAGGTAGCAGTCAGCGGCCTCATACAGCCACGTTTTCATGGTACATCGCTTTTTACCTGACGTGTTTTGTTTATTGTTCGGTTGCAGACTTTTGCGCCAGCTCGCCAATAATCGGCAGGACGTAGACTTCATTGTGGCTGGCCTTGATCATCATAAAGATGGATACGCCAAGGATCAGGGCGTGAAGCGCCAGGACGATCGGGAAATAATGTCCCGGCGTTACGTGTACGATCGGGCCGACCACCCAATCGACCACCAGCCAGGCGGCGAAAAGATACAGGCCCTGAAAGGCGTGGAACCGGATCATGCGGTCGTCCTTAAGACGGCGCGCGGCGAGGACGATAATCGCGGCAATCCAGCCGACGGCCGGGACATAACAAAGGATGGTTGCGGTCCGGGGGGATAGGCCGGCCAGAGGATCCTGGTGTACCGGCGGCGATGTCGCCGCGCCCGACTGGCGCGCTCCGCAATAAGCGCAGAAGGCGTCAGTGCTGTTTGCCTGATGGCCGCACTGTGTGCAGAAGGGCATCCTCAATTAGAGAGTACGTTATGCCACCTGATTTGTTCATGGAAAACCCTGTTGCATTATCCGCCGGAACGTGCCAAGCTGCGGACCATGAAACCCCTTGTTACACGACGTTCCGCAAGTGCCTTGTTGCTTTGCCTGACGTTTCCGTTCGCCTGCCTGGCGGCCGCATCGGGCGACCTGACCGCTTATCTCATCGACGTGGAAGGAGGGCAATCGACCCTTTTCATCACCCCTGCCGGCCAAAGTGTTCTGATCGACACGGGTTTCCCGGGCTTTAACGGCCGTGACGCGGACCGGATCGCCGCGGTGGCGAAAACCGCTGGCGTCAAACAGATCGACTACCTGATCGTCACCCACTATCACGCCGACCATGTTGGCGGCGTGCCCGCGATTGCCGAGCGTTTGCCGATCCGGAATTTCGTCAACCATGGCGACACGGTCGAGCATACGCCGGCCGGAGAAAAACTGTACGGCGATTACCAGAAAGAGGTGGCGAAGGGCAATCAGATCGTGGTCAAACCCGGGGATAAGCTGCCGATTCAGGGGCTCGATTGGAGCATCGTGTCGGCGGCCGGGAAGGTGATCGATAAGCCATTGCCAGGGGCCGGAAAACCGAACATGTTCTGCGACGCTTACAAGCCGAAGGATGCGGATCCGACCGAAAATGCGCAGTCGGTGGGAAGCGTGATCGGATTCGGCAAATTCCGGGTCGTGGATCTGGGCGATTTGACCTGGAATAAGGAGCACGATCTGATGTGCCCGAACAACAAGATCGGGCAGACCGATGTCTATATCGTGAGCCACCATGGGCAGGATATCAGCGGCTCGCCTGTGCTGGTTCATGCGCTCCATCCGAAGGTCGCGATCATGAACAACGGCGAGAAAAAGGGCGGAATGGTAGAGGCATGGGATACGATTCATACGTCTCCGGGACTCCTCGATATCTGGCAACTGCACTTCTCCGCGGTCGGGGGAAAAGAGCATAACACCGGGGAAAAGATGATCGCGAATATGACGACGGATCAGGATAAGGGGAGTTATCTGAAGCTCACCGCGCAGGCGAACGGGCACTTTGAAGTGACGAATCCTGCTACCGGGTATTCGAAAAAATACTGACGATGGAACTACGAAAACTAGGGGCCCAGGGGTTCGCTTCGTCGGCGATCGCGCTCGGCTGCATGAGCATGTCGGATTTCGACGGCCGTACGGATGCCGCGCAACAGGAGTCGATTGAAACCATCCGGGAGGCGATCGATTCCGGCGTCACGCTGCTCGATACGGGCGATTTTTATGGCATGGGCCATAACGAAATGCTCATCGGCCGGGCCATTCAGGGACGGCGCGAGCAGGTGCAGTTATCGGTGAAGTTCGGAGCTTTGCGGGACCACAAAGGCACGTTCATCGGATACGATGCGCGTCCCGTTTTTGTGAAGCATTCTCTGGCGCATACCCTGCAGCGGCTGCGGACCGATTACGTGGATTTCTATTTCCCGGCACGTGTGGATCCCGCTGTTCCCATCGAAGAAACGATTGGCGCAGTGGCGGATCTGATACGAGAGGGCAAGGTGCTGTATGCGGGGTTGTCCGAAGCGTCCGCGGGTACGATTCGCAGGGCGCACGCGGTGCATCCGATCAGCGCGGTCGAGATTGAGTACTCGCTGTGGTCGCGCGATATCGAGGATGATGTGCTTCCGGTCGTGCGCGAGTTGGGGGTCGGCATACTGGCGTATAGCGCACTTTCGCGAGGGCTGTTGACGGGTGCGATCACGGCTGCGAATCGGCCTAGCCCGCGTGATTTCCGTGCCCACTTCCCCCGATTCCAGGGCGACAACCTGGCGGCAAATCTGCAATTAGTGGACAAGCTGAACGAAATTGCGATAACGAAGAGCGCGACTGTACCGCAAACCGCAATTGCCTGGGTCCTGTCGCGAGGGAAGGATATCGTTCCCGTGGTGGGCACGAAAAAGCGGAAGTATTTGCAGGAGAATCTTGCCGCGGCCGACCTTGAATTCAGCGATGCCGAAATCAAGATGATCGAGGACACGATACCGCGTGGCGCGGCCGCGGGTGAGCGATACCCCGCATTCGCGATGTCTTCGCTGAACGGGTAGCCTTCGGTGTTACGCGGGTTTACCCTGCTGTTCCGACTCTACCAGGTCACGCAGGAGCCGCAACCTCGCCTCCATCTTGAGCCGAAGTATACGCTTTGGCCTTTATCGAAATCGTGTTCTCTACATGAGTATTGCCACCCTGTCGGATTAAGCGATACTCAATGTCGCCCGACGCTGTTGGCGCGTTCATGTGGTAAATCACCAGTTCATTCGAGCTCAGGGCGATCACAACATCGCGGTGCCAGCGCATCGCGAGCGCAGGCTCGGCCAGATAAGCGAAGATCCGCTCCGGATTTACTGACCGACCGGCACTGAGATCCCGATGAGGTCCGTAGCTCCGGTCCCGAGGCGCGGCAGCTCCCACTTCACTAATCCGCGCGGAATTCCGGCGTTTGCGCCTTTGCCCGCAAGCGTGATTGTGAAGGTCTTCTTTTCGCCGGGCGCAAGCTTTTCGATTTCAAACTCCGCGGTCTGCGAGTTCGAAATCGGCTCGCGGTGTACACCGGTAAAGTTGCCGCCGGTCGTTGCCGCGACCGTGGTGATTGTTTCTTCCGGATCTCGTCCTTTTAACAGCGGAAGCGTAACCGTAATGTACTCTGCAGTGAGACCTTTGCCCGGCTGGCCGCCATTACTGACATTGACGGTGTAAGTGGTGCCATTCGGTCCGGGAACTCCCGCGCTGACATCGGCATTGATGGGAACGCGCAAGCCCTGCTCGCCGGCGAAGAATCGCCAGATTTCCTGCAGAGTTCCTTCGGACACCTGCTCTTTCGAGTAGTTCCCCATGCGGAGATGGCGGGCATTGACGTGGCCGGGCGCCGAGGTGTGTCCCCACACTTCCTGCTTGAACCATTCGAAGTCCGCGCCTCTGCCGCCCGCCGTTCGGCGCGGATTCGCCATGATGGGTCCGTGACATTGTCCGCAGCCCATCGAAACCATCTCTCTTTGGGCCGGCGTGGCGAGTGGCGGGATGGCGGTTTGCCACGCGGTGGAAGGCTGCGCGACCTTCGGCAAACTCGCCAGGTAGGCGGATACCTGAGTCAGCTGCTGGTCATTGAGATTCTTGTCGGCCACGAAGGCGGGCATTATGCCCGGGCCTCTGCGAACAGCGGCGATAAACTGCGCGGCAGTCAGTTTATGACCCGCGAGAGACATGGCGAATCCGCCCTCTCCGCGAATGCCGTGGCAAAGCTTACAATCGTTCTCCAGATTGAAATAACCTTCCCAGATGTCTCTTCCGGCTTGAACATCCGAGGCGCCGGGAGTCTGGGCCTGGGCCATGGCCCACGGCAGCATAAGCAACGCGATAAGAATATAGCTCATATGTCTCCGTTCAGGGAGGCCCATTATACATCTGCAGCGTGGTGCGCACAATCAACGGGCGCTGGCAGCACGGGCGAGTTGCGGGAATAACTCCGGAATGACTCGGGAATCGAAGTAAGTGCGGAGGTGCGTGATTTGCGTTCCCACGATATCGAGAATCGTCACGCCTTCATAGTGAATGTCTTTGCCGGACCGGTTGACTCCGGTGGTGGTCCACTCAAGGGCAATGCTGTGATTGCCGATGACGATGTTGCGGAATGTTGAGTGGACGTTGCGAAAAGCAGTACGGTAGGCGGTCCAGAAATCGCGCGCGCGTTCTTTGCCGTGCACCTTTTCCGGGATGGCCGGAGTCCCAATCTCGCAGAGCTCCGAGAAAACAGCGACGATCGGCTCCACTTCGCCACTCTGTTCCAGGGTGGAAAGAGCCTGGATGAACCGATAAGCAATCTCCTGCGTCATGAACGGCCTCCCGCGCTTATCTAAACTCCTCCTGAAGCTGCTCCAACTGCAAGGCGCCGGGGCACAGTCTATCGAATGGCAGATCGGTCAGAGCGGTGCGAGGCGTGCGATTGGTCTCATGCATATCGGGGACGCTCTCATCGGCGAAAAGAATTCCGGTGACTACTTCATCGGAGTGCTGCTTCAGGTAACTGAAAGCTTTTTGCCGGTCCGAGACGTCGTAGTCCGCGGGCAGGCGAGTGAAGCGCAGGACGCTTCCGTCATGCATGGTTACGTTCGTTCCGCCAGTAGGAGCAATCTCGGCAACAATCTCGCGGGCGTGCGGTACGAAATCGGACTCAGTGGCGTGTAACAAGTGCTGGCGCGTGTACAGATAACTCTTGGTGGAGCCTTCGTGATCGTTGAAGGTGACGCAAGGCGAAATGACATCGACCAGAGCAAAGCCGCGGTGCGCCAGGCCGGCTTTGAGAATAGGTACCAGCTGTTCTTTGTCGCCGGAGAAACTACGGGCGACGAAAGTAGCTCCAAGACTGAGCCCGAGCAGAATGGGATCGATGGGCGACATGACGTTTGCCTCGCCCTTTTTGCTCTTCGAGCCTACATCGGAAGAGGCGGAAAACTGGCCTTTGGTCAAGCCATACACGCCGTTATTCTCGATGACGTAAAGCATATTGACGTTGCGCCGCATGGCATGGCAGAGATGGCCAAGACCAATGGATAATGAATCGCCGTCGCCGGATACGCCGATGTAAGTAAGTTCACGGTTGGCTGCGTTGGCGCCGGTTGCGATGGGCGGCATACGCCCGTGGGCCGAGTTAAAACCGTGCGCGTCTTTGACGAAATATGTCGGCGTTTTGGAAGAGCATCCGATACCACTGAGCTTGGCGAGGCGGTGCGGGGGCGTGGAGAGTTCCCATAGCGCGCGAATAATGGCGGCGGTAATGGAATCATGCCCGCACCCGGCGCAGAGCGTGGACATCGTGCCTTCGTAGTCGCGGATAGTGAGTCCCAGTTCGTTGCGAGTCAGGCTCGGATGCGCGACGGGCGGCTTAGCGATAGATGGCATCGAGTTCCTCTGTGTTGACTGTCGAAAGTTTCGGAGCTATGACGGCGAGAACGTGGCTTGCACTTAACGGGAAGCCGCCGTAAACCAGGATGGACCGCAGTTTTTCTTTTGCGGCGGAAGTTTCGAGGACCAGCAGCGAGCGAAGCTGAGCGTCGCGATTCTGTTCCACGACGTAACAGAAGTCATGTTCGGCGATGAACGCTTCGACGGGCTGGTCGAAGGGGAACGCGCGAATACGCATGTAATCCATGGGCGTACCGTGATCCGCGAGAATGTCGAGCGCCTCGCGGACAGCGGCGTCGCAACCGCCGACCGTGATGACCCCGACGCGCGCGCCTTTGCGCTTTTCAATAATGGGCGCGGGCACGAAGCCAGCCGCTTCCTTGTGCTTGCGCAGGAGGCGGTCCATGACTTCCTGGTATTCATCGGGAATTTCGGTGTAGCCGCCAAATTTATTGTGACCGGACCCGCGTGTGAAGTAGGCCCCTTTCGGCGAGACCCCGGGGAGCGTGCGCGGCGCGACCGCGCTGCCGTTCTCAGGCATATAGCGATAGAACTTCTTTACCCCTTCGAGATCTTCCGCAGTCAGGACGCGGCCGCGGTTGGGCCGGTAATCGTCATCCCATACGAGTTTCGGAGTGACCCAGTCGTTCATGCCGATGTCGAGATCGGTCACCAGAAAGACGGGTGTCTGAAATTGCTCGGCAAGATCGAAACTTTTAGCGGCCAGATCGAAACACTCGGCGGGGTTGGCTGGAAAGAGCAGTATATGTTTGGTATCGCCGTGCGAGGCGTAGGCGCACTCGATAATATCTCCCTGCTGCGTCCGGGTGGGCATGCCAGTCGAGGGGCCGACGCGCTGGACATCGATCACGACGACCGGAATTTCAGCGTAGTAAGCGAAACCCAGAAGTTCGTTCATGAGCGAGATGCCGGGTCCGGCGGTAGAAGTGAAAGCGCGCGCGCCGTTCCAGGAAGCACCGATGACCATGCCGATTGCCGCAAGTTCGTCCTCGGCCTGCAGGATCATGTAATTCTGTTCACCGGTTACTTTGTCTTTGCGGAAGCGATCGCAGAAGACTTTGAACGCGTCCATGGTGGAAGTGGACGGCGTGATGGGATACCAGGCGGCCACGGTGGCACCGGCGTAAACGCAGCCCAGCGCGGCGGCGGTATTGCCGTCGATCAGGATCTTGTCGTCATTCTCATGCATCATCCGCAGATGGAAGGGAAGCGGGCACGGGAAGTGCTCGCGCACGTAATCGGCCCCGAGACGAAGGGCTTTCTGGTTGGAATCCCGAAGACCTTTCTTGCGGCCGTACTTCTCCTCGATCAACTGTGCAATGACGGTGCTGTCAATGTTGAGTAACTCGATGAGTACACCCGCCGTGGCGATGTTCTTCATGAGAACGCGCTCGCGAGCCTCGCGAAAATTCTCATTGCACAACTGCGCGAGGGGCACGCCGATGTAAGTGACGTCATCGCGAATGAGTGAGGCGTCGAGAGGCCATGAGGAGTCATACAGGATGTAACCCCCTGGACGCACCTCACTTACATCGCGATCGTAAGTCTGCGCGTTCATGGCGATCATGAGATCGTAATCGAGAGCGCGCGCCGTGTATCCATCCTTATTGACGCGTATCTCGTACCATGTGGGCAACCCTTGTATGTTGGAGGGGAACAGGTTCTTGCCAGAGACCGGCACCCCCATCCGGAAAATAGCCTGCATGATGAGGCCATTGGCGCTGGACGAACCTGAGCCATTCACGTTCGCCAGCTTGATTGCAAAATCGTTTATGCCGCTGTGCATGATTCCAGTAGAGTCGTTTGACCCGCGTACCCGATGAGTAATTCGAATTTTTGCATGTCCCACGCCGCGGTAGGGCAGCGCTCCGCACACAGGCCGCAGTGGACGCACAGGTCTTCGTCCTTCAACATAAGACGGCCTGTCTGCGGGAGCGGTTTGGAGGCGTAAAGCGCCTGATCAGGGTTTACCGCGGGGGCGGAGAGGTGTTCCCGAAGAACGGGCTCGGGGGCGTCCGCGGCGATGGTGAGGCAGGAAAGAGGGCAGATATCGATGCAGGCGTCGCATTCGATGCATTTCGCGGCGGTGAACGATGTCTCGATGTCACAGTTGAGGCAGCGCTGAACTTCGCGCGCCGTTTGTTCCGGGTTGAAGCCGAGCTCCACCTCGATGTTCAGCTCTTCGAAGCGATGAACCAGATCGACGTGCTGCATCTTCTGGCGCGATGCAGGATTGTAATCGTTGTGATAACTCCACTCACTGAGGCCCATCTTCTGGCTGATGAGATTCATGGCGGCAGCGGGGCGTTGAGTAACAGGAATGCCCTGGCAGTGATTGTGAATCGAAATGGCGGCCTGATGCGCGTGTTCCACGGCCCAGATGATGTTCTTGGGCCCCCACGCTGCGTCGCCGCCGAAGAAGATACCGGGGCGGCTTGACTCGAACGTAACTTTGTTGACCTGCGGCATATCCCACTTATCGAACTCGATGCCGAGATCGCGCTCGATCCACGGGAAAGCATTGTCCTGACCGATGGCGAGGATCACATCGTCGCAGGGGATAACAACTGTATCGATGACTTTCGAGCGGCTCGCTCCGGCATCCCATTCGAGACGCTCGAATTCCATGCCGGTGAGAACGCCGTTCTCGACGATGAAGCGTTTGGGCGCGTGATTGATGACGATCTCGACACCCTCTTCCTCAGCGTCCTCCAGTTCCCAGGGAGAAGCTTTGAAGAAACCGCGCGGGCGACGCGCCATGACTTTAATATCTTTACCGCCCAGTCTGCGCGAAGACCGGCAACAATCCATGGCGGTGTTGCCGACGCCGATGATCAGCACGCGCCCGCCGATCGAATCGATATGGCCGAAGGCGACGGAACCAAGCCAGTCGATACCGATGTGAATGCGATCGGTTTCGTAGCGGCCGGGTATCTCAAGATTCTTGCCCCGGGGAGCGCCGCTGCCGATGAATACGGCATCGAAGTTCTGTTTGAGCAGCGAGGCCATGCTTTCGATGGGGGAGTTATAGCGAATCTCCACGCCCATATTCAGGATGGAATCGATCTCATCGTCCAAAACCTGCGCGGGCAGGCGGAAGGACGGAATATTGGTGCGCATCAGGCCGCCGGCTTTGTCGAGCTTCTCGAAGATCGTGACCTCGTAGCCGTGTGGCATAAGGTCGTTTGCGACTGCGAGTGAAGCAGGCCCCGCGCCGATGCAGGCGACGCGCTTGCCATTCTTCGCGACCGGAATCGGGGGGAGGAGATCCTGAATATCGCCGCGCAAATCGGCCGCTACCCTTTTGAGGCGGCAGATGGCAACAGGTTTGCCGTCCAGACGGCCACGGCGGCAGGCGGGCTCACAGGGGCGATCGCATGTTCGCCCCAGAATGCCGGGGAAAACATTCGATTCGCGATTGAGCATGTAGGCATCGGTGTACCTGCCTTGTGCAATCAAACGGATGTATTCGGGGACGTTGGTGTGGGCGGGGCAGCCCCACTGACAGTCCACAACTTTGTGGAAGTAGTCCGGGTTGGCGGTATCGGTCGGAAGCATGGGAATCGTTTCACGGGGGAACCGGCGAGAACGGTTCGGGCCCAACGGGACATTCTACTCCTCTTGAATATGTAAATGCACGTTTGCCAATCCACTATTCTGTCACAGACCAATTCGCGCCGGATTCCCCGGCTATGATTTTGCTGCGGAATGCCACTGTGCTGGAGAGAACTTTTTGCTTAATTTTCGCTCCTTGAAGAAAAAAAAATGCGTGGAATAATTCAGTACTGAAAGTAACGGCAGTTCCAGTACATACCACGAGAAAGGACAAATAAATGCCAGCCAATCCAACCCCGCCGGGCTTTGTTGCGCCCCAGCCGGGAAAGACCGACCTAACAGTAGCTGCAGGGCAAACCGTCGACCTGTCGCCGACGGCCGCTCAGTACAAACAGTTCTATCAGCAGATTCATCCGCAGACGATCGATCAGGTTCGCCAGGTGCTGGGTTTCTCGGCAGCCTCCAATGCGGCGTTGTTAAAAGCAAAGACCACGCCCGTGGTCAGGGCCCTCTCGTTGAAACCGATCGCGGTAGCCGCATTGCAGCCCACCACAGCTGCCGCAACGCTTGCCGCGACGCGAATCAGCCTGTATAACGCCGGGGCGGAATACGTCAGCCATCCCGACCCTTCCTCTTACTCGGCATGGGTCCCGGCGCTGAATCAGTACATCGCCCAGAGCGGCGCGGTTCTGAATGTCATCGGGCTGCAAAACATCACGGTGAATAACGGAGCTACTCTGACGATCTCCAAAGACACGCACGCACTTTATGCCAACAACATCGTGGTTCACGGTACGGGGCGAATTGTGTGCAAAGGGAAATTGACTTTCAAGATCAACTCGCTTGAGGGAACCACGGGTACGACGATCCTCAAGAACCCGGTTGTCACCAAACTTAATCCGTAACGAATTAATCCGTAAACAAATCGTATTTCAAATCACAAATCAAAGTTAAGGAGGAAAACAAAATGCCTGATATCTTAGCGCCGGGTGTCGCGGGAGTTGACGGACAGTCCGGTACCAATGGCCAGGCCGGCCAGACCGGTCAGACCGGAACTGCCGGTGTAAGTCACTGGAATGGAGACGACCCCGCCGGGGACGGTCAACCCGGAGGAGGCGGTAAGGCCGGCTCTCCAGGAACGGCCGGGGGAGATGGAAGCAATGGCAGCAACGTCAGCATCGATGTAGCTGATTTTGTGGTCGGAATCAACATCGACACGAGCGGTGGCGCGGGTGGTAACGGTGGCGCCGGCGGTGACGGTGGAGCGGGCGGCGCGGGCGGCGTGGGCGGCGCGCCAGTCGACGGCCATGCCCAGGGAAACGGCGGCCCGGGTGGCGATGGGGGGCCCGGCGGCGACGGGTCGAAAGGTGGTAATGGCGGGACTGGCGGCGATATTTCCATCGTAGCGAAGACCATCACTCAGGGAACGGTCAAGCCGACTGCCGCAGGTGGCTCCGGCGGTCTCGGCGGTCGTGCCGGCAAGGGCGGTGCTTTCGGGCAGGGCGGCACCGGGAACAACTCCGGACCGAATGGCGCTCCGGGTGGAAACGGGAAGACGGGCGCGAACGGAGCACGTGGCGCCGATGGCACCGTCAGCATCGTTCAGTCCAGCTAACGCAACGGATGGGGGCCCGCGGCTCGATGCCGCCGGCCCCACGGCAAATCTTTTCTCCCGCGTCAGGCTACAGCTGGATGCGTTGTCGGAGTGGGGGAATACCGGAGCGGAGGCGTGCGGGCGACTTGTCTCCGTTTTTGAAGCGTTGACCGGTGAGGCGCTCGACAGGCCTGCTAACCCTCCGTTTCCCGGACTTTCCTTCATCAACGCCGATGGGCTTCCGTTTCAGTGGGTGTTCCGTTTTTCGCGCGCGCAATCCGGATTCGGTTTTGTGTGCGAGTCGGGGAAGCCGGGCGACAGCCCGCAACAACGGCTTGAGTACTCTCTGGAACGTTTCAATATGGCGTGCGATATCGCCGGCGTGACGCGGCCTTCCTGGTTCCGCGATGTTACGGCGGCAATCATGCCGCCCGGGAACGAGAGCCTGCCTGCGCATTGGCGAAGCGCTATGTGGATGGGCGTAGCGGCATCCAGGACCGGGATACAGCTCAAACCTTATCTGAACCTGAATCGCGGGACTGCACGGGAGCGTTGGATGCGTGCAGGGTGGACTCTGAAACATCTGGGCCGTCTCGAATCGCTGGAACGCTTATGCGCAGTTTCGCACCGCGTGTCGGCCGACTCGTGGCCGGTAGGACTGGCGTTTGACATTCTGCCCAATGGCGAGGCTGGACGGGTGAAGATTTACTTTCGCTCCGGAGCCGTTAGAGCAGACTGGCTCGCGAGATGGTACAAGGCAACCGGGTATTGCGCGCATGCGGCGCAGGTGCGGGCGTGTCTGGATTTGTTCCCATGGGCCGGTCGGGAAAACTATCCCGACGGTGCGTTCACGCTGAGCCTGGAATTCCATCCACATGGGCCCGTGGGCCTGAAAACGGACTTCGCGGTAACAAAGTGGATGGCGGGCGACAGGCAAAGTCTAACGGCATGCGGAGATTTGATCGAGCGAGTGGAAGCCGATCCGGCGCGTTTGGAGAGTGCGCTGGCCGCTATCGGGGCAGTGTCCCTTGCGGATGGTTCGTGCGAGGTCATGCGATTCGCGGGTCTGGGGTCGGAGCCCGACGGCTCGTGTCACGTCAACGTTTATGTTGCGCCGCCATGCAGGCCAACACGGGCTGTTGCCAAAGGCAGGAGGACGCGTACTTCAAAGCGGGCGGCGATCGAAAAAGGTCTCTCATTTCTGCTGGCGGCGCGAACCGATGGCCACTGGCGGGATTTCCGGTTGCCGACAGGCGAGTCGGATGCCTGGGTTACCGCTTACGTGCTCGCGCACGTTCCCAAAATGCAGGAGGCAGAGCAAAGTCTGGACTGGCTACTGGGCAAGCGTACGCCCGGTGGGGGTTGGGGATATAACGCCAGCGTGGAAGACGATTGCGATTCGACATCCTGGGCGATCGTCGCGCTGCGGCGGCACGGGCGGGAAGTTCCCGCGGACGCGTTCGAGGTGCTTCGCCGTTGTGAGCGCAGCGACGGGTTCGCGACATATCCCGAAGGCAGCTCTCCGGGCAACGCCTGGGCACGGAGCGTGCCCGATGTTACCGCATTGGCGTATCGCGCGCTGAAGCAGCCGGTGACAGAAGAGAGCACGACGATGTTTCGGCGCTGGCTGCTTCCCAACGGTACGATTCCGGCCTATTGGTGGGCGTCTCGCTTTTATACGCTGGCTGCCGTTTTGGACTGGAACGCGGGCTTTCCGCTGGATTGCGCAAGGAGCTTGGCAGCCGGCGCTTTCGAGCAAGCGCTCCGGCTCCGCTGTTTGGTTCAATTCGACGCCCGCGGGTCACGCGCCGCGGCAAGTCGGCTCATCGCGATGCAAAACGCCGATGGATCGTGGCCGGAATCGGCAGTCCTGCGGCTCGCGTCCCCAGAGACAGGGGACCCGTGGAATGTAATCGATTCCGGGCCACTTTATCTGGATCACAAGAGAATATTCACCACCGTTACCGCGATAGACGCGATTTCGCGCGTTGCCTGGTGACGCGACGAACGCGACTTCATGTCGCGTCTCCAAGTACGTGCGAATCAACCCTGTTGATATGATGATCGGTTTGATGGAGGTGTCTCATCGCGCTTATTATCGGTGTTCCGCGCGAGACGTGCGGAGGCGAGCGGCGCGTTGCGCTGACGCCTCGCGCGTGCGAAGCGCTGATCAAACTGAAACTGGAAGTCATCGTCGAATCGTCGGCGGGCCTTGCGGCGGGGTACCCTGACGAGGATTACGCACGCCGCGGAGTGCGGATCGCCTCGCGGGAGGAGATATTCCGGGAGGCTGGAATTATCGTGCAGGCGCGCACGGCGGGAGCAAATCCCGACGCTGGGCGCGACGATCTGCCGTCGTTCCGGGCCGGCCAGATACTGATTGGACTCGGCGAGCCGCTGACCGCGCTGCGGGAATGCGCGGATCTGGCGGAGCGCGGAGTTTCATTTTTCGCTCTGGAAATGGTGCCGCGAATCACGCGGGCCCAGGCGATGGATGTGCTTTCCTCCATGGCCAGCATTGCGGGGTATGAAGCGGTTCTGATCGGCGCGATTACGCTGCCCAAACTGTTTCCCATGATGATGACCGCGGCGGGCACGTTGACTCCGGCGAAGGTTCTGGTGCTGGGCGCGGGCGTGGCGGGTCTGCAGGCGATTGCCACGGCAAGGCGTCTGGGCGCGGTGGTATCGGCCTACGATGTACGATCCGCGGTTAAGGAGCAGATTGAAAGCCTGGGCGCGAAGTTCGTCGTGCTTGAGATTGAATCGGCCGAAGGGCAGGGCGGTTACGCGAAGGCGATGGACGAGGCTTATTACAAACGCCAGCGGGAGTTGCTGACGGCCGTGCTGCGGGAGCAGGACGTGGTGATTACAACTGCCGCGGTACCGGGGAAGAAGGCTCCTATCCTGATTACCACCGAGATGGCGGAAGCGATGGCGCCGGGTTCGGTGATCGTCGATATCGCCGCCGCGCGGGGCGGGAATTGCGAACTGACGCGGGCGGGAGAGACGGTGATGCATCGCGGCATCAGCATTGTGGGCGCGGTCA
>JBEKTF010000090.1:0-20947 GCA_049516355.1 Bryobacteraceae bacterium | reverse complement strand
GACCCGCTGGATCGACACTCTCTACGATAAGGCCTTGCGTCCTTCGTGGTAATCCGAGATGCTCTGCGATATCCGGCGTCAAGGGCTGGGCGGACACTCCGAGTTGCTCCGAGGGAACTTCTCTCGCGCCGTTTCCTCCATTCGCGGTGGCTCCCTCAGGCTTGAACTCGCCAAGCTTCACGTGAATCTGCTCCTGGTTTCCGTTTCGCAGAATCGTAAGTGCAACGTCATTTCCCGGACCCGACGCCGCAACGCGGTTGCGCAGGGTGTTCACGTCATTGACGGGCGTTCCATTCATTTCGAGGATCACATCGCCGGACTTGAGTCCTCCGCGATCAGCGGGTCCCCCCGGCGTCACCTGATTGACCAGAACGCCGCGGACTTCTTTCATCCCAAGGCTCGCCGCAAGGTCTGAGTTGATGTACTGCACCGTGACTCCCATTTGTCCCCGCGAAACCTTACCCTTCGAAATGAGCTGGTCCATCACATTCTTCGCCATATTCGACGGAATCGCGAACCCTATGCCGATGTTTCCGCCCGATTCCGAAACGATTTGCGAGTTGATGCCGATGAGGTTACCCCGCGTATCTACGAGTGCCCCGCCCGAGTTTCCCCGATTGATGGCTGCGTCCGTCTGCAGGAAATCCTCAAAGCTGCCGTCGCTCAAATCGGTACGGCGGCCTTTAGCGCTGATAATCCCCGCTGTTACCGTCTGGCCGAGGCCGAGCGGGTTGCCAACCGCGAGGCAAATATCTCCTACGCGCACTTTATCGGAGTCCCCGGGTGAAAGGGCGGGAAGGTTACGGGCGTCGATCCGGAGCACCGCAAGATCGCTTGGCGGGTCGGAACCAACGAGTTTCGCCTTGAATGTACGGCGATCGCCAAGGTCTACCGACATTTCTTCTGCTCCATCGACGACGTGATGATTGGTCAGGATGTAGCCGTCTGAGCGAACAATCACCCCGGAACCCAACGCATGTTCCACCTGCTCACGTGGTGCTCGGGGGGGCCGTTGACCAGGCTCGCCGAAGAATCGGCGGAAGAATTCGTCATCCATAAATGGGAACTGCTGCGACGCTTTCACGCGACGCGCGGACCGCACGGTTACGACCGCCGGCGCGACGCGATCCACTGTGTCCGCGTATGATTGAACCGTTCCCTGGGGCGAGATATTTCCGGAAACAGGCCGCCCCTCTTTTGCATCCCCGCTGGACAGTAAGGATGCCGCAGCCCACGGGCGTGGCTGACAGGAAGTCAACGCGAAGCAACCAACGACAAGAAACCCGAGGTATCGCATAATATTCACTCCATTTCGCAGCAGCACGCCCGTTCCATGGCGCTAACCCGTTTCTCCCGGCTCCCGAACGATAAGAACGGAACAGGGAGCCTCCCATGCGATTCTGGACGAGACGCTTCCCAGCATGCGGTGTTTCAGGTCGCGATTGCCTGTGGCGCCAAGCACGACGAGGTCATATTGCCCGCGTTCGGCTTCCGCGAGGATTTCGCTCGCCGGATTCCCTTCCTCAATCCGGCTGTTTATCAGAAGACGATGGTGGCGAAGAATCTTCCGGGCGTCTTCGATGAGCTCTTCACCCTCGCGCACAAGCTCCTTCTCCAGTCCTCCGGCCTCGCTGCTTTCCATCTCTTCTTCTGACGAAGTGGCCCAGTCTCCCTCCAATTCCAACTGGATCCATGGCGTTTCGGCGACGTACATCAGACAGACCTCAGCCGCCGTCAGATCGCAGAGTTCGCCGACAGCCTGGACCGCGTGAAAACAAGCCGCCGAGCCGTCAACCCCGATCAGTATCCGGAGGCCTTCTTCGCTCCGCAACGCTCTGCCAACGAGCACGGGCCCCATAGCATGTTCCACCACCCGGCTCGCAACAGGCCCGAGACCGACTTCTTTCTTGAACCCGCTTCCCACCGCCCCGATCACGGTCAGATCATAATCTTCCGTCTTGCCTGCGATGAGAGCGGCAGGAGATCCCGTGTCGGTAATGCGGCGAACATCCACCGCATCCGCGCGGATCAGGGCCTTCGCCCGCTCAAGGATCTTTGCTGTTTCGCTCTGAATGCGCTCCTCATAGCGTTTTTTGCGGACGGTCTCGTCCTTCCTGTTCCACGCGGGCATTACACACAAAAGATCCAAATGTCGATCTTCCGGATTGAGGATCCGCGCGGCTGTACGCATCGCTGTTGTGGCCAGGTCCGAACCATCCGTGGCAACGAGCACCCTCATGACGCCGCGCCCTCACGGTTCGCCCCGGGAAGCGGAACACTGGCTGCTGAATGACGTCCCTGCCGCGTGGACCGCACCAGCCGCACGGTGCTGGCCTGCGGACCCTTCTCGCCCATCTCTTCGGCGAACCGCACCTGGCTTCCGATGCGGAGACGGTCGAAATGGCCAGCCAGGACGCTGTTGCGGTGGAAATAAACTTCGCGGCCGTCAGCCTCAAGGAAACCAAAACCTTCCTCCGGAGATAGCTTTGTCACCGTTCCCACCAACATTCCTTCGTGCTGTTTCGCTTGTCCCCGCATCCGCCGCGCATAGTCCTGAAGCTGGCGGCGCATTTCCTTGAATGCCTCGTGGATCGCGCGGCGGGCATCACGGCGCTCTCTGTGGGGTTCGGATTGTTTGGTTTTCCGCATCGCTTCGAGCCCCTGGAGACCTGTGTGCAGGGTGGGATTGTGCTCCACCACCAGTTCTTCGCCGGGGACACCGAGGTCGATGCGGATGTTGTAAAGGCCTCCGTATTCCTGCCGCCGCGGCCCTTCGATCACGACGCGGCAACTCATGATTCGATTGAAGAATCGGTCGAGACCAGACGCTTCCTTCTGTACGGCCGCCTCAAGTTCCGGCGCCGTGTCCATATTGCGAAATGCGATCTGTGCGAGTGTCATATTGCCTTCTGCCGGGCGGGCCCGGCTTTTAAGTGCTTCTGAAACCAATCCAGCGCGAGGTCCGCCACACGGTCCAGCGCTCCTGGCTCTTCAAACAGGTGGGTTGCTCCGGGGATGATCTCAAGCCGCCGTTCCGTCTCCCGCGGCAGATCGGCGATCGCCTCGCGGTTGAGACGCAAGACTACTTGATCGTCTCCTCCAACTATGAATAGACAAGGCGCGAATACTCGACCGAGAGCCGGGCCAGCCAGATCCGGCCTGCCTCCGCGGGAAACTACCGCCCGCACACTATCGGGACATTCAGCGGCGGCGCCCAACGCCGCGGCGGCACCGGTGCTGGCGCCGAAATATCCAATTCCGAGACTCTGCAGGTCTGGCTGGCCTCCTGCCCATTCAGTGATGGCAGTGAGACGCCGGACCAGCAGATTGATGTCGAAACGCAGCTCGGCCGTGCGCACATCAACCGCCTCTTCTTCCTCCGTGAGAAGGTCGATCAGGATCGTCGCGATGGCGCCTTGATTCAGCATCCCGGCCACGCGGCGGTTTCTCGGACTCCGGCGGCTGCTGCCGCTGCCATGTGCAAATATCACGACGCCTGTCGCACGGTCGGGAAGCGAAAGGTCAGCCACAAGTTCGACCTTGCCGGCCGGCACCGTGATTTCCGCACGTTCAATATCCAAGGCGTTTTTCATAAGGCACTCTTGTTGTTCCTAGTGCATATGGCGTGCCAGGATACAACGAACCGGGAGTGCGGAATAGATATGGCGCCGCAGAGTTCTGCGTTTTCTGGCGCAGGGATCATCAATTTCCGTGTCTTCCGGCGCAGAAGGATCCCTTCGCATCTGAGCCGTCGTCGAAATCCTCGGGGATGACGCCCCTTGCCTTGGGGTCGGTAAATCGCTGGAGCGCGCCGGGGTGCGTTTCGGGCAACGCGCTCGGCTTGAGTTGCGCTCTCGCAGTGCGCTCGGGCCAGTTATAGCTTTCGAATGCTTCGCGCATTCATCCGGGGTTTACCGTGCTCTTATATATCCCTTCTCAAACAGGTTCGCGACAATACGCCTGGCTGCCGATTCCGGATCTTCGCGATCTCCGTCCACGACGACTTCCGGTTTTTCCGGCGACTCGTAGGGTGTCTGGAGCCCGGGTACCGAGGATGCCTCAGCATTTCGAGCGCGCCGATAGATTCCCTTCGGATCTCTTGCCATGCAGACTTCGATGGGGCAGTGAACGTACACCTCGATGAACCGGGGAATTGCCTGGCGAGCAGCTTCGCGCAAGGAACGGCGATTCGCGGTCGCATCGAAGATCACGGGCACACCATGGCGGACGAGAAGGGCTCCGACCCAGGTCATCTGGCTGTAGAAGACCGTTCTCTCTTCCTCGCTGTAACCTGGATCGGGTATGAACACGTGCCTTATAGCGTCGGATTCCAGCACAGCGCCGAGGCGATCCCGGACCAGGCGGTGCGCATATGATCGATCAGCCAAACCCGCGACGCCCGTTCCCGCGACTCAGAGGGAGAAGAAAGGGTCCGCGCCTCTTTAGAGCGAAGTCGGAGCGACCTGGGGAAATGCTGCTGATAATGGTAGATATCAACAAAAGACGTCCCAGGCATGTTCGGAAGAGGTGGCCCAAGCGCGCGAGACTGGACCAACAACGATTCTCTGCGGCATCGCGGATCCAGTATTTTTGGTCAGTCCCCGTTGCGCCCGCTCGAGCGCGGGTGAAGGGCGAACTTCGCCAAAGAAGTAAGAAAGAATGACGAGGAAATAAACCATGTCGAAGAATTTGCAAAGCGGACCGATTTCAAGAGCGTTCACCAAAGCCGCTGGCTCTGCCCTCAGCCTGGCGTTCTTGCTGGTCATGGCCCCCGGGTTCGCCACCGCCCAAAACGAATGGTTAACATGGGGCCACGATCCGGAACGCAGTGGCTCGAACCCGGACGAGAAGATTCTCAATAAGGACAATGTCTCTCAACTCGAAGTGAAGTGGACGGCTCAGATTTCCACCGTTCCGAAGGAATATGTTCTCTCAACGATGACGGCTCCCGTGGTCGCTACGGTGAATACGCCGCAGGGGCCCGTGGCGCGCGTTTTCGTAGTCGGCAGCGACAATACTGTTTTCGCGATCGACGCGGCGACGGGTAAAATCGCCTGGCAAAAGGCGAGCCCGAACACCATGAAGGAGCCGAAAGCGGGCGATTACCGGTGTCCCAACACGCAAAATGCCACGCCGGTGATCGACAAAGGAGCGGGGATCATTTACGTGTCGACGAGCGATGGAAAACTCCGGGGCATGAGTCTCCTCGACGGCGAAGACCGCATTCCGCCCACTAACTTCACGGATCCTTTCGCGCGTAACTGGAGTCTGAATCTGATCGATGGAGTCATTTATTCACCGACGGCCCGGGGCTGCCTGGGTATGCAGTCCCACTTTACGGCGCTGGATTTGAACGATCCGGCACGGCACCCGCTGGAGTATTACACCAACTCCGGAATAACGGCAGGCGCGTGGGGGCGCGGTGGCCTCGTCCGGGGACCGAAAGGCATTTTAGCCCAGACTGCCGACGGCCCTTATGATCCTGGCTCCGGCAAGTTCGGCAATACCGTGGTGGCTCTGACTGCCAAAAACTTCCGATTACAAGACACGTTCACTCCGGCGAACTGGGAATATCTCAATAAAACGGATCTGGATCTCGGCTCAGCTAATCCCGTAGTCTTCCCGTTCCAGAAATGGACGCTCGTGACATCGGCGGGCAAGGAATCGGTAGTCAATCTGCTGGACGCCGACAATCTGGGAGGCGCCGACCACCACACACCGCTTTACACGTCGCCGCGCTGGGGAAACGATGAGGCCAAGCTTCACGACCGGGGAATATGGGGGATGACGACCTGGCAGGATCCGCAGGGAAGACGATGGCTGTATCTACCCATGCTGGGCCCGCCGGCGAAGGACGCACCTAAGTTCCAGCAGTCATACGGACCCGCCGACCAGGGCAGCATCATGGCATTCGAAGTTCGCCTGGACTCGGCTAAGGACAGACCGACACTGGTGCCGATGTGGATATCCCGCGAGATGCACGCACCGGAACCGCCCACGGTGGCCAACGGAGTTGTATACGCACTTCTGAGCGGGAAGACGTCCGATGAATCCCGGGGGGCGATAAAAGCCCCCGCGGGCCTCGACCCCAACGCGGTTCTGTATGCTCTCGATGCGGAAACCGGACGAGAGTTGTATTCGAGCAACAAACTGATCACCAGCTTCACTCATTTCAACGAACCCGTGGTCGCCGGCGGCCAGGTTTACGTCTGTACCTGGGACGGGAAAGTCTACGCATTCGGCCTCAAGAAGTAATTGGCGGCATAAACCCGTTTCCACGATCTGCGGCACACGTTCGCAAGCTGGTACGTGATGAACGGCGGCAGCCTGTACGAACTTGCCAAAATACCGGGCCACTCCAACATCAACGATTCGGAGAGTTCGTTGAGCGCCGATTCACAGCGTTCGGAGTCCCGTTATTTGGCAAATGTCGGGAGCGGACCGGACATTAGCTCTGGTGGCCCGAGACATCAACTGAAACACGCGAACGACGTCGAAATCCAAACATCGTGCCCGCAGCGTGGCCAGTAACTTTCAGGGATCGGACGCAATAGCGACAAGCTACGCTCGCTTTCGGCCAGGACTTCAAAAGGAACGGTTCCCTTTCATCCACCGCCAAGGGCGGCACTGCGGACCGCGAGCACTGAGCTGGCGCGGCACGACCTGCTCACATAGGTGCTATAGGACAGGCGCCCCCCCCGATCTCACAGAAGCCGTTTTCTCAACCTGCTGTAACCTGCCTCCGGCTGGACTTCGCGAGGCGACACCGATAAACTGATCAAGCGATGAGGGCTGGCCTGTCTGCTATGAAGAAGATCGTGTTTTGCGTTGTAACTGCGGCAATGGGGTCTATTAATTGCGGCCCGTTGCTGGCTCATAGTTCGGAGTTTCCCCACGTCCATCTGGGCTGGACCATGGCGCCCGAATACAATGCCGTCGCGGGGATCTGGTATCAGAACATTCGTTACGCGAATGCTCCCAACGTGGATCCTGCGTCACAGAGCCTCGACATATACACTCTGGATCTGCCGCTCGCTAACGCTCCTGTCATGATCTATGCTCACGGCGGAGGCGGCGACCGGGGAGACAAGGCCTGGTCGATGGACCTGAATCTGAAGCCTGCGTACTTTATCGCCAAAGAAGGTTTTGTATTTGTCAGCATCAACTACCGCCTGGGCGCGGATGGGGCTGGCGGGAACGTTATGCAGGATTTCGCCGACGCTGTGGCGTGGGTGCATAATAACATCGCCAAATTTGGCGGCGACCCGAATCGAATTTTCCTGAGTGGACATTCCTTCGCCGCAGGCATCGTGGCCAGAATCGGCACCAACGAGACTTTCCTGAGAAAAGCCGGCAAGGACCTGAATGTCCTCAAAGGAGTGATCGTGATCGACGGCGGCGGCGTGGACGGCAAGGATATCAGGAGCGGCCAGTACCTGCCTTCATTCCT
The DNA here is from genome assembly GCA_049516355.1 of Bryobacteraceae bacterium. Classification (GTDB taxonomy): domain Bacteria; phylum Acidobacteriota; class Terriglobia; order Bryobacterales; family Bryobacteraceae; genus BOG-234. The sequence goes on along the minus strand of JBEKTF010000090.1, from coordinate 13,497 downwards.
GCTGCTGAACACGCTGTGGAATGCGCCCGGCGGCGCGGGATCTCTGAAGAGGAATCAGGAAATGGTGCAGGCGCTCCATGCCGCTGGATACACGGGTGAGTTAGTGGAACTACTCGGGAAGGACCACTTCATGGCAAGCTCGGATATCGGGGTGCACGACGATCCCTCCACACTTGCCATCCACAATTTCCTGAACACGGTATTAGGGAGAAAGGAAACCAGAGTTTTCTCGCCGTGCTGCACCGGGTCGCCTTCGCTTCCGCCACGCCCGCGATAGGCAAAAGCAGGACGTAAAGGTGTAACATCGGCTGCAATTAGATGCACACCGAATGAGGGAGTCATAGTATGGGGAACGTGAGCCCTCGATCGCGCTACAAATACATTCTGTCTCTTCCGGAGCGCGCTATCCGCTCTCTTGGAGCGCTTTCGGGCGGGCTGTTAAGGGAGATCGGCGAGGTCGCTCTGCCGGCGGCGATTAGACGGACTATTCTGTATCGGACGATGGTCGGAGTCACGCTGCGCTTCCTTATCGAACAGGTCGGGGAGGTGGAAGGTATCTATCCTTCCGAGAGCCGTCTGGCGGAAAACTTCATTCTGCAGCGGACGGCGAGTCACGGTATTGAACTGCTCGGGATTTTGGCGTTTCGCGCCTCGCCAGTCTGGGTATTGGCTGCATTGGCGGACCTCACTGGCGGTGGCCACAAGCTGATGCAGGAGATCGCCGAGGCATTGAAGGAAGAAGAACTGCTGGAAGTTGACGCTCGTTTCGAAACAATGGACCAGGTCCTGGGCGGGTTGGAGAAGACCAGTGCCCATCTGGCGCTCACGCTTAACATGCCGCCGATGAATGTCGCGGCGTTGCGGCTGGAATGGGAGACGCTGAAGACAGAGATAAAGAGTATCCCTCCTGACCGGATACCGGCTCTTGACCGGCTGGAGCGAACCTGGGAGGCTTTGCGTGCGTCCGCTCAGACGCAAAACCGGACAGTATTCGCCGTATCGTCCCTGATGGCGATTTCAACTCTGTCCCATGTTCCAGCCAATCTGCTATGGCTTTCAAAGGCAACGCGCTCGGCGGCGCGGCGTACCAGCGGGATTGTGGGAGGTGCGATTCTGGATCATTATTCAACAGCGCTGGATGATATCTCGCGCACGGGTTTCCTGGGCTACTGGAAGCGGGAGTTCCGGCCCTATTTGCGCACCGCCGCGGCGCAGTTCGCACCCGAACACGGATCGTTGACAGAGCAGCTCTTCCGCGTGCGGGCAGCCAGCGGAACACCGGGCGCGAGAATCGAACACGAGTCTTAAAGACGATTCCGCGCACCAGCCTATTGTTAACCAGCGCTGTCCCAGCCTCTTGCATTAACGGCAAATATCGCCAGTGGGCCGAAGGCAACTCCGGCTCAGAGAACCCACGAACCAGTTGACACGAGAAGGTCCACCCTCCGACTATGATGGTGCAGTATTCCGCCAGGACGGGCGAATGGAGCGTCGTCGGCAGCGACTCCCACTTCGCCCATCCCGCCCTTGCCAATAGGCAAGACGATCTCATGAGGTCCGAGTCTGTTACCAGGCTTGAATTCCGTGAGAGTGGGCTAAATCGCTTCAATTTCCTATACGGAAGCTACAGCTCAATGTCTTGTCCACCCTTTTGAATCCGGCCTGCCTGCGTGAGGCCAATCTCGCTCGCTCGGAGCTGCTGGAGGCCGGGCTCCGACCTGACTCGCAGGCGTTTCATCATTCCTGCGCAATTCGGTCACTTTTCATTACTTTCCCTTCTGTTGCTCTCGTGTAGAATCCAAGCCGCTGTTCACAGGCTTTGAGAAGCTACGATCTGACAAGGACAAACCACTGCCGAAGTATTTGATCCAGGGACACTACACGCCGGAATGACAGTCGATGAAGTTGATCAGGCGTTGGTGTTGCCCTCCAGGTACCGTGGTCCCTGCCAGTAGAGTTTGACCCGAACGTATTATTGCCCAGTGTGATCGGTCGGCAGCGGGGGATGCCCCGCAATGAGGACATGCATCGGATTCATTTTAGGTTTCAGCTGCCTTTACAATTGTCCCTGCGTTCCGCGCCGCCGTCCGGTGGCGCGGATTTGACGCGATAAGACAGATATCGGTAAGGGACCCGCGAGGAAGTCGGCGCGTGCGCTGATAACCTTCGATAGCCTTGCGGTTTGGTACTAATGTCGTTTAAAGCTAAAGATATGTCTCTCCCACGTCCCGCTATGAGAAGTTCGGTAACGCGACGGCCTGGTCTCATCTCGGAGATCGATCAGATCAGGCGCTGCCAGGAACGGCGTCTTGAGATTGCGCTGGAGTCCTGGGACAAATCGAAGAAGCTTGTCGAAGATGCAATAGTGCGTGTCGAAGCCCGCGAGAAGGAATACAAAGCGGTCTCCAACGATGTTGGTCGCAAACTCGAAGCACTGGATCTGGTGATCAGTATGGGCAAAGAGGTTGATCAAACCTCGTCCTCACAAAACGGGGATAATTCTCCGGAACATCCGTCGCCGGTTGTTCGAAGTTCGTCCATGCTTTCAGGCTTTGTGCGCAAATCACGACCTCTCTTCAGTTTCGGGGTGCGATCAACGCGGTCACCCGTGTTGTCTATCCTGTCGCCGACGGCAGAGGGAAGTTAACAACGAATATCGGCAGCAGAACCGCGTCCTGCAGCGTCTAATCGTAATACGCCGGAGCGATCTTGCGCTTGATACCCGCCGTGTAATCGTGCTGAATCCACAACTGAGCGTGGTTCTTCTTCACGAATTCCTCAATCATCGCCCGGCTCTTCGCAGTCTGCTCCTTGTCGGTGTCGAAGGGGGGAATCCGCTTGTATGTGATCTCTTCCGGATAGTGATACAAATCGCCCGACAGCAACACCGGCCCCGTCTTTGCAAGCTTCAGGAACAAAGACTGGTGGCCCGGCGTATGCCCCGGAGTGAACTTGATAACGACAGTCCCGTCGCCGAACACATCGTGATCCTCGCCCTTCAGCACGATGGTCTTGCTTTTGGCCAGCTCAGTGAAGTAGGCGGGGTCGGGGACCGCCCCCAGTCTCGGCTGGTTCGCCGGCCGGGGTGCAAAGATCGCATCGCGGTCGCCTTGCTGCACGATCCACGTCGAGCCCGCGAACGCATTGGCGTTGGCCACATGGTCCCCGTGATAATGCGACAGAGCCAGATAGGTAATGTCGGCAGGGGTGTAGCCGATAGCGGCCAACTGGGGCAGTAAGGGCCGATCTACGGTAAACGCTCCTTGTGTCGCAGGGGATACGCCCTTCGCGAAGGCGCTGTCCGGGATCTCGCCCGTGTCCCACATCATGGTCCCCTTTGGGTGCACGATCAGGAAGCACGGAGTGGTCATGTTGGCGGTGGCAAGCTCGCCTGGCTTGAATCCCATCGAGTCGCCGTTCGCCACTGTAATCTTCCCGCAATCCAGAACATACAGCCGCAGTGACTTTGGCGGGGTGGATTTGCGCGTTTGGGCGACGCCAGAAGGCAACGAAAACAGACCAATCAGCACAACCGCAAACACCAAACTCATGATTCGATGGATCATGGTGGAGAGAATATCATCAAACGCGTTAAGGCGTGCATCATAATGCCGCGCACGATCCCAGCGATGGAGAAGGGGGGTCGATGAGCCGAACGAACACCGCCGGGACGTACGTGTATCAAGCTGTCTGGTCCGCACCGATTCCGTAAGACCGGATTCGCTCGAAACGAACGAGGTCGGGCGATAGTTGGCAATATAGGAGCTGACGGGACATTCGCTCTGGTGGATCGGCGACATCAAGTCCTGTCAAAACGAGGGGTTGGATGTGCGGATCTATCCAGTCGTTGCAGCCAGCAATGTTAACTAACGTCTATATTGAATCGGTCGCCAGCCCTTCCGTAACATCGGGTTTTGACGGCGGGTTCCCGGTTCTTCGGTTGAATTCATTTCGGCAGGATAAGGATTAACGTACTCTGCATCCGGATTCCCGGAAGCGATTGGCCTGAGACAGAAAGTTCCTGACATGATGACGACCACATTGCCGGATCTCGACGCCTTGAGAAATGAGGCTCTTTTAGCGGGCGCTCTCGACCCGATAAGCCTTCGGTTTCAGATCATTGAATTCGACAAATCGAGCGGGGCACTGCTGAGCATCCCGTGCGACGACATCGGATTCCGCGAAGGCATCGAAACCACCGCCAGTCTGATCGAGGCTCGGCGCAATTCGCACTTCTGCTTGCAGCCCGTTGGCTTCGTTCACTAGGAGCGTGTCCGAGTATTCAAAATCGGCATGTCATAACCACAATTACTGGTAGTAGGAGTCTTGTAGGCACACAACATATGACTCATAAAATGATTTCTCGGACAGGCTCCTAGCCCTCCAGCAACTTTCAGGGCCTTGTCATCGCACGTGCATTGGCTTTTCGCCTGGGGCGCCGGGTCTCAACACGTATGTTCGGACCAATTCCCCATCCTTCCGGACCGACCAAACCAGGAAACCTTTTCTCTTGAGGATATCGATTCCAGGAGCGGGAACAAACGTCGTGATCAGCTCGATAATCTCTGTCGAATGCATACGTGCTGCCGCCTGCAGAACGCTGGCGATCGGCATCTTGTCCGGATCAGCCGCACGTTCATCGATCGACGCGACAATCTTTGCAGCGTCGAACCACTCCGGCTGGTCCGAGAAGTAGGAAACCGCGCCAGGGAAATCCTCGGTAGCGATGGCGCTTTGTCCAACGGCGGCTCGCAGCTTATTGACCAGTTCGCCCACCGATATGCCGCCAACCACAGCCGCATGCTGGAGAGAAGCAACTCTGGAGACTCCCTTTCGCAGCAGAGGGTTCTTTAGCTTCTTGAAGGGGGGCGCCAGACCCATCAGGACGTCCTCCAATTGCGGGTATCTGTCCAGCAATTCTCCAACCTTGGTGGACGGCAGAATGTGAAAATCAGCGTCTGGCAATCATGATCTCCGAGATTCGTGTAACGAAGGCGAGCGGGTTGAAATCATTCCCACGCTATCATCGCGCCAACCAGACTAAACTTCTCCGCCACGGGAATCTACGCTGTCAGCTTAATTTAACAGCATCGTTCGGTGCGTGGGCCACTTTCACCGGGTCGGGCGCAAACCGACAAACGGATAGCTTCCGCAATGCGCGTCTTTCATTCCCTATTTGTCCGGAACGCGAACATTCACTTCCACACAGGCCAGAATCAAGCGATTCGACACCATGGTGGGTGAAGCGATTTCGCGCTTCCATGAACTGAAGCCGGCAACAAACTCGGCCAATACCAACTCCTCTCGCCCCTCGGCGAAGGCGGTACTGGCGAAGTCTGGAAAGCGCGCGGCACACAGCTTGGCCGCGATGTGGCGCTGAAGGCCTTCGTACCTGGCCACCCAGTCGCACTTGCCCGGTTCCTCCAGCATCCGCTGGATGGCGCCGTGTTTCTCCGTCCCGCGGAAGAAACGTTTCGGGGTCTGTTTGGCTCGATGGCGTAAGTCGCCGCCGGAGGTTGGGAAACTGCCAACCCACAATATCGGGGATGACCACGGAAGCGGCCCCATTTGAACCCGGCAGGAATCTATTCCTATGGGCCACAAGCAGGCATTCGGCCCTTCAGTGCCAGGAAAACCTGTGCTAGAATTCTTGCGCATATGGATCATACCTGAATCTGTCATCCGCGCGGCACTCTGGCGCTTCGAGCCGCACGCGTCGGCCATGACACTGATCAAGGAGGGCAGCGATTATGGATTCAACCAGACGCACCATACCGGCAACGGGCGCCGCGGCGATGGCTGCAGCGCCGCGCTTGTTTGCTCAGCATACCGGGCAATGAGGAGCTGCCATGTCATTCTACGAAAAAGGCCCCGTTCGCATCCACTATGAGGAGGCCGGCTCCGGCTTCCCGTTGTTGCTCATCGCCGGCGGGGGATTGAATTCGACGATCTCCGGCCTGACCGGCGGCGGGCCCTTTAACCCGATCGAGGAGTTCAAGGGAGAGTACCGCTGCATTGCGTCGGACCTGCGCAACGCCAATGGCGGCCAGTCCTCCGGCCCGCTCGAGATCGACCGGCCGTGGGATGCATATACCGATGACCATCTGGGTCTGATGGATCACCTGGGCATCGGGAAGTTCATGGTGCTGGGCTTCTGCATTGGCGGCCCCTTCATCTGGAACCTCTTGCGGCGGGCCCCTGATCGTGTTGTCGCAGCCGTGCTGGCGCAGCCCAGCGGGTCGCGTCCGGAGATGCGCGACCTTTTCTACGAAACCAATATGAAGGGCTGGGGTCCGGAATTGATCAAGCGCCGGCCCGACATCACGATGGTGATGGTCGACAAATTTCTGACCAGGATGTACCGCACCAACCCCGACTTCGTCTTCACCGTGACACGCGATTTCGTGCGTAATTGCCAGACGCCCGTACTGATCCTGCCGGATGATATCCCGGCGCATCCATACGCCGTCGCCATGGAGGCCGCGATGCTCGCGCCAAAGGCCGAAGTGAGCATGTTCCCGTGGAAGGAACCCAAGGAGCGGATTCCCCTGGCGGTGCGCCAGATACGCTCCTTCCTCCGGGCACATCGCCCTGCTTCTGCTTAGACGGCGGTTTCCATACCATTGGGCGGGGGTGGCAGGCGGCAGATCTGCCACGCTGCTGTCGCGCGCGGGAGTTATCATGCGGCAGCAGCTTCACGTGCTTTCGCTTTGATCGGGTGACGAAAATCTTACTGGGAGTGGAGGCTGCGAAACGGGGAATTCCTGGTAAGACGATGCTAGAATCGAAGCGGTCGTTGCGTGCAGGAGATGCACATATTCAAGAGGCTCACATGAGTTCGATCACGGCGAAGTTCTCAAGCGCTCGCATGATAACGATCATCGTATTTGCGGTTTCTGGTTTGCTGCCGCTTGCCGCATTCGCGCAGGGGGCAGTAAACGTTCCCGCGCGTCTCCCGGGACTACATAGCCTGACGTTGCTGCGCGCGAACGAACCCGCCATCCATTACGCGATCTCCATTCCTGACAACTACTCGCCGCACGCGCGTGTTCCCCTCATTCTGGCTTTACACTTCGGGGTCGGAGGCGGAAATTCGGCCGGCGCCGGTAGGGATGTGGTCGAGATTCTCATTGGTCCGGCACTGGCGGAACTCGGAGCGATCATTGTCGCGCCGGACTCGATGCGAGGGGATTGGAGCACTCCCGAAAACGAGCGCGCTGTGAACGCCTTGCTCGACATGGTCCTGGCCGCCTATAGCGTCGATACGAAGAAACTCGTGGTCACCGGCTTCAGCATGGGTGGGACGGGTTCCTGGCATTTTGCAGCCACACATCCGGAACGTTTCAGCGCCGTGATCCCAATCGCCGGCAGACCGCCGGAATCTGCGTTCGGGTGGCGCCTTCCGATTCTGGCCATCCATTCCCGCAACGATCAGGTCGCACCGATCGGCCCAACGGAAACGCGAATCGCAGAGCTTCAGAAATCCGGCGTGAACGCAAAGCTGATCGCGCTGACCGGCATCACCCATTTCGAGACGTACCGATTCGTAGACGGATTGCGGCAGGCGGTCCCGTGGTTAAGGGAGATCTGGAGATAGGGATTTCATCGGTGACCGTCAAAGCCAACGGAACGACCCTGGCTCGCCCTTGATTTTGTGCGGCCCGGACTGGGCGCACCATCCCTTCTTCTTCTGCGACGTGTACCAACGGCTTCGCTACAGCGGCCAGCGGTCAGGGGTTGATTGCGTTGAGCTGTGGCTTGTGGCTGATTTTCCTTCGAATATCTGGCCAAAACTCTCTCACCACGATCGTAACCGTGTCATATCCGACTTGCGTGCCCCACACGCTGGCGGTATTCGGCAGAGTCCGATCAGCGTGAGGATGGTAACTGTACGTGGAGATCCCCGCCGAGATCGCGCTTCCCAAGATCTCCGAGTAATTGAACTGCTCGCCGCCCGAATCGGTGCGAGTGATAAAGATCCTGCTCACTGCGTAGCCCAGGCGCTGCAGGAATCTGCCGTTGCTCGACTGGTAAAAGCGGGGATCCTGCCGCAGCAGAGAGGGAAGAACGGCACCGGTCACGAAATTCTCGACAGTGCCATCGGCCAAAAAAGCTCCGTAGCGCTTTGCATAGCCGCCCGCGCCCTGCCCGTATCCTGCCTCGCTATTCTCCGCGTGGCTGATGCCAGCGAGAAGACCGTACCACGGGTATTCAACATAGTCGAACGAACTCCGGGCAACGACTTTGAATTTCTCGCCTGTGGTGAGGGGCGGCAGCGGTCCAGCATTTTCCAGCGTCAGAAAGTTTGGCAGCGTGTAAAAAAGCCGGTCGTTCGATGTGCCACATTCCTCCGGAAGATCGGCAGCGACTGCTCCGGGGTCATTCGCCGCCCGCGCTTCGGGACGTGTATTGCCAACGAGAGTGTGTCTGCGGCTTTCGTCAATGCTGCTGCCGATGAGAGCGGGGCAGGACTGCGCCGCGAAAAAAGAACCGCATGTCAGGAACAAGACGGGTAACTGCAATGGGCGCATACATGAAATTAAACGCCCGCCCGTCCTCTGCGGCAATACTATCAGAAGTCTACTAACCCGCTCTAATCGGTTGGGGCGCAGGTTATCGAGGTGCTGGCAATCCGTACAGTCCAGCATTCCAGCGCGGGAAGGTTAGATTAAGGTTAAACAGATTGTCGTCAGCAACTTCTCATTTCATCATTGGTGCGACGTTGGCCCGCCAACCGTCAAGTGCCGCGAGCTGACCGTAATTCTGCAGGGATAGCAGATTCCCCTCGGCGCAGGCCTGCTTGCGGCGGCTCCTGCGATTTCATTGCGATTCGCGCCTTTAGCATCCCGTATGAAAGTCTTTTCTCGCACCGCGGTTTCTTCCATTCGCCGTTTTCTTTGATCCTGTTTGCGGCAGTTGCGGCAGGAATCGTCACCCGCGGCCATTCCCGCAAAGCGTTTGCCTTGCTCTGGCTGGTATGGGCGGGGCGCATGGTGACGCATCCGCTGCTGGATGCTCTGACGGGCGGCGGTCGAGGAGTAATGCTGCTACTGCCGTTTACGCGAGCGAAATTTTTCTTTCCATGGCGGCCGCTTTACACACCGCCAGGCAACATTGAGAATATCCTTCCTTATCTGTATGTCATCCGCGGTGATAGGTATCGTCGGACTACTCGCGCGAAAACACCATATGGCTGCTGGCACATGACTGTACGGCGCTGCGGACGTTAAGGACAGATATCGGTAGGCGTCTTGGGCTGACGTTTGGTCACTGCGTCCCGCGTATCCCGCAAGAACGGAGTAATGGAAGGGTGGCCGAGCGCATGAGTTGACCGTCACTTCTTCAATTACGGTGTCCAGTATCGTCCTCAAAGGCGAACGGTCACTCGCAAGAAAGTAGCCGGTATGGAAGTGCCGCCGTTGGTGCTCATATTCTGCGCATTCGACAGTTCCAGAAGTTGGTTGAGCAGCTCCTCCACTCTTCCGTTCTTTTCCGCCGCCTCGAAAGCGTTCATGGTTGGGCCATAAAATCGTCTGAATGATTCGATGACATCTGTTGGAGTTTTGTCGGGCGACACGAAGTGGAACGTGTCCTTGACCATGGATATGTTCTGTTTGGGCACTCCGGCCTGGCCAAAACGCTCGATGATGTGAGTATCCACACCCCAGGTCATCGGGCTGATGAAGCCTTCTGGAGGTGGAGGCGTAAACGCCGAACTTATCTTCAGCAACTGCGACACGAATGAAGTTGTATCGTTTGGTATCCAGTTGCCCATCACAATGCGGCCACCCGGTTTTGTGACACGGACCATCTCTTTGGCCACGTCGAAGGGCTTGGGAGCAAACATAGCGCCGAATACAGAGAGGGTCAAATCGAACGAACGGTCGCCGACCCCTTGCAGGTTGCAAGCATCTCCCTCTTGAAATTTCAACCGGCTGAGACCGGCCTCCGCGGCTCGTTTGTTCCCCGCTTCAACAAGGTTCCTGGCAATATCGATTCCAACAACTTCAGCCCCCAAAAGGGCGAGAGGAACTGCCGTAGTGCCATCTCCGCAGCCGAGGTCCAAAACCCGCAGCGGCGTCGTTATCCCGATAGACTGAACGACTGCTTCTCCCGATTGACGCATCAGGGCGGCAATCTCGGTAAAGTCGCCTTTTTCCCACAACGCTTTGTTTGGATTCATCATAGTTCCTTCATCTCATGTACCAATGGGCCGAATTGCAAGGACCGCCAGTCCGGGACATTATTGCGCTTTCCATGAGAAGGCGGAATCCGTTTCTGACCGAGTTACACTCGGTAAATCGCTTGATTGCTCGTGACAGGTGAAAATAGACATGCTCATCGATACAACTGGTGTTCACCGCTATCGCATGACCACCGCCAGGACGATCCTGATCCTCTGGCCCACGCACCTGTTTGCGGCTGCCGTGAATCTGTGCCACAAGCGGCGCGACTTCCGTTTTCAGGCTTTCCCTCTGTAGCCATCGGCCCGGGAAATGGAAGCAGTGAGTAGCGTACCAGACGGGACGTGCGCGTAAACGCAGCCATTGATCAATTGGAGATCCATCCGTTGCCCACCCGGTGTTACAGATCTCTAAAGCACTGATCCGCGGGTGGGGCTTGTGGGATATCACCGAGTTCTTTGAGTTCCGCCGCCAGCGTATCCCAGCGTTCCGTCGTCATCTTCCCGAGAGGGTTCGCTTCAATCAGCACCTTCTGCGCCCCCGCGATTTCGGCATAGCTGGCTGCCTCCATCGACGGATTGATCGCGTGCATTTTCTCGTTGGCGGATGAAGGGTTGTCGAGATACTCCCGCCAGCCTTCCCGCACTGCAGCCACCATGTTCTTCACCATGTCAGGATTCTTTCGCAGCAGGTCACCGCTGGTCGCCATCACCGTGGTGTAGGGATTGTAGCCGATATCGGAGACGGGGAACACTTTCACGTCGACGCCTTTGTGTTTCGCCTGCAGCGGCTCGTCCGTTACGAAGCACTGCTGGGCAAAGTTCTGGTCGTTGAGAAATGCGCTCAAATCGCCGCCCGGCGATGGTACTACCTTCACATGATCGAAGCCGAATTTCTTCTTCAGGAGGCGAGCGTAAGGCAGACCGCTCTCGATGGCCAGCGTCCCGCTTTTCAGAACATCGCCGATCGATTCCAGCCTGCGCGAGGCGTGCGCCATGATGGCAAGAGGGCTGCTCTGGAAAGCGGCGAAGAGCGCGACAACGTCGTTGCCCTGCGCGCGGGCGAGTAGGAGTTCGTCGGCTTGTATGATGCCGAACTCGGCCGATCCGGCGCCGATCATCTGCACTGTCGGAGTGCCCGAGCCGCCGGGAAGGATTTCCACGTCCAGCCCGTGTTTGGCGTAATCGGCCCCGTAGAAGCCGCCGAACTCCGGATCGGGTTTCCAGTTGAGCGCGAGACGAATCTTCGATGATTTACCGCATGCCGCGAGCAGGCCGGCGGCGGGAAGGATCTTCAGGAAAGTTCGGCGCGGCAAGTTCATTATTCTGATCATTTCAATTTTGTTCTGACGCATGCCAGCGCCGTAAGGCGACGTGGCTCAGGATATTGATAAAACCGAACAGCGCCAGGCCCAGCAGCGAAGCCAGCAATACGGCGGCGAAAACCTTATCGGTGCGCTGCTGCGTCCGGGCCACGTCCACTACCGAGCCGAGTCCCTGTCCTCCGATGAATTCACCGACGATCGCGCCGATGACGGCAAGCCCGCCGGCTATGCGGAGTCCGGTGAGGATCTGCGGGAGGGCGGCGGGGAACCGCAACTTCCAAAGTGTGGCCGACGGCGAGGCCCCGTAGAGGCGGAAGAGGTCCCGCAGAGCTGGGTCGGTGGAGAGGAGTCCGGTGAGCGTGTTGGCGATTACAGGGAAGATCGAGACGATAAACGCCGACGCCACCACCGTGCGCATGCCATAGCCGAACCAGATGACGAGAAGCGGTGCGATGGCGATGATCGGCACCGTCTGGAAAAATACGGCGTAGGGATAGAAAGCCTGTTGTATGGCGCGCGAGGACGACAGGAACACCGCGATCGCGATGCCTCCGAGGGCGCTGAGCGCGAAGCCGATGAGCGCGGCGGACGAAGTCCGGGCCAGTGCAGCAAAGAGTTCGCGCCAGTCGCGGACCATGGTCTCGAATACGGCACTGGGCGGCGGCACAAGAAACGCCTTGATCCATCCGGCGCGCACCAGCCACTCCATCGCAAGCGTCACAATCAGGAACGGAATCGCAGCCGGGACGGCTTTTTGCAGGGTTTTCCACATCGCTAGCCTTCTTCCTCCATGGCGGCAAGCAGGGCCTGCATTTCGTGCGCGAGCTGAGGACTGACCCGCAGTTCATTATTCCGAATACGCGGCAAATCGAGGCGCCGGTCGAGCTTGACCCCGCCGCCTTTGCGCGTGAGGACTATGGCGCGATCGGCAAGAAAAGCAGCCTCCGTTATGGAATGGGTGACGAAAATCACGGTCATGCCGCGCTCAATCCACAGGTCACGCAAACGGACATCGAGGCGGAATCGGGTGATTTCGTCCAGTGCTGCAAAGGGTTCATCAAGCAGCAGCAGGCGAGGCTGAGTGACCAGCGCGCGGGCGAGCGAAACGCGCATCCGCATGCCGCCGGAAAGCTGCGCCGGGTAACGGGACTTGGCTTCCGAGAGGCCAACTTCGGCAAGTGTGTCGTTGGCGCGGGCGATGCGTTCGGCCCTCTCGACACCCATCAATTCCAGCGGCAAGGCGGCGTTTTCCAGTACCGTACGCCAGGGAAGCAGGTGAGCGTCCTGAAAAACGTAGGCGGTCTGGAACTTCGTGTCCGTTGGCGTAATGTTAAGCGTCCCACCGTCTGGCGTTACCAGGCCAGCGATGATGCGGAGGAGTGTCGATTTCCCGCAGCCCGACGGACCAAGGATGGCGAGAAATTCTCCCGCATCGACGTTCAAAGTCAGGTCGCTGATGACAACAAGGTCATCAAATGCACGTCTGACCCGCTGCAGGCGCAAGGCGACGCCGCTGGTTTCAATGCTCAAACCGCTGGCTGTTTTCGCCTCAGTCACTCGTCCTCCATTGTTGCAGCTGATGAAACCTGCGGAGAGCCTTTGCCGCCGCATGGCTCGCGGCCCGCCTTCGTCAATGTGAGTGGGGTATGACAGAGAAGAAAAGAGAAGAGAAGAGAAGAGAAGAGAGGCGATGGCGGACATCCGCCTCGAACCCGCTGCGGATTCGAACCTGAGAACAAAGGATGAATCGCTCTGTCCCGAATGGACCGCCACAAATCCTTTGTTCTGAGTGTGGGATTAGTTGCCGCAACCCAAGCCGTCACTCGACGGAAAGTCAGCGACCCGTGGAAGTGCTGGTGACTGTCCTGCGCGGGACGTTAATGTTAAATATTGCTAGGAGCCCGTCCGAGTATTCATTGACGCAGGTTCATTCGTCGTCGGTTGGTCTGATGGAATACGAGAACGGCTGAACGCAGGGGCGTGCCAGGA
>JBEKTF010000089.1:0-21256 GCA_049516355.1 Bryobacteraceae bacterium | reverse complement strand
CAATCCCTCGAGCTCCGCTTTCTGACTCGCGCTCAGGGCAAGCGCGGGCGCCGGACTGGGCATGCCCCAGTATAGGGCGATCCCGGCTATATGTAAATAATTATATAAGACAGGACACTAGCGCCTTCAATCTGCGCCATTCGCTAGCCCTGTCGGCCAGTCATTCGCTAACTCCTTTTGTTCCAGATATTGGCACTATCGGCAGTACATGGACATTAGCTCTGGTGGCCCGAGACATCAACTTCGTGAGTCAATTCCCCGGCAAACTCACGGATTTCGATGCTACACCGGTATCACTATCAATCCCAAGGGTCCTCGCAGCCTCGCGCTCGGAGTGCAGTCAAAAATTTTACGGTATACTGCACGTTGTCCGGAGGCTTAAATGGACATGTCAGTGCATCGGAGCGCGCGACAAACGCAGAAGAAGTCGAGGCGGCGCTCCAGGATGGCACAAGCCTCTGTCTGCACTACCTGTCTTATTGCCAGCGGGCTCATCGCCGTAGCACTGTTGAGGTCTCAGACTCCCGACGGCCGGGCACAACCGGCGTCGGCTACAGCGTCTTCTCCCGCCGATCGGCCGTCCACCAGCCTGCCTCCTGCCAATCCCCGGGGGTTCATCGATACCTACTGCATCACTTGCCATAACCAGAAACTCCGCACCGCGGGGCTCATGCTCGACACTTTAGACCTGACCAAGCCGGTCGGGAATGCGGAAGTGATGGAAAAAGTTATCGGAAAGCTGCGAGCCGGTTCCATGCCGCCGCCGAAAATGCCCCGGGCCGATGCGGCGACCAGTCGCGCCGTGGCGAATGAGCTCGAAAACGAGATCGACCAGGCCAGCGCGGGCCATTTTGATCCGGGTAGAATCGGCGCCGTCCATCGTCTCAATCGGGCCGAATACAACAATGCCATCCGCGACCTGTTCGCTCTTGATGTGGATGTCAAGGCGCTCCTCCCCGGCGACGACACCGCCGACGGCAGTTTCGATAATTTCGCGGATGTCCTGTCTATCTCGACCGCTCACCTGGAACGCTATATGTCTGTCGCCCGCCAGATCACGCGCCTTGCAACAGGCCTGCCTCCGGCGCAGCCAGCCCTCGAAAGATTCGAGATCCCGTTGCATGTGCTGCAGGAAGACCGGCAAAGCGAAGATCTTCCGCTCGGTTCGCGCGGCGGCATGGCGATTCACTACCAGTTTCCCATCGACGGCGAATACCTTATTAAGGTCCGGCTGCAACGGCAGTATCAGGATTACCTGAAGGGCATGGGGTGGCCGCAGAAGCTCGATCTCCGCCTCGATGGCAAGCTGCTAAAGCGGTTTACCGTAGGTGGCGCGGGGAAGGGCCGGCCCGCGGCAGACAGTTACGCGGGCGATGGCGAGCCGGGTTTCGCGGGTGATCCGGAATGGGAAACGTACATGCAACTCACCGGAGACGCAGGTCTCGAAGTCCGCCTCCCGGTGAAGGCGGGTTCCCGGGTGGTTGGCGTCTCGTTCGTGCGGGAGATGTGGGAGCCGGAAGGCCTCCCGCAACCGGTGCAACTTGGCCGCGTGATCGCGAACGACCAGGTCTACATGCGCTACGCGAACGTGGCTTCGGTAGAAATCGGCGGACCTTACGATGCTCCCTTAGTCACGAAAACTCCTGCAACCGAAAGTGCCAGCCGCAAAGCGATTTTCGTTTGCGAGCCGCCCAAACTGTCCGAAGAAGAGAAGCCCTGCGCGACGGCCATTCTTTCAAAAATCGCAAGGCTCGCCTACCGCCGGCCTGTTACGAAAGCCGACGTCGATACTCTGCTGAGGTTTTTCGACACCGGCCGCGAGGACGGCGGAAGCTTCGAGAGCGGCATTCAGTTCGCCCTCGAACGAATGCTGGTAGACCCCGATTTTCTCCTTCGCGTTCATCGCGATCCGCCACTGGCGAAAGGCAAGCCTGAGCGCGCTCCTTACCGGCTCAGCGATCTGGACGTTGCCTCGCGATTGTCGTTCTTCCTGCGGAGCAGCATTCCCGACGACCGTTTGCTGACTCTGGCGGAACACGGCGAGCTCACGAACCCGACGACGCTCGAAAAAGAAGTCAGGCGAATGCTGGCAGATCCCCGCGCGAACGACGCTCTGGTCCATGATTTCGCCGCGCAGTGGTTGAATCTGCGCCAGATCCGGGACGTTGTCGTGGATCCGGTGAAATATCCTCTGTATGACGAAAGCCTGCTGCAGGGTCTCCAGACAGAAACCGAAATGTTCCTGGCCAGCAATCTGCGCGACGACCGCAGCGTGCGCGAGCTTTTGAACGCGGACTACACATTCGTCAACGAACGGCTTGCCCGTCATTACGGGCTTCCCGGGGTTTACGGCTCGCGCTTCCGGCGAGTGACTCTTCCGGACCACAATCAGCGGGGCGGTCTTCTCGCCCAGGGCGCGCTGCTCGTGACCACGTCTTATCCGGACCGCACCTCGCCGGTCCTTCGCGGCAAATGGCTACTGAACAATATTTTTGGCCTGGCCACACCACCTCCGCCGCCGGGCGTGAACGCGACGCTGGAGACCAAACCTGGTACTTTACCCACGTCGATGCGCGAACGGCTCGCCCAGCACCGGACGAATCCATCGTGCAACAGTTGTCATTCAGTGATAGATCCGCTCGGGTTCTCGCTCGAAAACTTCGACGTCCTTGGCGGGTGGCGCACAGTTGACGAGGCGGGCAAGCCGATCGACGCCAGCGGCACGACGGCGAGTGGCGAACCGATCAACGGACTCGCGGGATTGCGGGCGCTGCTTCTCGCCCAGCCGGATCGATTCCCCCGCACCGTCACCCGGAAACTCATGGCCTACGCGCTCGGGCGCCGGCTCGAATATTACGATGAGCCGACGGTGCGCAAGATCGTGCGCGACGCGGCGGCGAAGCAGTACCGATGGTCCTCGATCATCCTCGGCATCGTGGATAGCCCCGCGTTTCTGATGCGCGATTCCGCGCCGGTGCTGAAGGTCGAAGCTCAAACCGAGCGGGCTGCAAAGCGCTAAAGTAAGTAAGGACACGTCATCATGGCTTTCCTTTCAAAGAAGTTGCCACGCCGCACGGTTCTCAAAGGACTCGGCACGACAATGGCGCTTCCGTTCCTCGACGCCATGCTTCCGCCGATGCGCGCCGCCGTGAAGCCCGTGAACAGGTTCCAGGCGTTTTACACGCCCAACGGCATGGCCATGGAGTATTGGACTCCGAAGGGCGAAGGATCCAGCTTCGAGCTCTCGCCAATCATGGAGCCGCTCGCTCCTTACAAGGACCGGCTGCTGGTCCTGTCGGGCATCAAAGCCAGCTGGAACTACATCCACGCAGGAGCCTCCGGATCGTTTCTAACCGGCACGCCGCGCGGTGGGCGCAACGAGATCGAGATCATCGCCGACGTGTCGATCGATCAGCTGCTCGGCAGGCACTACGCGCAGGAAACGCAGCTGGCATCGCTCGAAATGTCGATGGACCTACCCGCCAACGCGGGCGCATGCACCGGCAATCTGAGCTGCGCTTATCTCGACACGCTTTCCTGGCGCAGCGCCACGCAGCCTCTGCCCATGGAGTGGAATCCGCGAACGGTATTCGAGAAGCTGTTTGGCGACAGCGGCAGCACGGACCGGACAGCCCGCGAAAAGCGCCTGGCCCAGCACAAGAGCATTCTGGATTCGGTTACCGGGAAGCTCGCGGACCTCAAGCAGGAGCTGGGGCCGCAGGATCAGGGCAAGGTGGATGAGTACACGGACGCGGTTCGCGACGTGGAAAGACGTATCCAGATGGCGGAGCGGCAGAGCAATATCGAGTTGCCCGCGCTCGTGCAGCCTCTCGGGGCGCCGCCTGTTTTCGAGGATCATCTGGCGCTGATGTTTGATTTGCAGGTACTCGCGTTCCAGTCCGATCTGACGCGTGTCATTTCGTTCATGATCAGCAAGGAACAAAGCCCCCGGCCTTACCCGCAGATCGGCGTCCCCGAGGCGCACCACCCGCTTTCGCACCACAACAATATTCCCGAGCTGATCGAGAAAATGTCGAAGATCAACCGTTATCACGCGGAGTTGTTTTCGAAGTATCTGGCCAGGCTTAACGCAACGCCGGACGGCGCCGGCTCACTGCTCGACCACGTAACGATCCTCTACGGCGCGGGCATCTCCAACAGCAACGGACACTCGGGCGACAACCTCCCTTTGATGCTGGTGGGCGGCGGCGCGGGGCGCATCAAAGGCGGCCGGCATCTGAAATACACGAACAAGCCATCGAATGCAAACCTCCTGATGACTCTGATGGACAAAATGGATTACCCGGTCGAGAAAGTCGGCGGCAGCACCGGCAAACTCCCGATCGACACCTTACCCGGGGTATAGAGCATATGCGGATGAAAGTCTGCTGGCTGGTCGTTTTCGCAGGCAGCCTCATGGCCGCCGATAGTGTCCGGCCATCGATCATCGACACGGCCAAAAACGGGGACAAAGCCGCCCTGCGCGCGTTGATTCAGAAAAAGGTGGACGTCAACGCTGCCGATGCGGATGGCTCTACGGCCCTTCACTGGGCAAGTTACCGTGACGACGTGGAATCCGCCGATCTTCTGATTCGCGCCGGTGCTAAGGTAAACACGGCGAACGATCTGGGCGTGACTCCGCTCTGGCCCGCCAGCGAGAACGGAAGCTCGGCAATGGTCCGAAAGCTCCTCGAAGCCGGCGCCAATCCCAACGCGGCGCTTCTCGCCGGCGAAACGCCGCTGATGGTCGGTGCCCGCTCGGGCAATCCCGAGGTCGTCGAACAACTTCTTGACAAGGGCGCGAACCCGAATGCGCATGGTTCGCGCGGCCAGACGGCGCTAATGTGGGCTGTCGCGCAGAAGCACCCCGATGTGGTGAAGGTTCTGCTGGCGCACCATGCCGATATCCAGCTTCGCTCCGATGTCTGGACCGATGTGATGGCTGTCCCGCCGCACGGGTACCTCGGCTACAACAAAGCGATCCCGCACGGAGGCGAGACGGCGCTGATGTTCGCGGCGCGCGTGGGCGATCTCGACTCGGCGAAGCTCCTCGTGGCGGCAGGTTCGCACGTGAACGATACCGATGCGTGGGGGGTCAGCGCGACGGTACTCGCCGCTCATTCGGGCTTTCGGGATCTGGTCGAATTCCTTCTCGACAAAGGTGCCGACCCGAACCTGGCCGCAGCCGGGTTCACGGCGCTCCACGAAGCGATCATGCGGCGGGACGAAAAGATGGTGACGGCGCTGCTTGACCACGGAGCGAATGCAAACACTCTCCTGAAAACGTGGACGCCGGCACGCCGCTCGTCCGAGGACTGGAATTTCGAGCCGATGCTGGTGGGCGCGACGCCATACTGGCTGGCCGCGCGCTTCACCGAGCCCGGCGTCATGCGACTGCTGGTCAAGCACGGCGCCGATCCGCTCTTCGTGCTTCACTCCGACTATGTCGCGGAGCGGGGATTCGGACAAGCGAGACGGAGCGAGACGGCAACGGCGTTGATGGCTGCCACCGGGATAATCCGCGTAAAGCCGTGGGTAGAGCCGAGTCCGGGTGAACGCGAAGCTCTGACGCTCGAGACCGTGAAGCTTGCAGTGGAACTCGGGGCCGATCTCAACACTGCTAACACCGACGGCCATACGGCGCTGGACGCCGCAAAGAACCTGAAGTACGAGAGTGTTGTCAGCTTTCTGGTGGAGAAGGGCGCCAAACCTGGTACAGCAGCCCCCGCGATCGGCCGCGGCGGCAGAGCGAAGGACAAGTAGGGGCTACCAGCGCAGGGTCCGCGTCATCTCTTGGCGGATATTCCGTCTCTGCGATGGATCTGGATACTGTCTTCAGTCTCGCCCTGCAGCTTCCAGATGGCCCTCGCGCTCACCAAAATACGATTCCGCCTTTCGATGATGAGTCGCATGCCTGGACTAATCGCAGGAACGCCAGACCGGCGCTGATTCCGTCCTCTGCTGTTCTGGCTTGAGCGCTCGATAACGGTAATTATCGCTGGCAATTCTCCTGGCCGGACTGATTCGCTGAGCTGAATATCGCTCCCGCGAACTTGATGATGTTCCACAACCAGCAATAAAAATTGGAGTGAACGCGGTGAAACGCCGGTCATTGCATGTTCACTTACTGACCAGGAGTTCATCGTGAACGGAGATATTTTCAACGAAGGGATGCCGCCCGATCCCAGGGACGATCTCTTTGGCCCGTGGGGTCCCGGTGGTCCATTCGGCGTTCCTCCGGAAGATCCCTTTGGCCCGACCGGCTTCGACCCGCCTTGAGGCTGGGGTCCCGAGGGGCCAGTTTATAACCCGCCTCCCGAGCCGCCGGCGGGCTGGGGGCCGGAGGGTCCTTTCTGGGACCCGCCCCCGCCAGGGCCAGTTCCGCCGGAGCCCCTGCCGCCGATTGCGCCCGAACCCCTCCGCCAATCCCGCCGGAACCTCCGCCAGCCGGTCCTCCACCGCCGAGCGCAGTTGTCAGCGGTGCCACATGGGCCGCGATCGCGGTGCTCGTGGTGGAGGTCGTCTCCATCTCGAACGCCGTAATCACCATCAGCGACAAAGACGCGTTGCAGCAGGAACTCGATTCGCTGAATGCGATCCGCGACCGCGCAGTGAAGCTGAAAAACTGGGACGACGAGCTGCAAAAAGAGTGGTACAAAGCGGCCGACGCTCTGGCCAGGAAGGCCGAGCAACTACAGAAAGACCTCGACAACAGCTGGATCCTAAGGTGGTTCTACTGAAAGGCAAATATGGAAAAGAAAATCCCTCCACCGTTGGAAGTGCTTCGGTCGGCCGAATCACGCGATTTTCGCTGCGTGGATCTCGAAGGAATGATCGCAAAACTTACGCTGGACGGAATCGCCGATGTCGCGCCGACACTTGAGAAAGAGTGGGAGAACCACTCTAATTCGACGCCGTTTCGAATCCTTTCGCTGCGACTCCTCGCGCGTCTGGCAGTTCGCAACAGCATCGCCGGGCTGCCGGTCAGCGCAGAGTTCTGGGAAACCGTGGCGAGATCGGGCAATGCAACGGACCGGCGCATCGCGATCCTTGCCTGTAATATGTCCGAAGATGAACGCCTTTGGAACCTCCTCGCAAAAACCTGGCGGCACGACCCACGCGGCCTGAATCGGGCACTCGCGCTCGAAACCATGGGCACGACCGGACACCGCGACCCCCATCGACGCAACCGCACCATCGGCGAGTATGGTCACGCGATTTCCGGTAGCGACTTACCGGCGAAATTTGGCGCGCTGCACGGTTCTCTGTTTTTCAGGGAGAACGCCGCTGAGCAGTTGGCGCGGAGAGTGATCGGGCATGAAAAGAGCGGCGAACTCATCGCGCTGGCGTTTACGATCCTTTTGGCGCGCAATCCAGGCCGCGCGAGAAGGGTCTTCACGGCTATCCTCGGATACGCGATCGACCGGCGACCGGCGGCCCGCACGACGGCGATGCTGCTCGGCGTGTGTGCCCTCTGCCACGAGGCCGCCACCCGCTCGCTCTGCCGGCGTCTTCTCACCAGACCTAGCGATCCTCGATTCGAAGCTTTGCGCGCGGGCGCCCGCTACGTCCTTGAACACGGCCAAGGCAGGCCGTCCGATCTGCATCGCCGCACCAGACTTTTCGCCGGTTGGCCCGTCCCGCCCAGCTAGCAAGCAAGGACGCATCTCGCTGTCGTACGTTCTGTGGTTTCTGGCTAATAGATAAAGTGAAGCCGTGCGGAACTTTTCTGCCGCCGGAAGTCAGAGTCGGTGGCTTAGCGATATCCGCAAATATCGGTAGCGACTTTAAACTTTGGTCTATCGCGTCGATGCGCTGGCGCATTACCCCACCTATCCCGCTGGAACAGCAGCGAGAGCGCACTCCACAAAATCATCAGAACGCAAATCGCAGTTGCCACTCGAGCCGCCGGTTATTCGCATTCTCTGAAAATACCCCTGGCCCAGTAGGCCCGGAATTTAAAGAATTCGCCTGTCCGAACAATGGCGACGTAATATTGCCCGTTATCGCTCCGGGATTCAAATGATTCAGCAGATTTCGCGCAGTCAGGGACAGCGTCAGATCATAGCGGCGGCCACTTGACGAACTTCCGAAGATACTCCGCGACCCGCCCTCTGGAGGACCAGTCCCTATGGGCGACCCTCCCGCAGCACTGGCGCGCGTGCCGCCCTTCTCCGGCCCGAATCCCCAGGTTTTCGCAAATCGTACATTCAGCGTAATCTGGCCGGGACCGCGGCCATCGTTGCGTGGAATGATCTGCTCACCCGGCGTGGGATTTGGATCAAGCAAACCATACACCGTCTGGATCGCACCTGGGGTATTCGGATTGGCGGCTATTCCGGGACGAGCGTTGAACAGCGTCGTACCGTACAGGTCGCCACCGGTCGTGATATTAAAAGGAGCGCCCGATTGAATAATCAGCAATGGACTCACTAGTATGTTCCACCGCATGTACAATGAGCCTCCAAACGTAAACCGATTCCGTATATCCGTTGAGGCGCGGCCATACTCTCCTGCCCAGTTGTAGGGATTCGCGGGAAAAGTGCCGAGGCCCTCCGTATTGCTGATCGCATAATTCAGGGAATAAAAACCGAACAACGAGGCCGCCGCGTTGATCCGTGAATTGACGTTGACGAACATCTGGTTCTGTTTGTACAAGCCCGACGACGTCATGAGGAAAATCGGATTCACCGTGGTTTGAGTGCCCGGTGGCGGCGGGTTGATATCCAGCGATCTCAGTTCGTGAAGCCCGTGTGAATTGCTGTAAGTGAGCGCCAAAGTCGTGTTCTTCGGCAACTGGCGTTCCGCGGTAAACGCGGTCTGCATAAGATAAGGCGCCCGCAGATGGGCATCGACTTCCTGAATCACCTGCTCCGATTGCAAGCCCGCCAGAGAGGACGGCGGCGGAACCGTCGGGAAGAAGTCCGGATTCGACACGACGTATTGTTGTTCCGTGATGCCGTTGAACCGCTCAGCCGTGAGCGTGTTGAACAAGCCGAAGCGATCGTAAAACATGCCAAATCCCCCGCGCAGGACGATCATGGGCCGCGAATTTTTGCGGCCTCCGGGAGCCCACGCGAAAGCCAGGCGCGGGGCGAAATCCTTCCTGTCGTGAATATTGGTTTGGCTCTCATAGCGGAGCCCAAGGCTGATGTTGAAATTGGGCCGCACTCGCCACTCGTCGCCCACGAATTCAGCGGCATCGATCTGGGAGCCGGCGATTGCCGGATTTCCAGTGCTGATGGAGTACTGGGAAGCGCCACCACCCAGCATCCGGATCGCGGCGGGCGTGTATCCGAACTCTTCGAAAACCAGCGTGCGGCGATACTGTTCGATCGATGAAATCTGCGCCATTTCCGGTAGGCCATTGGACCCGAGGATTTCCTGGTTGTTCCCATCGAGCTCCGGCGCGAGACCTCCCGTGAACGTGAAGGTACCGCCGAAGTTCGTCGGCGAAATGTTGTTTTCAATCTGCCCGCGTACCCGTACTCCAAAAGTCAGGACATGCGCCCCATGAGTCACGATTGAATAGTTCTGTAACTCAAAGTTGTTCTGTATGTCGGAAGCCAGCCCGGTTTGCGCGCCGCCGCCGTTGAACGAACCGGACACCGAAATCTCCGGTGCATCGCTGTTGGCGGAGGTCTGATTGGCGCTGCGGAAATACTGCAGACGAGTTTCGTTTACGGCCGCGCCCAAAATAGCCGTCTCGGTGACTTGTACCGTCTGGTTGATATTTTCGAAGTGGTAGCCGCGGGAAAACAGATCGAAACCTCCGATTCCGGCGTCCTGAATATCGCTGCGCGTCCACGCGTAGCGAAACGTGAGAGTGTTGTTGGCGTTCAGCTGATAATCCGCTCTGGGGGTAACGCGGCTTCGTTTCTGTCGCGTTTTCACGATGCTGTCGAAGGGGCTCGGCGAGAGAGTCGCCTGATCCAGAGTGACTGCGTCGACAACGGAGCCGTTATAAACAAAGTTCTGCTGCGCATCGAGCGTAAACGAAGCGCGCTTGTTGATCGGGCCGCTCAAATTGCCGCCGCCCGCGGTGTTCTGCAGGGGAGCTTTTTGAGATGCGAAGGGATTGCGCGAATCCATTACCGAATTCGTGAAATTGAAAAATACGTTGCCGTGCAGCGCGCCTGCGCCAGGTTTTGTAAATATTTCGATTCGGCCGAATCCCAGCTTGTCATACTCCGGTGAAAACGGATTCTGGTTGATACGAATCTCGCGGATCGAATTTTTCTGGGGAAGTTCGCCGCCGCTAAATCCATCGATGAAGGTTGCTCCACCTCCGGGACCCGCCGCGGGTCCGGCGAGCGCCTGCAGATCGGCCGCCAGATCCTCGGTGTCGTCGGCGAGCGCGTCCAGATCGCTCCCGCGCAAGACCAGGGCATTGGCGTTTCCGGCGGCTTCCGTACTGATCGCCGGGCCAGTGTCCGACTGAACGTTCACCTCTTGAAGCGCGGATACGATCTTGAGCTGAAGGTTCAGCGACTGCGGTGGCCCGGGTCTGATCGCGATTCGTACTGGTTGCGTCGCCAGTTGGGGCGCCGTTGCCTGGACGGCGTAAGTGCCGGGAGAGAGATTTGTGAAGGCGTACGAACCGTCAGGGCTCGATGTGACGCTCTTCGTACTTCCATCCATGCCGGTCAGCATGATTTTCGCGCCTGGCACCAGCGCGCCCGATTCATCGCTGGTCGTTCCATTGAGCGTCGCTGTCTGGGCAAGAACATCGGAGAACGAAAGCAGGAGACCGAAGAAAAGCCAACCGGTGAGGTTCATCGTTCGACTGCCCAGTCTATTAGACGGGCTGAGCGGGCGCAATTGGAGACCAGCGTTGTTTTTTGGCGCGCTCGGCAGCAAATGCCGCACTCTCAGCCCGAGTGGATGGAAAGCAGCATCGCATTCAAAACACATAGCGCCTCGTAACAATTCTGGAAAGGCGCCCTTCAACGCGCCGTATGCAGAACGTTATGGACAGATATCGGTAGGCATTTTGACAGCCGTTGCCTCACACCTGTCTTTAATCCGCGAAGTGATGACGTCGAGGGTTAGCGAAGAGCGAAATCAATATCGATAATGATGTTCCCGATCTGGACCCGAATCTTCTTCGAGTAGGAGAGGCAGTTGACACCACCGCGCCCGCAAGTCGCGGGTCTGAATCTACGGGCATATACTTGACAGCGGAGGGCCGCACGGATGCGAACGCTTGTCTCTTGGGGTCTGACGCTGGCTTTAGCCGCCCTCGCCTCCGCTCAGCAGAACGGCCGGCTTCGCGCAGGCGAGGAGCCGCCGCAGCCGCAACGCGGAGAAATGCATGCGATCGCCGACCCCGCGCCGATTCGCTCCTTCAAGGAATTGTGCGGCAAGGTGGACGCGATCGTCGAGGGCGTCGTGGAATCGGATGCGTCGCGTATGATGCCGGGCCGCTCTCGGTGCGTCGAAACAGACTTCCGGATGGCGGTAGATCGCGTCATCAAGGGTCCGATAGACACTCCCGAAATTGTGGTTTCTGAAATGGGCGGGAAGTTTGGTGAGTTGCATCTGATCATGAACTTCCCACTGCTTCAGAAAGGGGAGCGATACGTTTTATTCCTTTACGCAGAGAAACGGCAGGGTATCCCTCCGGTTCCAGGCCTTCCACGATATGAGGCCGAGATCTTCTATGGGACCTTTAAAGTCGAGGCTGGGCGGATTCAACCATTTTTTCACAACCCTTTTCCAAAATACACGGGTTTGACAACAGAGGCACTCGCGGCTGAAATTGGCATCGAATTAGGGCGCTAGGTGACCAATGCTCGTTCCAACTCGCGATAACGCGCTAAATTGAACAGCAGGGCATTGAGTGCGAATCATCCTCGATTTCATGATCTGCATTGCCGTTGCACCCGGGCTGTATTCTTTCCAGAACCCGGCTGCGGCTGCATCGGGTGGCACGATTCGCGGGCACGTCCTCCAATCCAAATCGGGGGAGCCAGTGAAGAAGGCCGTTGTAATCGTCAGGCGAGGCGAGGAGCCCGGCACAGGCGCTGTGACCGACGCATCGGGAGCATTTCAATTTGACAACCTCGAAGCCGGCGCATATACGCTCTCGACTGAACGCGCCGGTTTCATCCTCGATCCTGAGTCGGAGCGAATGGTCGTTAATATAAAAGCCGGGCCAGACAATTCTGAAGTGATATTGAGATTGATCTCCACCGGCGCGATTTCGGGACGCGTGCTGGATAGTGACGGCGAACCAATCACCGGGGCCACAGTCCAGGTCGTGCCGCTCAATCAGAAGAAAGGTGGGGTTCCGCCATCCAGCGCCGTCACCAACGATCGGGGCGAATACCGGTCATTCAACATTCCGCCGGGCAAGTACTGTATTGCAGCCTCCTATGAGCCACGGTTCCAGCAGATGCAAGTCAAAATGCAACGCCCCTCGACCCAATCCAGCAGTGCACCTGACCAGCTGTATGCCCTGACGTATTACCCTTCTGTACTGGATTCGAAACAGGCTGACACCGTTGATGTGGGAGCTGGAGCGGATCTGCAGGGCTTTGACATCCAGATTCTGCGCGCCCGGGGTGTGAACGTGCGGGGCGCTGTGAGCGTCGCAGGCGGCGCGCCGGTCGGAGCGATCGTTCTGGTCACCTTATCGCCTATTCGGCAAACAATCGGTTTCCGGGCTCGCGATAACATGATTCAGGATTCAAGTGGCGCTTTTGAACTCACAGAGGTATTGCCGGGGACTTATGTACTCGACGCCATGACGCCTCTCAATGACAAGAAGCTCTCTGCTCGTCGCATCATCGAGGTAGGGACCGGCAACGTAGACGCGGTCCAACTCACGCTCGCCCCGCCTCAAACGATCAATGGCGCCGTCATCGTTCCGGAAGGCCGCAAGATGCCGGTCGGACTCATTGCCGTATTGATATCGCGTGAGAGTCGCGACAATCGTAGCGGTGGAATGAGTCAGCCTGGAAACGATGGAGTGTTTCAGATGCGGGACGTGCCTCCCGGCGATTACGATGTCGCCCTCGGTACCACAGCGACCGGTGACGATTTATATGTGAGCGCCGTTCAGATGGGCGACGACGATGCGCTCGCCGACGGCATACACGTCGGCGGACTGGCTGTCGGGCCGCTCAAGGTC
The DNA here is from genome assembly GCA_049516355.1 of Bryobacteraceae bacterium. Taxonomy (GTDB): domain Bacteria; phylum Acidobacteriota; class Terriglobia; order Bryobacterales; family Bryobacteraceae; genus BOG-234. The sequence goes on along the minus strand of JBEKTF010000089.1, from coordinate 8,121 downwards.
ATCCTCAAAGGCGGTGGTGGCACACTACAGGCGAGCGTGAAGGATTCGCGTGGGAAGCCGCGGCCGGACTCATATGTCAAGCTCGTGCCCGATCCGCCGCGGCGCGCGCAAATGGCTTTGTACGCCGACTGCAAGACTGACGCGAGCGGGATGTGCGGACTGCATGGAGTGACTCCAGGCAACTATCACGCCTTCGCATTCGTCGAAGAGAGACAGATTGATTTCCGTGATCCGGCTGCAACGGCGGATATCGAGGATTCAGGGAAGGCAGTCACAATCGCGGAAAGCGCGCGACAAAGCATCGAACTAACCCCGGCGCCCGGCGATAAGTAGCGCGTCAGTTCGCGGCAGACGCCCTTCGTCGCGGCAAGGGCTCCGCGCCTCTGCAAATCGGCGAGCATCGGCCTCTCATGGATGTGCGCTTTCGGCTGCGGATGGGCTGCTAATCAGTGTCCGGAACCAACAAAACGAAGCGGAACGTTAACTGTGAATATCGGTAGTGGTTTTGAATGAGAGGCCGCGTTCCGCAAACTGTCTCGTACCGAGAACGTCCTCGAACCGGACTCCGCGGGCGTTCGCGTCGACCTGCCACATATCAGCAACGGCCATGTGGATAGCGGACGGAATGCGCGTATTACAGGCGCAATCCGCCCAGAACGCCAAAATTCACACCGACCGGCATAACCTTCGTTTGCCAACTGGAGAGAAAACCAGAGCGCAAGTTCGTTTTCTTCGGGGTTCGGAGGGCGAACGAAAACCGTGTTCTCACACACATCAGAGCTTCCTTGCGTCTCCGGGAGAGTATCCGGGACAACCATGATCTCGGTAGTAATCAAAGGCGATCGGTGTTATTCTATTCGCCGTTTCGCAGCCATAGGGAGATCTTGGTTCACCCCGGTCCCAGAGGCGGTGGGTGGCCGGAACAGTTAACCGAAGGCTTCAAATTGGAGGCAAGAACTGTTATGAACCCACGTTGCGCGATTGTGCCGCTGCTGCTGGCCCCATTCGCTCCGGTTGCTTTGGCCCAGATGATTTTGCCCGACTCGTCGTCACCGATGTGCGCGGTTATTCCGAAGGCAACCTATCTGGATACCCCGTTGAAGTACCCCATGACTTCAGACCGCTATGCCGTGCAATACAAGGTGGGGCTCGGAGACTGGACGGATGCGCAGGTCTACATCAGCTACTACGGGGGGACCAACTCGTCGCCGGCCGTCAATTACCAGACAGGTTATACCGGGCTCGAAACATCGATGTCGTTCGTGAGCATTCCCGCCAGCGCGGGCGCGTTCGTTCAGCTCCGTGTGACCAGGCTGGGCGGTTCCGGTTTTAAGCCGAGCGACCACGTGTCCGTGCGGCCAGGCGCCAAGGCGATTCCCGTTTATCTGGCGAGCGACGGCACGGCCCAACTCTTCACATGGACAGGGTGGAATTTCAAGGGAGATCAGTTTCTGTTGTGGTGGGGCGATGGCACAAACGGCGCTGCCACGGAGGGTTTAGCCTTCTTTCTCGATCCCCAATACGCACCGCCGACGGGCGGCAACGTGCTGCCACTGTCGGGCGTCATATCAGCGGATCTCGATCCCGCGGCCGGGATCGATACCCTGGCTTTCCAAGGGGTTGTCACTGTCGGGACGGGAGCGAAGGCACTCCTTGTGCCCCCCGGTATCCGTAACATCTATTTTGCCCCGGACTCCTGGGTGCAGGGAAAGCTGCGTTTCCAGCAGAGCGGTGGGAACCTGCGGAAGGTTTACGGTCCGGGAGTGCTGGATGTCAGCCGGTTTGAGTACGACCTTCGGGTTTGCCGCGGCGGAAGCGGGTATGCGGACCAGGGCTATGAGGCCATCACGTATGAAACGCCGTCCGCCGGTCAGGTTCCCGACACGTTCCTCCTGGACGGGATTGTTATCACCGACCATAATCACGCCACGACGGACCCTTTAATCAACAGCACCGTGAACAACGTGAAGACTATGAGTTGGAATGCCGTCAATGGCGGAATCGTGTTCGGGTCGAATACGAATGTGTCCAACGTTTTTGTGCGCGCCGGCGACGATTCCCTGATGGTTTGGGGTTCCTACATCAACATCACCAACGCCACCGTTTGGCAGAACTACAACGGCGGGGTCGTGAACCTGGGCTGGTTAGACAATTCGCCGGGAGAGAATTGCCTGATCGACGGTCTCTACGTTGTGAAGACGGACTGGCTCACCCCCACCGATCCCACTTTCAGCATGACTGGCCCGGACTTTAGCCTGAACAACCAGAACAACGCAGTCATCGCATCGATGATGGTCCCTGGCACCATGTTCGGCATGATGCAACCCTCGCTATTCAAGAACGTCTTCGTGGAAGATCCTCCCCCGGTACTCTTCAGCCTGAAGATTCTCCCCCCGGACTGCGATCTGGTTTCATTTGAGGGGGCGGGTTGTCCTGTGCCGATCAACTTGATGCAGTCGAGTGTGCTGAATCTCAACATCGAGAACCTTTTCACGCCACCTTCCATCGAAGAAAATTCGATCGGATTCGAGACTCTGATCAACTACCCGAATGCCGGCCCGGCTCTTCCTTCTAAATACACACTTATGGGCAGCATGAAAATAAACCTGACCAACGTGTTCTTTGTGGGCAAAGTGGTGACGAACGGCGACAACGTAAACGTAAGGTACGTGCCATAGTAAAACCGCGCTTGCGACCGTTTACCCGCGTGCTTGCCCGCCTCCAGCTGCGCAGGTCGCGTTCCAGCACTCAATCTCGTCACGGGCTGAGCGTTGTAGAAGGCGTTAACAGTCGGCGAACGTTTAGGAAAGGTGGCCGACTGGAATAGGGAATGTAAGGTCGGCTGCTCGTCAGTTATTAATATTTACTTTAGATTTCGGGCCGAATTTCTTGTGCGCCGCTGCGTGCTTGCTGGATAACTTCCGCAATGCGCGTATTACAGGCGGTATCCTGCCAAGCCAGTGAAATTGGCCTTCCGCACCGAGGTAGTGAGTTAGCGCGGAAGGAAGCTTCAACTCTCCCAGGGAGGACCTGCTTCAGGGCGGTTTTCTCTTCGACGAGATCCCAGAGGGGCTGTTCGACGCGCGCAATTTCGGGAAACGCATCGGCGATTAAACGGTCCCACTCGGCCGCGTGGCGCAGAGGATCGTCCGGCATTACCTGGCCGCGGCAGCGAGGGGCGCGGCAGGGGCACTGGAACGGTTCATCGAGATTGAGGGTGCCGTAGTCGTCGGTAAGTTCTTCTCCGGGGGCGATGTCGCGCACGGCGATTTCGAAATCCAATCCGGGGCTGAGGCATGCCGCCGCGCAGGAATGATTGACGAAGCGCCCGTGGTCCCAACAGAGAATACGATCCCCGCGCCCGTTGAGATAGGAATAGCGGAGAGCCGTCCCTGACCGTGGAACGCCTGCTGGTGGAATGACTGTTTGGATCGCAGTTTTGGGTGCCTAGGCTTTGAATTCCGTCGCATTCTGAGTCGTACGGAGCGTGGCGGCCCAACTATACGCCGAAGCTGAAGAAGCGGATAGCGTTGTTGGCGAAGCTCAGGGATATGTTCCGACGGTTCGCCAGCCAGCCCGTGGGGCGGGTGATCGAGGTGATCAACTTTTCCGAAAGTCATGCGGCGCTATATACTGCGTTCATGAGCAACCGGCGCAAACACTCAATGCGGCTGCGTTCCTTTTCAGGGGCGCCCCTTGCGGCCGCGATCATGGCGGTGGCATTCAGCGCGGGAGCGCAAGGACAGGAGCAAAAACCACCCGATGCCGACGACGTTGCCGAGGGCATGAGACTCTATCAGCAAAAGGGCAACTGCCAGGCGTGTCATGGCTGGGCGGGTGACGGCCGCAAGACGGACAGTCAAATGCCCGACGGCGCCAACCTGCGCGAGACCAGGCTCAACCGCGCCGGTCTGGTGCTGGTCATGAAGTGCGGGCGGCTCAACTCGCAAATGCCGGCCTTCGACAAGTTTGCCTACAGCGACGGGCGCTGCTACGGCAAGAAGCAGGCGGACCTGAAATCGTACCCGACCCGCATGCCGGACCCTCCGGCCACGCTACAACAGCGCGAGATCGACCTGATTGCCGACTTTCTGATCGCGAAGGTTGTCGGGAAAGGCCCGATGAATCATGCCAGGTGCGTCGAATTCTGGGGCTCCGAAACGGACGCCTGTAAGGAGTTCCCTAAATAACGATCGTTGGAAAATCAATTCAGCGCAAAGACGAACAGGTAGCTGGAATCCTGAAAGTTGTCGAATTTCACCGGATGCAGGTGCCGGCCGCTGGCTTGAACCGCAAGGTATTGTTTTGTTCCGATCGCATAAGTCACTGGCGCGCCCTTCAGCGCGGTCCCCACGTTGAACCGCCACAGTTCCTCGAGCGTGTCGTCGTTATACGCCACCACCCAACCGTCCTGCAGGGCCGTGAACACCAGGCCGCCTGCCGTGGCCGTGGCGCCCGATCGAATTTCGATGTCCGTCACGGTTTTCGCGATGACCTTGTGGTTGATCGTGTCGAAGGCCGTCACCGAACCGTAGTAGAGGTCGCTGTTGTAGGTGCGTTTCTCGCTGTTCTTTTGGTCGAGGCCGCCGTTCGGCGACAGGAACGCATACGCTGCGCCGTTCTGTGAGAAGCAGCCTTCGATTCCCACGCCGTAGGCAATGTGCTTGACGGGGTTATAAGCGGTGGGCTGGTGGGCGATGCCGCCGTGCCAGGTCGGGCACGTCCGCTTCTCAGGGTCGCCACGCAACGCCCGCGCCTCCGGATTGTAAATCTGCACATCCAGCTTTGGATTGTATTCGACCGGCTTGCCGGTCTCCGCATTGATTCCCTTGGTCCAATTCAGGTCGTTGACGTACTGAGCACCCTTAATGAACTTTCCGTTCGTACGATCCAGAGAATAGAAGAACCCGTTGCGGCCGAAATGGCTGACGACCTTGCGGGTCTGCCCGCCGATGATCGTGTCGTAGAGCATATGGACCCCGACCTCGTCGTAGTCCCACGAATCGTTTGGCGTGTATTGGAAATACCACGCCAGCTTACCGGTATCGATATTGAGGGCGACGGCTGCGTCGGTATAGAGGTTGTCGCCCGGACGCGACTGAGGGTCGTATTGCGGAACCGGGTTACCGGTGCCCCAGATCGTGAGTCTTGTCGCGGGATCGTAGGAGCCGGTCTGCCAGATGCCGCCGCCGCCGGTTTTCCACGCGTTATTTTTATCCTTCCAGGTCTCGCTCCCGGGCTCGCCTGGTTTCGGTATCACATACCACCGCCACAGCTCCTTGCCCGTTCGCGCTTCCAGCGCCGCGATCCATCCCCGGGTTCCGGCGTCTCCCGCCCCGTTTGCTATAAGGACCTTGTCTTCCACCGTGAGCGGTGCGGTAACGAACCTTTCCCGAGTGCCGAACTCGTTGGTCGCGGCCACCATCTTGTCCCACACAATTTCGCCGGTCTCGCGCTTGATCCCGATTACGCGGCCGTCGGGAAGATTGGCGATTACCAGGTCTTCCCACAACGCAAGCCCGCGCGTGCGCGGCGCGTTGCCCTGGTGTTTCACGCCGGGATCTGTGACCCAGACGAACTGGCCCCGGTCCGGATTATGCGCGTCGATCTTATAAACCGTGCCCCAGCCGTCGGTCGTATACATGAAACCGTTGTCGATCAGCGGATTCAGCTCGTTCTCCGGACCGTTCTGCCCAACGTCCTGCATGCCGCCGAGCGCCAGAGCCCAGACCATCCGAAGGCTCTTGACGTTTTCCCGGTTGATCTGAGAAAGCTTCGAGTACCGGGTTGCGGCGTAATCGCCGTTCATCATCAACCAGTTTTGCGGCTCGTTCTGCGCGTTGACCAACCGGTCCTTGTTGACTGTCATGTTGTACTGGGCAAACGCCGCAACCGCGAGCGCGGCCGCCAACGCACCGGCGAGAGCCGCGTTTCTCAAAGGTCTCCGCACACTGGATCGCATGGTGATCTCCTCCTGACGAGAATAGAGATTCAAGCGGCGCTGGTCAAGCGGGACGTCGAATCCCTTTTGACGGGATAGCTCCAGAATTGTCGGAGTTTACCGGCCAATGTGATGTGTGAGGGCTGGCCTCTGACACCACAAGCCAGTATTCTCTTCTTCCGAAAATAACCTTTGTGCTGGATTGACCTAAGTTGCCGGTGGGAGGTGAGTCGGCTGTTGCGGAGCCGGGCGCGGGGCAGAGACCGCAACACCCAGTTTCCCGAGTCGGCGGATATGATGCCGGATCAGCCGCTCCTTCTGGCGTTGGTCGAGAACTGGCACCCTCTTGTCGCGGTAGGGTTGTCCGGTGGAGAGAGCTTGATAGATGAGAATCAACAATGTGTGAGCGATGCCCACGACAGCCGGTGCCTTCTTACCCCCAGACTTGGTGGTAATCCGCCAGAACTTGTCCTTGATGAAGCAATTCTTCTTTGCCGCGGCGGCCCAGGCGCACTCGGTCAGAGTGCCTCGTAGCCACCGGTTACCGCCTGTGGTGTGACTGCTCCTGTTTTTGCCCGCACTCCGATTGTTGCCCGGACAAATTCCTGCCCACGAGCTGATGTGCTTCTGCGAGGAAAACTGCGTCATATCCGTTCCGGTTTCCGCCAGAATGGCGGCAGCGCTGGTTTGCTGCGCACCAGGCACGCTTTGCAACAATTGCCATTGCGGTTCCAGGCCCGCTTCCCGAATCCTCGCCGCAATGTCCTGGTCCAACTGCTCGATCTGCTCCTCCAGGAAGCGCATGTGATCCACGCTATAACGGATCATCCGGCGGTGGTGATCACTCATCTCCTGTTTGGTAATGAGCAAACGCCTGGACCGCCGGCTCGAATAGGGAACGAGCGGGCGGGTGTTCGTCCCGCATAACTTCCGCAATGCGCGTATCCCAGGCGCAACGTGCCCCTTTGATAGGCTAAACGAGATTCTCCCTTCGAGGCTCGTTTTGTCGCCTCTATAAAAAGGACCAGCTGGCCGTTTCCGCCGATTACACTCGCCTTCGTTAATTCTCCAGGCCACCCGCAGATTTCAGTTGATGTTCCTCGGCACCAGAGCGATGACTGTCATGACCGCGCGGCCCAACCGCCCGGCAAGGAGACGAAATGAAAGCATTTACCATCGACGCCGAGAACAGCATCGTGGTCCACGCTTCGGCGAAGGCCGCCTCAAAAACGGAGGGAACCGAGGTTTTCACCAACGAGAACGCGCTGACAGAACTGGCGGCCAAGTGGTCCGCTGGCCGCCTGGTCGACATCTGGAATAGCCTGGCTGGCGTGACGCCAGTCAAGAAGTTCACCGACCGGAAGAAGGCGGTCGCCCGGATCTGGAAGGCCATTCAGACCCTCGGGGGAGCGGAAGCGCCACGGAGCGCCCACGTCGCGCTGGAGGTAGCGCCCGCGAAGAAGAAGGCCAGCCGGCGGAAGAAAACGCCCACACCCGCCACGAAGGCCAAAGGTTCCCGCGAGGGCTCGAAGACAGCAACGGTCTTGGAGCTTCTGAAACGCAAGGGCGGCGTGACGGCGAAGGAACTGATGACCGCGACGGGCTGGCAGACGCATTCGGTTCGCGGGTTCATCTCGGGGACGGTCGGCAAGAAGATGGGCCTGACGGTCGAATCCACCAAAGGAGCCGACGGGGAACGGACCTATTCGATCAGTGCGTGAATGGCGAGCCGTTCTCCCGCCCTTGCCGCCGGCTTCACCCCGGCGGCTTTTTTCGTTGTTGGCTTGAGGCACCTGGCACCCATTACGCTAGGAGAGAAGTGAGCAATGGGGAAATCGGCGCATGGCTGAATCCCCCGGAGCCTCCCAATGAGATTTAACTTCGATCGGCCTGGCGACTTTCGCCGTTAAGCACCCGGCTTCGTGAGTTCACCATAGACAACTTGGGTGAAGCTCGGGAATCCCGGTCCGCGGCCTCCCTGTGCAGGCGGCGGATCGCCAACGGCGGTTCTGATCTCATCGAGCGATTTGCCCTGCGCCACGAGATCCTTGATTTTCGCCCGCTTGGCTTCCGCATCGGCCAGCCGCTTCTGAATGTCGGCCTTCGCCAGGACATCTCCGTGGCCCTCAACGAACTGATCGGCGTTGATGGCGGCGATCCCTTTCACGGTAGTAATCCAT